>CAKNMY010000058.1 GCA_930989745.1 uncultured Lachnospiraceae bacterium | reverse complement strand
TACGATGACGTTTGATTTCGATGCCGTGGACGCGCTCGTCTACTATGTGATCACAGGAAAAAATTTCGATGAACTGATTGCCGGTATCCGTTTTCTGACAGGAAAAGCGGTGATGCTCCCGAAGTGGGCATTCGGCTATATCCAGTCCAAAGAGCGCTATAAGACACAGCAGGAAATCCTGACGACTGCCGCGGAATTTAAGAAACGGCAGATCCCGGTTTCCTGCCTGGTACTTGACTGGCACTCCTGGGAGGAGGGAAAGTGGGGCAACAAGATCTTTGACAAGAGCCGCTTCCCGGAGGCAAAGGCTATGGTGGAGCAGCTGCACAGAGACAATATCGCGTTCATGATTTCCGTGTGGCCGAATATGAACAGGGGTACGGAGAACAACGCGGAGATGGCGCAGGCGGGCAAACTGCTGATGAACCTCTCTACCTACGACGCGTTTGACGATGAGGCGAGAGACCTGTACTGGAAGCAGTGTGAGCGGGAGCTGTTCGCGGCGGGAACCGACGCCTGGTGGTGCGATTCCACGGAACCCTTCACACCGGACTGGAACGGAGCGAAAAAACGGGAGGATGACGAGCGGTATCAGATGGCGAAGGACTCCACGAACAAATATTGGGACGCTCGCGTCGCGAATATTTTTGCGCTGAAGCACGCGCAGGGAATCTATGAGCACCAGCGCGCAGCGTGCAGTACAAAGCGCGTGGCGAATCTCACCCGATCCGGCTCTCTGGGCTCTCAGCGGTACGGCACAATCCTCTGGTCGGGAGATATCGCCGCGACATGGGATGTGCTGAAGCATCAGATCGCGGAAGGGCTGAGCATGAGCATGTCGGGAATCCCATACTGGACGCTCGATGCGGGCGCTTTCTTTACCGGAACACTGGAGTGCTGGAGAAGATTTATCAATAATCCGGACGCCGCGGGACCGCAGCCGTGGTTCTGGCATGGACTCTTCGAGAAGGGTGTGGAAGATCTGGGATACCGGGAACTTTACGTCCGCTGGCTGCAGTTTGCCGCATATCTTCCAATGATGCGTTCCCACGGCACCGATACTCCGAGAGAGCCGTGGAACTTCGGGGAGAAGGGATCCGTATATTACGATACGATTGTCAAATATATTGAAAAGCGCTATGCCATGCTGCCGTATACGTATTCCCTTGCATGGAAGGTATACAGCGAGGACTATACGATTCTGCGCAGCCTGATGTTCGACTTTGAAGCAGATCCGGCGGTAAAGGAGATGTGGGAGGAATATATGTACGGCCCGGCGTTCCTCGTCTGCCCGGTGACACGCCCGATGGAGTACGGCCCCGAGAGCACGCCGCTTGAGAAGGATTACAGCGTCAGCGTGTATCTCCCGGAGGGAGCCGACTGGTATGAGGAGGAGAGCGGAACGCTGTACAGCGGAGGCAGAAGAATCACTGTGGAAGCTCCGGTGACTGCCATGCCGGTGTTCATCCGCGCGGGCGCCGTTATTCCGAAATCATCAAAGGCAATGCAGCCGGCGGATGAGATACATATTTACGGAGGTGCCGACGGAAGCTTTGAACTGTATGAGGACAGCGGGACGGATTACAGCTATGAGAACGGCGCGTACAGCCTGATAGAGCTAAAATGGGAGGAAAAATCTCATAAATTCACCGCAAAGGCTGAGAAGACCGCTTGCGGATATCCCGAAAAGCTGCGCATTATGCTCCACACAGACGGAAACGTACAGGAAAAGGAAATGCTCTGGGACGGAACAGAAGCAGAGGTGAGATTCTGATATGGGAAACGAAAATACCTTTCAGTATAACAAACGCGATTCACAGGGGACAAAGGTAGAGCCTGTGTCGTGTGAAAAATTTGATTTTGTCCGGTATGCGGACTATGAAGCATTGCTTGCAGAGCGCCAGAAATCGTTTCTTGCGGCGGACAGCGGCATTCTGGTATACCGCCGCGTGCGCGCGGACGGAGTGTTTTATGATAAGTGCAGGGACTATAAAGAGTCCCTCGCACTGCAGCTCGGCGCCTTGCAGAAAAGCCTGGAATTTCGTGCGGATATCGCGAACTTCCTGGAGCCGTGGTACGGCATCGGCTATATTGCGGGCTGCTTCGGCGGAGCGTATGAATTCCCGGAGGGACAGGCCCCGGCGGTAAAACCGCTCTTTCATTCCGTGCAGGAGCTTCTTGCGGCGGATCCGCTTCCGATCGAGAGAACGCCCGCGGGACGGCAGATCCTGGAAATGACGGAATACTTTATGGATAAGACGAAGGGACAGGTTCCTGTGTCGATGACGGATGTGCAGTCCCCGATCAATATGCTCTCCTATCTGCTTCCAATCACGGATCTGTTCATGGAGGTGTATGACGATCCCGACGGAGTCCGCGAAGCTGCGATGATGACTGCGAGGCTGCTGGCGGATTTTCTGAAAAAGCAGCGGGTTATCATCGGAGACGCGCTCGCATCCCCGGGACACGGCTTTGCGAGCAGCAGGATTTTAAAAGGCATCGGTCTGAGCGATGACAACAGCATTATGATCGCGGAGGAAGATTACAGAGATTTATTCCAGCCCGCGGACGAGTGGCTGGGCGAACAGTTCGGCGGCGTGGTTTTCCACTCCTGCGGAAACTGGGAGCAGAAGATTCCCATGGTCAAAAATATGAAGGGAATCCTGATGGCGGACGGCGCATTTACTGCCCAGACAGATCCGTCGCCTAACGTTCCGGAGCCGTTTGGCAGGGCATTCGCCGGAAGCGGGATCATACTGAACGCCCGCGCCGTGGGACCTGACGCAATGGATGCGTTTGCGGCGCTGTATCAGCCGGGAATGAAACTGATCGCCGTGACATACTGTGAGACGGGAGAGGAGCAGGAAGCGCTGTACGGCAGGCTTCACGAAATGGAACGAACAATACGATGAGCCGGCGTCCGGCTCGGAAAAGAGGTAGATATGAAACCATGGGACTACGGAAAGCTGCGTGTCAGCGGCAATCACAGATACTTATGCACCGGTGACCGCCCATTCTTCTGGCTGGGGGACACGGCATGGCTGATCTTCGGGAAGCTGACTGAGAAAGAGGCGTATACATATCTGAGAAACAGAAAAGAGAAGGGATATAACGTCATCCAGGCGACTCTGATCCATGAGTGGCCGCAGAAAAATATCGATGGAGCGCACGCCTTAAAAAATGAGGATTACGCTTCGCCGGATCTGGAGGGAGGCTACTGGCAGAGAACGGAGCGCATTGTATCCATGGCAGAGGAGCTGGGGCTTTATATGGCGCTGCTGCCCACCTGGGGAGGAAATGTCTCATCCGGGAGATTAAATCTCGAAAACGCCGATCCGTATCTGGACTTTCTGCTGGAACGGTTCGGACAGCGCCCGAATGTGATCTGGCTTGTGGGCGGTGATGTGAAGGGAGATGCCGCGCCCGAAGTGTTCCGCCATATCGGAAAGCGATTAAAGGAGGAGAGCTGCGGGCAGCTGGTGGGCTTCCATCCCTTTGGACGGACCTCCTCTTCGCTCTGGTTCCACGAAGAGCCATGGCTGGATTTTAATATGTTCCAGTCCGGGCACCGCAGATACGACCAGACGACGCTCGGCGCGTGGGATGATAACGGGAAGAATCCGGACAATTATGGAGAGGATAACTGGCGGTATGTAAAGCGCGATCTGGCGCGCGTGCCGCAGAAGCCGACGGTCGACGGGGAACCCTCCTACGAGCAGATCGTCCAGGGACTTCACGACAGCAGCCAGCCGTACTGGCAGTCCTGGGATACGAGAAGATACGCTTACTGGTCCGTCTTTGCCGGAGCTTTCGGGCATACGTTCGGCGACAACGCGATCATGCAGTTCTTTAACAAAGAGCGCGAGACAAAGGGCGCTTTCAGCGTCTGGCAGGACTGGCGGGAAGCGCTGCACAATATCGGGGCCATGCAGATGGCACATTTGAAAAATCTGATGGAGAGCGTGGACTATCAGAACGGTTCTGCGGCGCAGCATCTTTTGGCGGGCGAAGAGGGAGAAAAATATGACAGGATCTCGGTCTTTGCGGGAGAGGACTATATCTTCTGCTACGATTACAGCGGCAGGCCATTTGCGCTGGATCTGACAGAGTATACCGGAAGTTTCGACGCTTACTGGATGGATCCCGTCACAGGAGCGTACAGTTACTTTGGGACCGCAAACGGCGGAGAACAGGCAGAATATACTCCGGTAAAGCGGCTGGAGGGACATTCTGACTGGGTGCTGGCGCTCAGGAGAAAAGCGTAAAGAATAAGGGGCTGCCGCGCTTTAATGCGGCAGATCCCCTTTCAGAATACAGAGATGTTTGCAGTCCTTCGGAAAGTGCATCCGGCTGCTGACATCTTCCCATTTGATAAAATCTCTCGTGCGCATCCCGCGGTAGCTGGAGTCCCCGAAGGAGTCGTAGAACAGATACATCCATCCGTCCTCCTCGATGAGCAGCGGCCCCTCGGTGCGGTAACGTGTCAGCAGAGGAGAGATATCGGTGTACGGTCCCGTGATGTCGCGGGAGCGCGCTGTGCGGATGGCGGCGTAGCGCGGATCGCTGTTGTGTCCGCGTTCATCCTTGAATGCCATATAGTACCAGCCGTCAAAGCAGCGGATAGAAGCGTCGATCACCTGATAGCCGGGATCAAAGAGTTTTTTCGCGGGAGTGTACGTTTTGAAGTCTCTTGTGTGGCAGTACCAGATGCGGTTGGAAATCCGCTTGTCCGTGTTCAGAGAGTAAAAGCTCGTGGACCAGAACAGCATCCACGCTTCGCGCTCTCTGTCATAGCACAGTTCAGGAGCCCAGCAGTTGCAGACATCCTCATTCTCGCCCATGACCTTCAGATACTGCGGTTCGTCCCAGTGATACAGATCCTTGGAGGTGCTGTATCCAAGTGTATTGCTGTACCAGTTGTCCGTGAAAAAGAGGCGGTAGATGCCCGTTTCGTCCCTGAGGACATACGGGTCGCGGATGATCTTTCCCACAGGAGAGAGATCAAGCACCGGTTTCCCGCCGTTGATGTCCTCAAAGCGCAGCAGATTTTCGCCTGCCGCGATGCGCATTGCCTGGTCGCTGTCCAGGAAGTATGACATGATGTACATTGTAAAATCCTCCATATTTTTTTTATGTTCAGGCGGAAATACTCATGGTTTTCCATTTCCCTCTCTGAAATCTTACCATAAAGCAGATGCTTCTGCACAGCCAGTCTGTGATCATTGCGATCCAGACGCCCAGGACGCCAAGCCCAAAGTAAATGCCGAGAATGTAGCTGAAGCCCACGCGCCAGACCCACATGGAGACAATGGAAACCACCATCGGATATTTGACATCCGAGGAAGCGCGCAGCCTATTCGTGAGCATAAAGGACTCCGGGTACAGGAAGATCGCGCTGATACAGTGAAATCGAACCAGAAGCACGGCGGTGTCAAGCGTCTGCGGCGTCAGATTGTACAGGGGAAGCAGATACGGGCAGGCGAAGAACATCACAAGGTTTGTCGCCGCGAGTATGCCGTGGGTGATGAGAAGCAGCTTTTTGGTGTAATAAGATGCCGCTTCATACGCTCCGGCGCCCACGCACTGTCCCACAATTGTGATCAGCGCGGTACCGATTGCGCCGGCGGGGATCACAGGAAACTGCGCCAGGGAGTTGGAAACGGCGTTTGCTGTAGTAGCACTGGTGCCAAAGCCCGCGACCACGCTTAGAACAAGCAGCTTTCCGACCTGGAAAATACTTGTCTCCACACTGCTCGGAACGCCGATATACAGCAGTTTTCTGATAATCGGAAAGTCAAAGCGCAGCGTATAGGAGCGCAGGACGATGGGCTGCTTTGGGCGGCGCAGAAGCAAAAGCAGAGCCGCAGCAGCGAAGATACGCGCCGCGAGCGAAGAGATTGCGACTCCGGCAGTGCCCATGCGGAAACAGTAGACCAGCAGCGCGTTTCCGCAGATATTCATCAGGTTCATAATCAGAGAAGCGATCATGGACACCTTTGAGTTCCCCATGGCGCGGAAGATGGCGGCGCAGGAATTATAAACGGCGAGGAACGGATACGAGAACGCCATGATAAAGAAGTAGATCCTCGCGTTTTCCATGACATCGGGGGCAACATTTCCGAACACCAGATGCAGGATCCAATAATTGCCGGCAAGCGCCACAAGTGTCATCACAATGGCAAGCGCCGAAGCGGAGAGCAGAAGCTGCTGGGAAGCGCGCACAGAGTATTTATAATTTTTTGCTCCGAGATTCTGGGAGATGACGACAGAGCCGCCTGCGGTCAGCGCCGTAAAGAGCACGACCAAAAGGACATTGAGCGTGTCCACTAAAGAGACGCCCGAGACGGCGGCCTCCCCGGCGCTCGATACCATGACAGTATCCGCCATTCCCACAAAGATGCTGAGAAATTGCTCGATGATTAAGGGAATGATAAGAGAGAGGAGCTGTCTGCGTGTAAAAAGGGATGGAGCAGAGTTCATGAAGAAACACCTCGCTGTCTTTGTTTTTTGCTTTTTCAGTCTACTATAGCTGAAAACAAAAGAATAACAGATTTGTTGGAAGAGTAACACAAAAGTCATAAGTTGAGGAATTCAGTGGAAATTTCAATAATAATTTAGTAAAATTTAATTAAGTTAAAACCCCTTGGTGAAATTTTTTGGAGGAATTATCTATGAAGTATAAGAAAAACTGGGAAGAGACAAAGGAAAAATTCAGAAACTACTGGAAGCATCAGAACACGGGACGCCCGCTGATGATCGTGGTGGCAGAGAAGGAGGATGCGAAACCGCTGCCGGAGGAACTGAAGTCCAAAAATATGGAGGACAAATATATGAATCCGGAGCGCATGGTCGCAAGTTATCGCCACTGGTGCGAGAATCACGAATTCCTGGGAGAGAGTTTTCCGAATATGAGCGCTGATTTCGGTCCTGGCTCCGTGGCGGCGTATCTGGGTTCTGACATTGAATTTCAGGAGAGAACTGTGTGGTTCACCGAGTGTGTGGACGACTGGGAGGAGCAGCCTCCGCTTACGTTTGATCCGGAAAACAAGTGGTTCCAAAAGCATATCGAAGTGGTGAAGAAATGCCGCGAGCTTGCCGGAGACGATTTCTATGTGGCAATTCCCGATCTGATGGAGAATATTGACGTGCTTGCCTCCCTGCGCGGCGCGCAGAATACGGTTTTTGACCTGATCGACGAGCCGGAGGAGATGGAAAAGCGCATCCAGGAAGTTACGGACGTATACTTTGAGTATTACAACAGATTTTACGATATTGTAAAAGATTCCCAGGACAATTCTTCCTGCTACACAGTTTTCCAGATCTGGGGCGAGGGTAAGACCGCGAAGCTGCAGTGCGATTTCTCCGCGCTCATGTCCCCGAATCAGTACCGTGACTTTATCGTGGATTCCCTGCGTCAGCAGGCAAGAAAGCTGGATAATGTGCTCTATCATCTCGACGGTCCGGACGCGATCAAGCATGTGGACGCTCTGATGGAAGTGGAGGAGATCGACGCGCTGCAGTGGACCAGCGGCGACCACGGCCCGGACGGAACACTGGAAGAGTGGTATGAGATCTATGACAAGGCGCGCCGCGCAGGCAAGTCTCTGTGGATTAAGGTATATACCGGAAACGTGGATGACTGGATCCGCAACGTGGACCGTCTGGTGCAGAGATACGGATCACACAGCATGCTGCTGTACTTCAATCCGATGTCCATGGCGGATGCGAAGAAGCTGATGGCGTATGCGGAAGAACACTGGAAAGATGTCAAGGGAACATTCGAATGCTGAGGTGAGGAGAAGCGAGATGAAAAAAGCAGTAATTATACAGCGGGCACAGGAAAACAGCCGCGTGGCTCTGGGAATTTCACGCGTAGAGGATGCGCTGAGAAAGACAGGATATGAGATCAGCCGCGTTCCGGAGAAAGCAGGGGAAGACTATCGCGCGCTGGAGGGCATGAAAATCTATGTTGGGAACAGGAATACGTCGCCATATCTGAAGGATCTTGAGGAGAGAGGACTTCTCATTTATCACAGGGAGATTCCGGGAAGCGAAGGATTTTACCTGAATGTGATCGCTCCGAAGCTGTGCGTTGTCTCCGGAGGGGACGATACGGGAGCGCTGTACGGCTGCCTGGAGCTTGCGGAGCGGATCCGCCGGGAAGGACGCATTCCGGAAGTGCTCGCGTTTCAGGATCAGCCGGTCTACAAACTGAGAGGACCGGTGATCGGACTTCAGAAGACGAAGCTGGAGCCGCCGCGCCTGACGTATGAATATCCGATCACCCCGGACAGATTTCCGTGGTTTTATGACAGGGAGCTGTGGGAGCAGTACCTGGATATGATGCTGGAGGACCGCTGCAATGTGCTCTATATCTGGAGCGGACATCCGTTCTCCTCTCTGGTGAAAGTTCCGGAGTATCCGGAGGCGCTGGAGGTGACGGAGGAGGAATTTGAGAAGAACCGCGAGGTATTCGAGTGGCTGACAGCGGAGGCTGACAAAAGAGGTATCTGGGTGGTGCTGAAATTCTACAGCATTCATATTCCGCTGCCGTTTGCGCAGGCGCACCATCTGGAGCTGCTGCAGAGTTCAATCCATCCGCTTGTGGCAGATTATACATATAAATCCATTGTGGAGTTCATCAAGAGCTTCCCGCATATCGGCCTGATGGTATGCCTGGGTGAAGCGCTCCGCGGCGACCAGAATAAGGAGGACTGGTTCTTAAAGACCATCATCCCTGCGGTCAACGAGGGTATCCGCCAGGCGGACTTAAAAGAAATTCCGCCGCTGATCCTCCGGGGGCATGACTGCAAGGCGGAGCAGATCATGCACAAGGCGGTGAAGGAGTATTCCAATCTGTACACACAGTGGAAATTCAACGGGGAGAGCCTGACCTCCTATTATCCGACCGGAAAATGGCAGCAGAAGCACAACGAGATGACAGTGCACGGACAGACGCATATCATGAACGTCCATGTGCTCGCGAACCTGGAGCCGTTCCGCTTTGCGGCGCCCGGTTTTATTCAGAAGTGTATGCAGGCGGGCATGCACCGGCTGGGAACGAGCGGCCTGCATCTGTATCCGCTGTTCTTCTGGGACTGGCCGTATGCGGCGGATAAGACATCCCCGCGCCTGAAGCAGGTGGAGCGCGACTGGATGTGGTACCGCACCTGGATGCGCTACGCGTGGAATCCGGATTACGACGAGACGACAGAGAGAGCGTACTGGATCGAAGAGCTCGATGCGTTCTTCGGATGCGGCAGGGATGCGGCGGAGCATGTGCTGAACGCCCTGGAAGCGATCGGAGAGTGCGCGCCGAGAATCTTAAGGCGCATTGGCATTACGGAGGGCAACCGTCAGACCATGGCGCTCGGAATGACCATGAGCCAGCTCACCAATGTGAAGAAATACCGCCCCAACCTGGAACTGTGGAAGTCTGTCTCTACACCGGGCGAACAGCCGGATGAATATGTGAAGAAGGAAATAAGCGGCGAGCGTCACTATGGGGAGACGCCTGTGGAGATGGCTGCCGACGTGCTTCGATTTTCGGCGGAGGCCGAGGATGAGATCCGGGCTGCAAAAGATTTCGTCACCCGCAACCGGGAAGAATTTGACCGCTATATTACGGACATCGAAGCGATCCGCATGATCTGCGGAGTATACGCAAAAAAAATAGACGCTGCGGTCAAGGTGCTGACGTATAAATATACAATGGATGAGGAATTAAAAGGCGATTTGACGCTTCTTGAATCCGCGCAGAAAGATCTGTATGAAAGTCTGGAGATATACCGCAGTCTTGCAGAGCTGACCGAAAAGACGTATCTGTACGCAAACAGCATGCAGACGCCGCAGAGAAAAATCCCGTTCCCGAACGGCGAGACATACGGTCACTGGAGCCAGTGCCTGCCGGAATATGAAAAGGAGTACGTTGCGTTCGCCCGCCACGTACAGGAGATGAAAGAGGGCATTTTCCCAAAGGAGGAAGAGGAAGATCCAAACATCGAACCGCTGCGCGGCGCGGAATTTAAACTATTGTCAAATAACTGCGAAACCTATACAATAGAAAAAGGAGCAAGCGTTTTCACAGACTGCAGTTCCCCGATCCAGAGCGCGGCGCCGGAAATCACAGGACTTACGGGAATCCGTTTCGGACTCGGCGAGTGTATTGAGAGCGGTGTGACAGTCAAGGTAGAACTGCCGCAGGACAGCCTGATCCTCGTGGGGTATATGAACGCGAAAGGGGTGGAGTGGCTGCAGGTTCCGGACCTGGAGACGAACACTCACGCGGACGACAGAGGAGGGCTTGCGGTCGTATACGGCTCGGCAATTTACGCCGAGGGATGTCCGCTGATCAATGTGCATGCTTTCCGCTACGAGAAGGGTACGCATGAGATCTATATGGGAACCGGAGGCTATACGATCGTGGGAATCGTCCCGATGGATGCTCCGATCAGGGTGAGAAACGCCGGATTATCCGACAACAGCCTGGACAAGCTGGACTGGCTGTACGAATAAGATAAAATACCATGCTCCCGGAATGCGCATGCTTCCGGGGGCATTTTTCGATGATCCAAGGAGGAAGCCATGACAGAAAACCGGAAGAATTACACGCTCACCAGAAAAATCCTGCTGGCATTTCTGATTGTCACAATCCCGCTGACGACAGTGCTGTTCGGCGTGACCGCGTACAGCAGAGAGGTCATACAGAAGGAGGTCAGCCAATCCAATGAAAATCTTCTGAACGAATGTATCGGGCAGATTGACGCGGCGCTGAAAAGTGCCGATTCCTACCTGGATCAGATCAAATATCAGCTGTCCTCGGAGATTTCCTGGAATTATGAGCAGGAGACGGATTATATCCTGATGCTGCAGTCTCTGCGGAATCAGCTCCGAAGAAATCTGAGCGCGTCCGCGTCAGGAGCGCCGTTTATCTATGACTTTGACAGAAACCGGGTGGTCACCACGGAGTATCAGCTCGGCAGCAGGCTGTCTGCCGATACGCTTCATGCTCAGGCGGAGGAGCTGAAGACTGCCAAGTCGGCCTGGCAGATGCAGGAGGATGGAAACGGAGAGCTTCTGATTTATAAGACGATCTATGTAAAAAGCAGCATTTATATCGGCGTGGTCTTCCAGGAATCAGATCTGATGCCGCACTTGGACGGGATGAAGGGCAATTCCAGAGTACTGCTTCTGACAGATGAGGAGACAAAGAATCAAAGCCGTGACAAGGGAGAAGAGTATCTGGTGATCACCAGAGAGTCGGAGCAGGCGCCGCTTCAGATTCGTCTGGAGATATCCAAGGCGGAGATTTTTGCGCCTCTCTATGTGATTCAGAGGATTCAGTACATTATCCCGTTTCTGATTCTGGCGGTTGCTCTGCTCTATATCTGGCTGCTGCGGATTTCGGTAGTGCGGCCGATCAAAACTTTGGAACACGCGATGGAGCAGGTCGGTACCGGCAACTGGGATACGCGCATCCGGGAAGAGTGGAAGGGAGAATTTTCCAGTATTGCCAGAGGGTTCAATGATATGGTCGGGCATATCCACAATCTGAAGATTGACACCTATGACAAGCGCATCCAGCTTCAGAAGGCGGAGTACAGATATCTGCAGATGCAGATTAATCCGCATTTTTATATCAACACGCTGAACATTCTCTATAATATGTCCGTGCTGAAGGAAAATGAGAGCGTGCAGCAGCTTGCGATCTATCTGTCGAATCATTTCAAGTATATCCAGGGCGCGGACCAGCATCTGGTGGAGCTGAACAGGGAAATTGAGTATACGGAAAATTATCTGCGGATCAATCAGATGCGGTTCGGCGATAACCTGCGGTATACAATTACGGTAAAACCCGAGAAGAACAGCTATTATATTCCGATGATCACGATCCAGACGTTTGTGGAGAACTGCATTATGCATGGATTTAAAGAGAGAAACCGTCCGTTCTGGATCACCATTTCGGCTGAGCCATGGAAGGAAGAACCGGAGCAATACTTTGAGGTGAAGATTCTGGATACGGGAGCGGGATTTGATGAAGAATATTTAAAATGCTACGATGAGGAAGAATATCCGGAGAAATTCAGGCGGCACATAGGTATACGGAATACCGTCTGGCGGCTGCGCCTGTGGTACGGCAGCGAATGCAGGATATATCTGGAAAATGCGCCGCAGGGCGGCGCGCAGGTGCGCCTGATTCTGCCGAATGAGCGCAGAGAATTCGGAATGACGTTTGGCGCTGAGAGAGAAGACGGTAAGGAGTGACAGAAATGAGAGAATATGGACTGCTGGTTGTGGACGATGAGATATTTGCGGTGAGAGGCATCACGGAGGGAATTCACTGGGAGGAACTGGGAATCGGCCATGTGTACGGGGCGTGCAGCGTACAGGAGGCAATGGAGATTCTCCGAACAGAGAGTGTGGACGTGGTGATCACGGATATCGAAATGCCCAAGGAAAACGGACTCGATCTTCTCGCCTGGATTTCAGAGAATGATCCGGGGATCCGGGTGCTGATGCTCACCGCATATGCGCGCTTTGACTATGCGGCACAGGCGCTTCACTATCGGGCAAAAGATTATATTTTAAAGCCGGTGGCGCATGAAGAACTCAGGAAAATTGTGGCAGACTGCATTGAGGAAATCCGGCGTGAGGAGGAGGCCGCGCAGGAAGCAGAAAATCTGCGGGCAGCGCTTCCCCTGCTGGCGGAGAAGTTCTGGACAGATGTGCTGGAGGGCAGAAGATCGTTTTACCCTGACCGGTTAAGAGAGCTGCAGCGGTATTTCAGTCTTCCGGGAACGCAGCAGGACCCGGTGACGCCGGTGCTGCTGATTCCCGGACACCACACGGGCATGATGGAGGCGGAACAGAAGTGCAGAGATGTTCTGGAGTATCTCAGAGAAGACCAGAGCAGTATCCTGGGAGGCGCGTCCGGAATTTTTTATGAAGAAATGCTGCTTCTTTTTATCTGCAGAAAGCTTTACGTGCAGGATCGGAGCAGCCTTCTGGAAGCTCAGAAAAAAGTGGAGGATCGGGCAGGCATAAAACTTCAGATGTGTGTGGGACCATGCGTACGTCTGAAGGATATCCCTGCGGCGTGCGAATCGCTGCTGTTTTACTCGGAAACCATGGGGGAGAGCCGTATTTCATTCTGTGCGGACAATCGGGAAGAAGAACTCTCACCGGATAAATATCCGCTGGTGGTGGACTGGATTCCCATGCTGGAGAGCGGAAAGAGGGAAGAGTTTTCCCAGCGCCTCGATGAACTGCTCCGCGAGCTTGCGGCCAGGGAGCGCGTTGGGCGGAATGAGCTGCAGGAAATTTATATCGGATTATGGTACAGCTTTACCGTAGCGGCGAGAAGAAATGCCCTTCCGGATATCGTGAGAGGCCTTGCGCGCCAGGACAGGAAGGATTACCGCAGCGTCAGGGAACTCAGCGGATGGTGCATAAGAATCAGAAATCTCTACTTTCAGGAATTTGAAAAGAATGAGAAAAAGAATTCCATGGTGGCGGAAAAGGTGGAGCGGTATGTGATGGAGCATATTTCCGAGGACTTCAAGAGAGAGGACATAGCAAACGCCCTGTATTTTAATCCCTCGTATCTTTCGCACATTTTTAAACAGGAGAAGGGGATCTCACTGAACAAGTTTATTAACCAGCTTCGCATTCAGGAGGCAAAGCGGCTGTTTGATACCACAAATCTTCCGGTGGGAAATGTAGCGATGGACACAGGATACTATAACTTTTCTTACTTTTCCAAGCAGTTTAAGGAAATGTATCATGTGACGCCGAGTGAATATAAAAAGATGGTCGGGAACGTGTAGGCGCAAAAACTGAACGATTACAACAAATTTGCTAAACATGCGGCATTTTTGTTAGCTTTTTTTGCTTTGCGGGAGTAAAGTAAGAAGAAAAGAAATACGAAGATTTTCAGGAGGAAACTTATGAAATACGATATCACCTTTCACCCGTCCTGGTGGCATAAAAATGAGGGGATCTGCTTTACACAGGAGTTTTTTGACGACCCCGAATACCGGATGGACTGCGATGTCAGAATGAGAAAGGCGCTTTATGAGCGATTTGGGGCTTACGGCATCGGCGAGAAGAACCCGAAGAAGCGCCCGCTTCTGGGGACGGATCTTCTGGCCGCAGGATATCTGCATTCAGAGCTCATGGGCTGCCCGATCGTCTATCAGGAAGATAATTCCCCCCAGGTGGTATGCAAAAATCTGGATGAGGAGGAGATCGAAGAGATTGCGGTTCCCGATCTTGGCACGAGTGAAGTGTGGGCGCGGACACGAAAGCAGATCGCGTACCTGCTGGAAAAATACGGCAGAGTTGAGACGTATGTGAATCTGATGGGAATCCAGAATATCGCCATGGATCTGATGGGGCAGAACGTGCTGATGGCATACTATTTTGCCCCGGATGAAGTAAAGAAACTGCTCGCGAAGATCACGGATCTGACCATTGCGGTTGGACGGGAGTTCAGGAAACTCTCATCCGACAATTCCGGAGGAGTAACTTCCGTAGTGCGGAAAGTGCAGCCGCAGTGTTATCTGACATCCAACTGTTCGGTAGAAATGATTTCCAATGAACTGTACGAGGAATTTCTGCTCCCTGAAGACCAGCGCCTGTCGGATGCGTTTGGAAACTTCGGAGTACATCACTGCGGCGGTACGATGGAGCATGTGGCCGATGGCTACGCAAAGCTGCGCGGCCTGACATTTGCCGAGGTCGGAGCAGGTTCCGATCTGGAAGCGGTGCGCGAAAAGCTGCCGGGCATCCGGCTCAACGCGCGTTTCAGCCCGGTCGAGCTTACAAACGCTTCAGAAGATGAGATTCGCAGCCAGGTGCAGTCTCTTGTCCGCAGCGGAAAAGGCGAAGCGGGACTTCTGTCAGTATCCTGTGTGGGAATTGACGCGGATGTTCCGGATGAACAGGTCGAATATTTTCTGAAAGCGTGCAGAGAATGTCCGGTTTGAAAAGATAAATCATACAGAAGGCAGAGCGCGTCAGCGCCCTGCCTTCTGTTCACAGTCCATCGGATACTTTCCGTCGAAGCATGCCCTGCAGATGGGCATTCCTCCGACCATGTGATCCAGATCACTGATTTTCAGATATCCAAGAGAATCTGCTCCAATCATGGAGCAGATTTCTTCAGTTGTGTGGGAAGATGCGATCAGCTGTTTGTCAGAGGGGACATCTGTTCCGAAATAACAGGGGTACAGAAACGGAGGCGAGCTGATCCGCACATGAACGGAAACAGCGCCGGCGCGGCGGAGCATCGTGATGAGGTTAGCGATGGTTGTGCCGCGCACAATTGAATCGTCCACCAGGACAATCCTTTTGCCGCTGACAACGGATTTCAGTACATTAAGCTTGATTTTGACACTGGATTCCCGCTCTTTCTGTGTTGGCTTGATAAAGGTTCTTCCCACATAACTGTTTTTGTGAAACGCCAGGGCAAAGGGAATCCCGGAGGTTTCCGAAAAGCCCTTGGCGGCCGGAATTCCGGAATCCGGAACTCCACAGACAATATCGGCATCGGCAGGATACGCCGTGGCGAGCGCATTTCCTGCACGGATTCGTGCGTCATAAATATTGATCCCGTCCATTTGACTGTCCAGACGGGCGAAATAGATGTATTCAAAAATGCAGTGCGCGCGCTGAGACTGGACAAGGCTTCTGTTGGAGGAAATCCCGTCCCTGGTTATGGAAATGATCTCCCCGGGCTCAATATCCCGTATAAATTCCGCGCCTACCGAGGAGAGCGCACAGCTCTCAGAGGCAAGGATATAGGCGTTTCCCCTGCGTCCCAGGCACAGCGGCTTTAACCCCAGCGGGTCGCGGACCCCGACGAGCTTGCGCGGGCTGGCGATCACCAGGCCGTAAGCTCCGCGGATTCTGGCTGCGGTCCGCAGGATGGCTTCCTCCACGGTCTTTACGGCAAGCCGCTCCCTGGCGATACAGTAGGCGATGATCTCCGAATCCGTGGTCGTGTGGAAGATCGCCCCCTGATATTCCAGTTCCCGGCGAAGCGTGCGCGCATTAACCAGATTGCCGTTGTGCGCGAGCGCCAGCGTGCCTTTTACATAATTCAGGACAAGCGGCTGCGCGTTTTCCAGAACAGAAGCGCCTGTGGTGGAGTAGCGGACGTGGCCGATGCCGAGATTTCCGTGCATCGACTTGAGCTGATCCTCCTTAAAAACCTCTCCGACAAGTCCCAGCCCCTTGTGGGAAGAGAGATTGCCCCACGGGCCGGAGGTGTCGGATACGGCAATGCCGCACGCCTCCTGTCCGCGGTGCTGGAGCGCGCTCAGTCCGTAATAAATGGTCGAGGCGGTATCCCCTCCATCCATATCGTAGATACCGAAGACTCCGCATTCTTCCTTTAACTTTTCATCTGCTGTGCGGTTCATTTCCGTCTTGTCTCCTTTCAAATGTCTTCAGAACGCTTTCAGCAAAAGTATGACATCAAACTGAAAACAGTAGTTTATCGTAAGTCGGATAGCTCAGATCTTCCTCCGGAATCAGAGATTCCGCCGCGTCCGCGGGTTTTCTCAGTTCCTCCATGGCAGTGAGTACCGTGCTGCGGAAGAGCTGCGCCTGCTTTAACGGATCGCTCTCCCGATCCGCTGCTTCAACTGCGTTTCTGAGAACTTCTGTCTTTCTGCTCATCTCATTATAGAGTCCCGTAAGCTCTGAAAGCAGCCTGGTCTCCGTCTCAATGGACAGCTCAGGAAGAAGCGCCTTTTTGGAGGATGCTTCCCTTGCCAGTTTCTCCATATATGCCACTGCGGACGGCATCAGATCTTTGACGACCATTTCCGCCATGGTTTTTCCCTCAATGCAGATGGTCTTGCTGTAATTTTCCAGCAGGATATCGTAGCGGGAGAAAACCTCCTTTTCCGTGAAAATGTGGTGCTTTTTAAACAGATCCAGATTCTTCTTGGCAATAAACTGCGGCAGGGCGTCCGGGGTGGATTTCAGATTATAAAGTCCGCGCTTTTCTGCCTCGGCCACCCACTCGTCCGTGTAGCCGTTGCCGTCGAAGACCACTTTTCTGTGCTTGCGGATCGCGCGCTTTAACAGCTCGTGTACCGCGTGTTCCAGTTCCCCGGCGGGGGTATCTTTTAATTCATTATAAAAAGCGTCGAGCGCCTCCGCAACCGCGGTGTTTAGGATTACGTTCGGGCCGGATACGGATAAAGAGGAGCCGAGCATGCGGAATTCAA
>CAKNMY010000057.1 GCA_930989745.1 uncultured Lachnospiraceae bacterium | reverse complement strand
TGGCTCTGACCGGAGAGATCATGACCATGCCGGGTCTTCCGAAGGTTCCTGCAGCCGAGAAGATCGATGTGGACGAAAACGGCAAGATCACAGGATTATTCTAACTTAACGACAAAACCTCATGTAAACAGAATTCATCTCAATTTAATCATATCACCTCAGAGGGGGCTGCCATACGGCAGCCCCCTCATTCGGCTATACAATGATAATGTTCATCAAAAGCTGGACGGCAAAAACAGCCGCAGCTGCTCCGACCGCCACGATCAGCAGTCCTTTTCCTCTGTACGCGAGCACCACCGCCGCGGCACATCCCGCTGCGGCCGGCGGCACGGACTGCGTACTGTAAAAAATCGCCGGAAACGTCATTGCTCCCAATACGGTATACGGCACATAATACAGAAAGGACTGAATAAACACATTGTCTATCTTCTTTCGGAATATCGCCATGGGCAGCATTCGGATGATATACGTTACCGCTGCCATGACCGCAATCCCGCCCAGAAGATATCCGATCCTGATCTGTTCCATCACTCGTCCTCCTCATCCTCCGGGGAAACCGGAAATTTCCACGCCATCAGCGCGCTCACCGCTACTGTGATGATAATGATTGACCATCCGCCCGAAAGCTTCTTAAGCCCCGGAAGATAATAGAAACAGCAGCTCGCCGCCACTGCGAGCAGTACTGCATAAAGAACACTTCTGTGAATCCGGGCCGGCGGAATGATAATCGCGATAAACATTCCGTACAGCGCGATTCCAAGCGACGCGGACAGAATCGGCGGCATCAGAGACGTCGCGGTGGCTCCGATGAGCGTGCCGCCAGTCCAGCCCAGCACGGGGGTAAGAATCAGTCCCGCCATATACGGCGCGGACAGCCGCTTTTTTCTCTGCATCGAGACAGCAAAAATCTCATCCGTGATTCCAAACGCCGTTGCCAGGCGTTTCCCCATTCCCATGTTCTCCTCCACCTTCTGAGATACGGAAAGGGACATAAGGAAATATCGGATATTGATGATCAGCGTCGTCAGCGCCAGCTCCAGATAGGTTCCCTGCGCTACGAGAAGATTGATTCCCGCGAACTGCCCGGCGCTCGTCACATTAGTAAGGGAGATCAGCACCGCCGCCCACACCGGAATCCCGGAGAGCACTGCTGTCATTCCAAATGCGACGGACACGGAAATATAGCCCAGGCAGATGGGAATCCCATCCCGGATCCCCTCTTTAAATTCTTCATAACGCATGTCTGCTGCGTCCTCCTCTTTTGCCTCATTTTTTACACACCAATTTATTATAGCAAACCTATTTCAAATTTCCAGCCCCAATTCACATCCCCGCGCTTCTGTGGTATGATAACAGTATCTTAAAGCAAGAATGGAGGTATCATTATGAACAGTACGCCAACTCCTCACAACGGCGCAAAATACGGCGAGATTGCCCCAACCGTGCTCATGCCGGGCGATCCCCTGCGCGCGCAGTTTATCGCCGAAACGTACCTGGAACAGCCCCGGCGCGTCAGCGCGGTCCGCAACATGTACGCATTCACGGGAACGTACCGCGGCAAAGAAGTTTCGGTCATGGGCGCAGGCATGGGAATGCCGTCCATGGGCATCTACAGTTATGAGCTGTACCATTTCTACGGTGTGGAACAGATCATACGGGTCGGATCCGCGGGCGCTCTGCAGGATCATATCCAGTTAAATGACATTGTCATCGCCATGGGCGCCAGTACGGATTCCAACTACGCCAGCCAGTACCAGCTGCCGGGCACATTCGCGCCGACCGCGGACTTCTCGCTGCTCGCCCGCGCCGTCTCCTCCGCTCAGGAGCGCTCATTAAATTTCCATGTGGGAAATGTTCTCTCCTCGGATTTCTTCTATAACGCTTCCGACGGGGTCAATGACGCGTGGAGACGCATGGGTATTCTCGCTGCCGAGATGGAATGCGCGGCTCTGTATATGAACGCGTCGTACGCCGGGAAGAAGGCGTTGGGAATTCTGACTGTCTCCGACCATCTCTATCGGAAGGAGTCGCTGAGCGCCGAACAGCGCCAGAGCGGATTCGGAACCATGATCGAGCTGGCTCTGTCCCTGATCTGAGATACAAAAAGGAGGCTGATCTTATGCTGAATATCCATGAACTCCCAAAACTGGATCTGCACTGTCATCTCGACGGCTCGCTTTCCATCCCCATGATGGAGCGCCATCTCGGACGCGCTGTCGCGCCGGCGGAGGTCTGTGTGGACAGCGGCTGCACCTCACTCACCGAATATCTGACAAAGTTTGATATCCCGGTGCAGTGCCTGCAGACCGCGCTTCATCTCGAGGAGGAGGCGGAAGCATTTCTCGAATCTCTCGTTCCCGATCACATTCGTTACGTAGAAGTGCGTTTTGCCCCCATGCTCTCATTAAAGAAAGGCCTCTCCTGCCGCGCGGTCATCGAAAGCGTGCTGCGCGGCCTTGCGCGCGGCAGAGAAAAGACAGGTATCTCTTTTGGCGTTATCACCTGCGCCATGCGCAATTTCACGCCGGATGAGAACCTGCGTCTGCTCGACGATATGGAGGAATTCCTCGGAGCGGGCGTCTGCGCCCTGGATCTTGCGGGAGATGAGTCGCGCTATCCCAACACACTTTTTCACGAACTCTTCGAGGAAGCGCGCAGAAGAAAGATCCCTTTCACGATTCACTCCGGCGAAACCGGAAACGTGGAAAATGTCCGCACAGCCGTTGAATACGGCGCGTCCCGCATCGGCCACGGGCTTGCGCTGATTCAGGACAGAGATCTGATGCAGGAAGTCGCCCGCAGAGGCATCGGCATCGAGATGTGCCCCACGAGCAATCTGCAGACCAGGGCGGCGTCAAGTCTTGCCGAGTATCCGCTCGACAAGTTTCTTGAGGCAGGGATACGTGTCAGTATCAACACGGATAACCGCACCGTCAGCCGTACGACTATGGAGCAGGAGCTCACGCTGATCCGGGATCTTTACCGCGATGAAGAGATGCTCCGGCAGGTTCTGAAAAATGCCGAAGAGACCGCGTTCCTGCGTCAGCCGTCCGTTTAGAGCTTTCAGCATTATAAAAGCTGCCGGGCCACCTGATATCAGGAGGTCCCGGCAGCTTTTTTATATCCTGTTCTGATTAATGATGGAACAGACGGATTCCCGTAAACGCCATCACCATATCGTACTTGTCGCAGCACTCGATCACCGCATCGTCGCGCACGGATCCGCCCGGCTCCGCGATATATTTCACACCGCTCTTATGCGCGCGTTCGATATTGTCGGAGAACGGGAAGAACGCGTCGGATCCCAGTGTTACGCCCTCCATCTTATCCAGCCATGCGCGCTTCTCTTCGCGGGTAAACACTTCCGGTTTTACCTTGAAGATCTTCTCCCACGCGCCGTCCGCCAGCACGTCCATATATTCCTCACCGATATAGACGTCAATGGCATTGTCGCGGTCCGCGCGGCGGATGCCGTCCACAAACTGCAGCTCCAGCACCTTCGGGCACTGGCGCAGCCACCAGTTGTCAGCCTTCTGTCCCGCGAGACGGGTGCAGTGTACGCGGGACTGCTGTCCTGCGCCTACGCCGATCGCCTGTCCGTCTTTTACGAAGCAGACGGAGTTGGACTGCGTATATTTCAGTGTGATCATCGCAACTTTCATATCGATCAGCGCCTCTTTCGGCAGCTCTTTATTCTTTGTCACGATATTCGCAAACATCTCGTCATTGATCGGAAGCTCCTGGCGTCCCTGCTCGAAGGTTACGCCGAATACCTCCTTGTGCTCCAGAGGAGCCGGAACGTAGTCCGGATCAATCTGAATCACTACGTATTTTCCGCTCTTCTTCTGCCGCAGGATTTCCATAGCCTCATCTGTGAATCCGGGAGCGATCACTCCGTCAGATACCTCTCTCTTGATAATGGATGCTGTATCAGCGTCGCAGACATCGGAGAGCGCGATAAAATCACCGAAGGAGGACATACGGTCCGCTCCTCTCGCTCTTGCGTACGCGCAGGCGAGCGGTGAGAGTTCTCCCATATCGTCCACGAAATAGATCTTCTTCTGCACGTCGCTCAGCGGCAGTCCCACTGCGGCGCCGGCCGGAGATACATGCTTAAAGGAGGTCGCTGCCGGAAGGCCGGTCTCCTTCTTCAGCTCACGCACGAGCTGCCAGCCGTTGAATGCGTCCAGGAAGTTGATGTATCCGGGATTGCCGGACAGTACGGTGATGGGAAGCTCTTCCCCATTCGCCAGGTAGATCCTTGACGGCTTCTGATTCGGGTTACATCCGTATTTTAATGCTAATTCTTTCATTTTACCGCTCCTCCTGCTTATTTATTCTTATTGATGATGCGTGTCTCATAGTTTCCTGTGGCAATATCGATATAGCGCACGAACAGGGATACCTTGTTGTCCTCATTCAGGCTCTCCCAGAGCATGTTCGTGAATGCGTCGATATCATTATCAGTTCCCACCAGCTTCGGCTCTCCCTCAAAGCTCGGCAGCGGATTGCCGTCACACTTGTAGGTGTGGATAAAATGCGCCTCCCCTGCAATCGGCTTATCGTAGGAAAATGTATAGCGGTTGCAGCACTCGGGATTGCCGTTATTGCTCTTCAGAATAGACATCGCGTAATCGTACGCTCCGCCCTCGATATGCATCACCGCAGAGATACGCGGCGTATAGTTTGGACCGTCGGGTTCGAATTCTCTTGTGCGCAGCGCCTCCTCAAAGGTGAGCTGCCTGTCCATTCCCTCATATATGGTATCCGTCTGGTCGCCGTTTGTCACGATTGTCTTATTTCCCAGAACACGCACCGGCGCATAGATAATCAGGCTCGGATCAGTGAGCTTGGACGGGTCGAACGCCTGGGTGCGGATTCCCTGCCCGTCCTCCACGAATACACGGTTGCGGCTGTTCTCACTTCTTCCCATAATGAAATACGCGGCTACGGCTTTTGTGCCGTCGGGAGTCTTTCCAACAACAATTCCTCTTCCCGGATACTCATTTCCGCGCAGTTCTTTCTCTAATGAAATCATTTCCATCACTTGTTCTCCTTTTCCTATGTCCCCTGCCCGTCCGGCGGCTTTTCCAACAAAAAAAGCCCACTTAGCCCAGGCAGTGCCCAGACGGTCGGCTTCTTCCATTATACTTCCTGTGGTCAATTCCACTTCCGTCAGTCGTATAACTACTTAGAAAATACCATCAATCTTCCAAAAAGTCAACCGTCATTTTTCTGCAGCCAGATTTTTCTCAGAGCAGCGCTTCCAGAAGCTCTCTGCGCGCGTCCCTGTACTTCTCAACAGACTTCTCGTAGTCTGCGCAGCCCCGGAACACTGCGTCCAGAATCTCTTCCTCCCGCTCTGGATCCTTCTCTCTCAGCGCTTCGAGCATGCACAGATCTTCATATCCGATGCGGTGCGCCTCGCTGCGCACAGAGATATAGGGTTCCCGGTAACCGGGATAGAAGATCCCAAAGTCTCCTGCCGGCAGGAACATTGCACGTTTGGGATGGAACTCCAGAAGCTGTTCGGAAAACATGCAGCAGGAGCGCTTGTACGGGTCAACGCCCAGATACTGGTTCGCTCCCCAGTGCAGGTACCCTTCTATCCTGGGATATCTGGCCGGAAGCCATCCGAAATAGACGATGCGCAGCCGCTCCATGTCCAGCAGGCGGTTCAGGTAATTGCCTCCCGGCGTCAGGCAGGTGTACACAAACAGCCGGTCTCCTCTGTCTGCCTGGCGGTCAAAAAATTCTCTGTTGTTCTCGTACACATCCGCGGACGGACACCAGATGTCGAGGGCGCCCTCGACCTTTTCCGTGGGGAGCACAGGCTCCAGGATCGGGATGCCCGGCATCTCATTTCTCAGGATTCCCGTGAGTTCACGGTAAACCTCGCACAGCGCGTCATTCGGCTCGTCCAGCGCGGACTGCATCCAGACATCTTCCAGTCCGAACTCCCGGATCGCCGCGAAGAGCTGTCTTCCCATCGAGGCGATGATCCGTCTTCCCTCCTCGCTGTCCACGCGCGCGTGCGTCAGGCAGTCCACCGCGTATCTTCCATTGTCAAACTCGTCAAACGCCTCCCTCTTAAACGCTTCCGCCACCTCGTCAGAGCTGCGGATCGCATCGTGGTCGAGAGAATTATAAAATGCGTCATTGTCGGCAAGCTGCGCCGCCCTCACCGCGACAGCGCCGCCCTCAAAGTAGGCCATGCCGGCTCTCTGCGCTGTGCGGACCAGCATGGAGAAATGCTCACGGTTGAGCCTCACGCCGTCCTCCTCCACGTCGAAGCAGTCTCCCATGGAAATCGCCATCATGTTCTGGCGCGAGAATACCGCTGCCCGGAAATACTTCTCCAGCAGCGCCTCAAACTCAGAACTCCATTTTTCCACATGGTGGCACCACGCGATCTCGTCCAGACTGAACCACATGACAAACTTGTGGGTATCCTTTCCCGCCTTCGGAACCCGGAACGGATACTGTTCCACCTCGAAGATCAGTTCCTTCGTACACACTCCGTGGCTGATCCGGATCTTCCACTCCTGCATCCGTTTTTCGCGGCAGTATTCGATCACAGATTTAAAGTTCAGCGCCATGGTGGTCAGATCCGCCATCACGATATTGTACACCGGCTCCAAAGCCTCGTAGACCATAAACGGTGCGCGCCGGATCACATTCTCGTTGGTGTCGTTCTTCAGGTATTCCGTGCGGAGCTTTGCTCCCGTGTTGACCTCCACCGGAACGGGAATCATGCGGAACAGCTTAAATGCCGTGTTCTCCCCCTCCACCTCAATGCACACGGGAAGCCCCGGCGTCAGATCTGACAGCAGGATATTCACCCCCGCGTACGTTCCGTTTGACCCCGCGCTTCTGTAACGGATCTTCCCTGTACTGACGTCTGTGTCAGGATAGCATGGGGTAAGTTCGTCAAATAACCCTGCGTTAAAGCCCATTCTTCCATTCTCCTTTCTACTCTTCCCTCGCCCAGTCAAAAGCACAGTGAACCGCCTTCTTCCAGCCTTTCTTCAGCTTCCTGCGCTTTTCGCCGTCCATCTGAGGGGTAAATTCCCTCTCCAGCTTCCAGTTTCTGCGGATGTCCTCCCGGCTCTTCCAGTAGTCCGCGGCAAGGCCGGCAAGATATGCGGCTCCCAGAGCCGTTGTCTCGATGCACGAGGGCCTCTGTACCTTTACGTCCAGGATATCTGCCTGAAACTGCATCAGGAAATCGTTTGCGCACGCTCCGCCGTCCGCCTTCAGGCTCTTAAACGGCGTACCTGCTTCTTCCTCCATGGCCTCCAGCACATCTGCCACCTGAAAGGCAAGAGATTCCACTGTCGCGCGCACCAGATGCGCCCTCGACGCTCCGCGCGTCAGGCCCACGACCGTTCCCCGCGCGTAGGGATCCCAGTAAGGCGCTCCCAGGCCCGTAAACGCCGGAACCACATAGACGCCGTTGGTATCCTCCACCTCCCGGCAGTACGCTTCCGATTCCGCCGCGTTCCGGATGATCTGAAGCTCATCCCGCAGCCACTGAATCGCTGCTCCCGCCACGAACACGCTCCCCTCCAGCGCATACTGGACAGGTTCTCCCTGAAGGCTTGCCGCGATCGTCGTCAGCAGTCCGTTCCCCGATTTCACCGGATCGCATCCTGTGTTCATCAGCAGAAAACAGCCCGTTCCATACGTGTTCTTGACACTTCCTCTCTCAAAGCAGCACTGACCGAACAGCGCTGCCTGCTGATCTCCTGCCGCCCCGGCAATCGGAATGCCGTCTCCCAGCATACATTCCTGCGTATAGCCGTAAATACAGCTTGAGGGCTTCACTTCCGGCAGCATCTGCGCCGGTATATTCAGCCGCTCCAAAATCTCCTCATCCCAACAGAGGCGGTGAATATCAAACATCATCGTTCTCGAGGCATTCGTATAATCGGTCACGTGAACCTTCCGGTTCGTGAGGTTCCAGATCAGCCAGGTATCCACCGTGCCGAACAAAAGCTCACCGGCCTCAGCGCGCTCCCGCGCTCCGGGCACATGATCCAGAATCCACTTGAGCTTTGTGGCTGAAAAATAGGCATCCGGCACCAATCCGGTCTTATCCCGCAGCACCTCATCAAACCCTTCCTCCTTCAGCCGGTCAATCATCTCCGCCGTACGGCGGCACTGCCACACGATCGCGTTGTACACCGGTTTCCCGGTCGCTTTATCCCAGACGATCGCCGTCTCCCTCTGGTTTGTGATCCCGATCGCCGCAATTTCCTCAGGCTTTGCTCCGATCTTGCTCATTGCCTCAGCGGCAACTGAAATCTGGCTCGACCATATTTCCATAGGGTCATGCTCCACCCATCCGGGCTTCGGAAATATCTGCGGAAATTCCCGCTGAGACACACTGCGGACAGCTCCGCTGTGGCCAAACAGAATACAGCGGGAACTCGTAGTTCCCTGGTCGAGCGCCATGACATATTTCTTCATAGTCTTCATGCTTCCTCCGTCTCTCCCATCGTCAGTTCTTCCCCGTCGAGCACGGCACGCACCAGACGGTCGCCTTCATATTCCAGCTTCAGGGAAAAGAACGCTCTTCCCTCATTCATCAGCCGAAAGAAGATCCTGTCCCCCTCCCAAATATTAAGTTTTAACACGTCCTCCTTCTTCACCCACTCAAGCTGCCCCTCATCGCACGGACCAATCTCTCCCTCATATCCGTCCGCAGTATACAGACACATATACTCTGTCGGAGCGGTATCGGGACTGAATGTCACAAGTCCGCGGAAGCGGTAACTCGTGAGCGTAAGTCCCGTCTCCTCATAGACCTCCCTCAGCAGACACTCCTCCGGGCTCTCCCCTTCCTCAAAATGTCCGCCGACACCGATCCATTTGTCCTTATTGATGTCATGCTTTTTCGAGACTCTGTGGAGCATCAGATACTCCTCTTTGTTCTCTATATAGCACAGCGTTGTCATGCAGGATTTTTCCGCCATTTTCCTTGCCTCTTTCCTGTTGCATTTTTTTCTATTTTACCAAAAATCATACATGCGAACAACCGATATCCCCGGATTTTTCCTTTTTTCATGAATTCCTATCTTTTTTATAGGATTTTATGAACTCATCTGAAAAACTGCTTGACTTTTTATTTTTCCATGTGTTATTTTATTCGGGCAGTTAGTCTAAACTAACGCATTGAGGAAGGAGGGATTTTTATTAAAGGACGGGCTTTAACTGTCATTCTGGCGGCTGCTCTGGCTGTTTTATCTGTGATTTCCCTGTTTGTGGGAGTCATTGACATAACGCCGTCCGAATTATTCTCCGGAAATCCGGAGCAGGCGGAGATTTTTCTGATTTCCCGTCTGCCGCGTCTTCTGGGGATTTTATGCACCGGTGTCGGCATGAGCGTCGCCGGTCTGATCATGCAGCAGCTCTGCATGAATAAATTTGTCTCCCCCACAACGGGAGCTACGATATCTTCCGCCCAGTTCGGCATTCTTCTGGCGCTTTTGTTTCTTCCCGGATCCACACTCTGGAGCAGAGCAATATTCGCCTTTGCCGCCGCGATTCTGGGAACCTGGATCTTCGTCTGGTTCATCCAGAGGATTCAGTTTAAAGATGTGGTTATGGTTCCCCTGGTGGGAATTATGTTCGGAAACGTTATAGGAGGAGTCACCAATTATCTCGCCTATAAGTACGAGATGACGCAGGCTTTGTCTTCCTGGCTGACCGGACATTTTTCCCTGGTTCTGCGCGGAAGATACGAATTGGTCTATCTGGTCGTGCCGCTGGTCATTCTCGCGTTTGTTTTCGCGAATCACTTTAACATCGTCGGCATGGGCAGGGAATTTTCCAAAAATCTCGGCGTGCACTATAATCTGGTGCTGTTTGCCGGACTTACGATCGCCGCGATGATCACGGCGTCTGTGGTTGTGGTGGTTGGCTCAATTTCCTATATCGGGCTGATTGTCCCCAATGTGGTCGCCATGTTCAAGGGCGATAAAATCAGAGGAACCCTTGTGGATACAGCTCTGTTCGGCGCAATTTTTGTGCTCGTCTGCGACATGATCGCCCGCGTGGTCATCATGCCCTATGAGCTTCCGATCGAGCTGATCATCGGTATTCTGGGAAGCATCCTGTTCATCGGGCTTCTGTTATACCGGTTAAAGCACGGAAGGAAAGCGGTGCGTCTGGGCAGCGCCGGAACGGGCGGATGCGCCTGCGCGGCAAACAGTCTGGACGGAGGTGGCGATTCATGAATACTGCAGCATACCGCTCCAATATCCGAAAGCTGATCTTTATGTCGGTTCTCGTGGCTGCCGCGGCAGCGGCCTATATGCTGACGGACGTAAATTTCGGCAATGAGAAACTGTTTCACTACGCAATGAAGATCCGGACGCCGAAGCTGATCGTGATGCTGATCACCGCGTTCGCAATCGGCGGCGCCTCCATTGTGTTTCAGTCCATCATCAGCAATACCATCGTAACCCCGTGTCTTCTGGGGATGAATTCTCTGTATACGCTGATTCATACAGCCGTCGTATTTTTTGCCGGCTCAGGCAGCATTCTGGCGGTAAACGCCAACGCCGCGTTTGCAGTGGACCTGATCCTGATGTCCATAACGGCCACGGTCATTTACAGTTATCTGTTTAAGAAGACAAACCACAATGTGCTCTATGTCCTTTTGATCGGCACCGTACTGACCTCTTTCTTTTCCAGTATACAGAATACGCTGACCCGCGTGATGGATCCGAATGAGTACGACAGTCTGCTCGCCACTCTTGTGGCAAGTTTCTCCAATGTCAACTCAGAGATTATCCTATTCTCTCTGATCGTGCTCGCCGCCGTGATCTTCGTCCTCAGAAAGGATCTGGCGCTGCTGAACGTGCTGACGCTCGGAAAGAATCAGGCAATCAATCTGGGCGTGGATTACGATTCCAGTATCCGCAGGCTTCTGCTGGGCGTCACCATCTGCATCGCGGTGGCTACCGCAATGGTCGGTCCGATCTCTTTTCTGGGCCTTATCATTGCAAACCTGTCGCGCCAGTTATTAAAGACATACCGCCACAGCCAGCTCATTTTCGGTTCCGCTCTGTTCGGAATGATCGTGCTTGTGGGAGGACAGCTCATCGTAGAGCGCGTATTTACTTATGCCATTCCCGTCAGCGTGTTTATCACGGTAGGCGGAGGGCTTTACTTCCTTTACCTCTTACTGACCAACAGGAGGATATAACGAATGATTATAAAAGACTTAACAAAAAAGTACGACGGAAAGGCTGTGGTTGATTCCGTATCCTTTGAAATTCCCAAGGGAAACGTGATCTCTCTGATCGGTCCGAACGGAGCCGGAAAGTCCACGGTCATGGGAATTATTTCCCGCCTTATTGCCCGTGACGCCGGACTGGTCACTTTTGACGGGACGGACATTTCGAAGTGGAAGAGCAAAGAGCTGTCCAAACGCCTTGCGATTCTGACCCAGAGCAATCATGTGCAGATGAAGCTCACGGTCAGAGAACTGGTCTCTTTCGGCCGTTTCCCTTATTCCGGAGGGCGCCTGACTGAAGAAGACACCGCATACGTCGATAAAGCCATCGAATACATGGAGCTTCAGGAATTTGAAGACCGCTTTATCGACGAGCTCTCCGGCGGCCAGCGTCAGAGAGCGTATATCGCGATGGTCATTGCACAGGATACCGAATATGTGCTCCTCGATGAGCCCACAAATAATCTGGATATATACCACGCGACAAATATGATGAAGATTGTCCGCCGTCTCTGTGACGAGCTGGGCAAAACGGTCATTTTGGTGCTGCATGAGATCAATTATGCCGCGTTCTATTCAGACTATATCTGCGCATTCGTGGATGGAAAAATCGCGAAATTCGGCACGGTTGCCGAAGTGATGACAAAAGAAACACTGTCTGATATTTACAGGGTTGACTTTGAGATCATGGAGATTTCGGGAAAACCGCTTTCTATTTACTATTAAAAATCAAACGAAAAAGGAGTTTTAAGACCTATGAAAAAAAGAATTGCTGCCCTGATGCTTGCCGCCGCTGTGTCCGTTGGCCTTGCGGCGTGCGGAAATAATGCTTCTGACACCACTTCCTCCGCATCTGTCCGGACAGAGGATACCTCCGGCGATACTTCCGCTTCTTCTGACAGTGCTGAAACACAGGAGCTGAAAGCAGTCCCGGAGACAGTGACCATCAAAAGCCTCAACGCAAATCAGGAGGAAATTGACCTGGAGGTTCCGTACAATCCTGAGCGCATCGCGATTCTGGATATGGCATCCCTGGATATCCTGGACAGCCTGGGCGTGGGCGGCCGCGTGGTAGGATCCGCGCAGACCTCTCTCGATTATCTCCAGGACTACGTGACTGCGGACGGCATTTCCAATCTGGGAACGATTAAGGAAGCGGACCTGGAGGCGGTAATGGCGTGCGAGCCTGATATCATCTTCATCGGAGGACGCCTTTCCGGCTCCTATGACGCTCTGGCGGAAATTGCTCCCGTGGTATTCCTTTCAACAGATTCCGAGGCAGGCGTTGTGGAAAGCGTGAGAAAGAATGCCTCCACGATTGCTTCTATTTTCGGTCTTGAGGATAAGGTTGACGGGCTGATGGCTGATTTCGACTCCCGCATATCAAAGCTCGCGGAATTTGCCTCAGGAAAAACCGCTATTGTGGGCTTATGCACCAGCGGAAGTTTTAATGTCCTGGGAAATGACGGACGCTGCTCCATCATCGGAAAAGAGATCGGCTTCAATAATCTGGGCGCCGGCGAGACAACTTCCACCCACGGCAATGAATCTTCCTTTGAGACAATCGTGGAAAAGAATCCCGACTACATCTTTGTCATGGACCGCGACGCTGCCATCGGCACAGAAGGCGCGCAGCTCGCTCAGGACATCGTGGAAAATGAGCTGATCATGGGAACTGACGCTTACAAAAACGGACATATTGTATACCTGGAGCATCCGGCGGTATGGTACACCGCTGAAGGCGGAATCAACGCGCTGAACATCATGCTCGAAGATCTGGAAACCGCGCTTCTGGCAGAATAATCCTGCGGGACGCGTCAGAGGGAGGGAACTGCCTGTCCTGGCAGCCCTCCCTTTTTGCGCGTTCTGACGCTTGACAGCTTTTCTTCCGGATCCTATAATGGGTTTAAGATTACATTTGTAGGTTTATTACAGGAGGTTACCATGAATCAACTGCCGCAGATATCAGAAGCTGAGTATGAGGTGATGAAGATCATCTGGAAATATGCTCCCGTCAGCACCAACGAAGTCGTGGATCGGCTCTCGCACACACATGACTGGAGTCCGAAGACCGTTCAGACCATGCTGGCGCGTCTTGCGAAGAAGGGCGTGATTACTTATACAAAAGAAAGCCGGATGTTCATCTACTCTCCGCTGGTAAAGCAGGAGGACTACATCCGGCAGGAAAGCGATTCTTTCCTGAACCGCTTTTTCAATGGAAATGTGGGATCTATGGTGTCTGCATTTCTGGAACAGGAGGAGCTGAGCACCGATGAGCTCGATGAACTTCAGGCGCTCTTAAACCGCAAGCTCGAGAAAGGAGATACCTGATGGGGACCTACGCTTCATTTTCATTTCTCCGGGCATGCCTGCTTCTGTGCGTGCCATACGCGCTGCTCTGCCTGCTGCTGCGCGCCATGAGGACGAAGATTTCCTCCCGCGCAGTTTACCGGATAGGGAATGCCAAAGCGCTGCTCTTCCTCCTGCCGTTTCTGCCCTGCCCCTCCTTTCTGCGCATGGACAGTTCCATAAACCTGTTCCGCCCCGCGGATTCGCTGGCTGCCGGTGCAGGCACGGCGCCGTCGGGCGCACCAATCGCTGCCGACGCCTGGATGCAGGATACTGTGACGGCGGCAGGCCATACGGCTTTTTACTGGGTTGACAAGGCGCTGCTGCTGTTCTGGCTGGCGGGAGCTTTCTTCACCCTCGCGTGCGTTCTATTTTCCTGCCGGAAGCTGCACTCGCTCTCACGGGACTGCATTCCGACAGCTGATGACCGCACGCTGCGTGTATTTCAGGATGCCCTGCGCGTCTGCGGGATCCGCTCCCATGTAAGGCTGTATGAATGTCACCGTATTTCGTCTCCTATGACTTACGGTATCATCCGCCCGAAGCTGCTGCTTCCCGCAGGCTTTGCCGAAGCATCCTCAGAGGAACAGCTTCGCTTCGTCTTCCTGCACGAGCTGCAGCACCTGCGGCAGAAGGATCAGTTTCTGAACCCCTGCCTGCTGCTGCTTCGGATTCTCTACTGGTTTCATCCCTGCGCCCGCCTTCTTCTGCACAGTCAGAAATCACAGCGGGAGCTCGCATGCGATGAGGCTGTGATCCGCACGCTTCCGCGCAGAGAGCAGCTTACCTACGCGAAGACGCTGCTGCTCTTCGCGCAGTCTTCCGACTTTTCCTCTCCCCTGGTCTTCGGGATACGCGGAAGGAAAAGCGTATTAAAGGAGCGCGTGCTTAAAATCTCGGACTATACGCCTGGCGGCATCCGCAAAAAATGCACCGGACTTCTGGCGCTTGTGCTGGCATTTCTGCTGTGCGCGCTCTCGCTGCCCGCCGTATCGGTCCGCAGCGTTCTCGCCGCGGAGGAGCAAAGCGCGCCGGGCACTGTCCCGGAGCAGGGTTACGTTACGCTTGATCTCTCCTCCTACTTCGGCGGTATGGACGGAAGTTTCGTCCTCTATGACTGCAATGCCGGGCAGTATCAGATTTATAATAAGGAACTCGCCCAGAAACGCGTGTCTCCCGACTCTGTCTACAAAGTCTGCATCGCCCTCAACGCTCTGGAGAACGGCATTATCGCTCCGGAAAATTCTCTGCTCGCCTGGGACGGAACGAAATATCCGCTGTCTGCCTGGAATCAGAACCAGACGCTGCGGGACGCCATGCAGAACTCCGTCAACTGGTATTTCCTGGAGCTTGACGAACAGCTGGGAGAGGAGCGAATCCAGCAGGCGCTCACAGATTACCGATACGGCAATATGGATCTGTCCGCCGGCGTCTCCTCCTATTGGCTGGAATCTTCCCTCAAAATCTCCCCCGAGGAGCAGACCCGTTTCTTTAAAGACTTCTGCGAGGGTACGCTTCCTGTCTCACAGGAATCTCTGGACGCGGTGCGCCAGGCGCTGCTGATTTCCACGGACGGTGTCGGCTCTCTCTACGGAAAAACCGGAACCGGGCACCTCGATGGCCAGGATATCAACGGATGGTTTTCCGGTTTTGTGGAAACTGCGGACAATACTTACTGCTTTTCCATCAATCTGCAGGGCGGCGGCACGGGAGGCGCTCTGGCTGCGCAGACTGCGCTTGAGATTTTCAGCGATCTGGGGATCTACAGATAATAAGGCATGGTTCAGGTTCTCTGTTACGAGAACCCGAACCATGCCTTTAATACTTCCCGGTCCTTTCCCACAGTATAGCTGCTGCCGCCCCTTTCCTTCACATCTTCAGTCATGCTGACCATGAGCAGTGCGTCATCCCTGCCTTTATCTGTGGTAAAAACTGCAAACCACCCCATCTCTGTGCCAGTCGTATCATCCTGGGATGCTTTCAGTTCCGCTGTCCCTGTTTTTCCCGCCAGGCTCAGTCCCTCAATATGTCCGGAGTAAGCAGTTCCCGCAGGATTCTGCACCACCTGCGCGATATCCGCGGCGACTGTTTCCGCTGCCTCCTTTGTAAAGACATGTTCCTTCCAGACTTCCGCCGCCGGCGCATCCTCGTACAGCAGCCTGGGCTTCAGCATACTTCCTTCATTGAGAAACGCTGTATAGATGCACGCCATATGCAGAGGGTTGACCAGCAGCTCCCCATGTCCGTAGCCGGTGTCCGCAAGCTGAATCTGGCTTGTGATCGTCTCCTCGCTCGAATAGGAGGATGGCGTCATCACAATCGGAAACGGAAGTTCCTCATTGAATCCCAGTCCGTCCAGGCTCCGGGTCAGCGTATCGGCTCCCAGCATCAGCGCCGTTTTCGCAAAATAGATATTATCGGAATAAAGAAGCGCGTTTGCCAGCGTTACCGGCTCATACGCCTTCAGCGTCGTCACATAATAATTTCCCCAGCTCTCATCCGCCTGCCATCTGAGGCCCACATTTCCGAAATCCTCCTCCGGGTCCAGGACGCCCGTTGTCATGCCGATCGCCCCTACCACCGGTTTGAAGATAGAACCGGGACAGAACGCAGCGCGAAAACGATTGTACAGCGGATTGCCGGGATCTTCATTCAGCTCCTTCCACTTTTGCTCCGACATGCCGCGTATAAAATCATTTGCGTCATAGGACGGGGTGCTGACCAGAGCCATGACCTCCCCTGTCAGAGGATTGACAGCCGCGGTGCAGCTCTCATCCTCCCTGAACTGCTCATAGAGCAGAGACTGAAGTTCTCCGTCCACGGTCAGGCGCACATCCTTCCCATCCTCCTGTTCCTGAATCGCGAGGATCTCTTTTACCTCCCCGTTTGCATTGAGTATGTCAATCTCATAACCGTCTCTGCCGCGAAGCTCGTTCTCATACAGAAGCTCCGCACCGCTCCTTCCGATCACACTGTCCGTCTGATATCCTTCCCCCGCGTGTTCCTCTAAATCCTCAGCAGTCACATTCTGCACATATCCGGTAAGCATGGAGGCTGCCTCCCGATACGGATAGATGCGGATCTGTGTGTCTGTAATCATGACGCCGGGAATTTCCAGCAGCGCATCCTGACGTTCGATTTCCCTCAGGGTGCGTTCATCCGCTGCCGGAGAATTTCTCCTGGTATCGTCAATTTTATCCAGCGTCTCCAGCGGGACAAAGGAATCATCTTTTACCCAGGCGGCAGACAGCGCTGTATCGATGCTCTCCCGGGAAATCTCCAGCAGTTCTGCCAGGCGGTTCAGACTATCCTCCTTTCCTTCGCCCAGCTTGCCCGGAATCACGCCCACACTGGATGCGGTTCCCTGTCCCGCCAGCACTCTGCCGTCCCGGTCCAGGATACTGCCGCGCCGGGCCTTCAGACGCGTAACTCTCACCGTATCGGAACCGGTCAGATGCGGAAAAATCAGATACGGTTCCCATTCTACCAGATAGTCTCCCTTTTCCCGGGTGAGCACCGCCTGGTTTTTAAAATTTATACTCCCCGCCAGTGTGGTAAACTCCATGTCATAGGAAATTCTGGGAACCCCTGCGTTTTCCTTATTGATATCGGTGATCTCCACCTGAAAGCCCTCTGCCTCAATCCCTCCGTAGATATTCTCATGCTTCTGCACAAACTCCTCACGGGAGATCCTGCGCCTGCTGTCTTCGCTCAGCATACTGTACATACCCGCGTAATCTGCCTCGCCCAGCTTCTGCATATAAGATACCAGCACTTCTTCCGGCTGGGTATCCCTCTTTTTGTTCTCCACCGTCAGGGCAAGCGCCGCGAAGAGTATCATACAGACGCCCAGCAGTACCGCAAAACGCCGGATACTCTTTCTTCGTCTCTTACGTTTTCTTTTCATAGTACATTCCTTTTTCTTACAGTTGTAATATTTAGTT
>CAKNMY010000056.1 GCA_930989745.1 uncultured Lachnospiraceae bacterium | reverse complement strand
ACGATTCCGGAAGAACCGTTGTGCTCAAGCGCTTCCGTTCCCGCATACACGGCAGAAAACGTCCGCCCAACGCGGATGAGGCAGTCATTCTCTCCTCTCTGGAGCACGAATGCCTGCCGGAGCTTCTGGGTGTGCTGAACACCCGGAAAGGCTATTTTTTCATCCTGGAATATATGGAGGGGACCTCTCTTGAGAAGCTCCTGTTCCGCCGCAGAAAGCGCTTTGGGGATGCGGAAATTTTCCGTATTGGCTCCCAGCTTCTGACTCTCCTGGTCTATCTGCATAAAAGGCATGTTGTTCACCGGGATATCAGCATTGCGAATGTTCTTGACAACGGAGAACAGGTATTCCTGATTGATTTCGGGCTGGCACAATTCTCAGACGACTTTTCATCAGACTGGGAATCGTTCGGTAATCTTCTCCTGTATCTCCTCTATTCCTCTTATGAGGGAAAGACGGGCGGAGCGTGGTATGAGGAGCTTACGCTGTCCCCTGAGAAAACCACCTGTCTGAAACGGCTTCTGGGGCTGGCACCGCCCTTTTCCGATACGGAAGAGATTCTGCTGGCCTTTTCCTCCTGTTTTGCCGTACCATAAAAAGTGGAGCCAATATCCTTCCGGCATTGGCTCCTTTTCTCTGCCCGGCTTTACTTCACAACGTTTCCATTCTCCCGTCCCTCCGCGAAGTCCAGGGCGTTTTCAAGAGTAGTCTCCGCGATTGCGCTGAGCGCCTCTCTTGTGAAAAAGCCCTGGTGGGAAGTTATCATTACATTCGGGAAGGATAGCAGCCTTGCTGTGACAGAGGTTTCCAGAATCTCATCAGAACGGTCCTCAAAAACATTGTTCGTCTCCTCCTCATACACGTCAAGACCCACGCCGAAAAACTTGCGCGCGCGGATTCCCTCAATGAGATCCACGGTCTTTACCAGTCCTCCGCGGGATGTATTGACCAGAATCACGCCGTCTTTCATCTTCTGGATCGTCTCACGGTTGATCAGATGATACGTGTCGTTCATCAGCGGGCAGTGCAGGGAGATCAGATCACTCTGACTCAGAAGCTCGTCCAGCGTCACATACTCTACAAAATCAAGATCCGGATTCTGATAAACATCGTAAGCGATGACTCTCATGCCGAACCCGCGGCAGATGCGGCACATAGCAGCTCCGATCTTTCCGGTTCCCACGATACCGGCAGTCTTCTGATAGAAGTTGAATCCCATCAGGCCGCCGAGGCTGAAATCATTCTCCCTTACCTTGACATAGGACTTGTGCATTCTGCGGTTGACAATCAAGGCCAGCGCCATCGCATGCTCTGCTACTGCTTCCGGGGAATAGCCAGGAACGCGCATTACCGTGATGCCGCACTCTCTTGCCGTATCCAGCGCCACATTGTTGAAGCCTGCGCACCGCATCAGAATCAGCCGGACACCCGCCTGCTTCAGTCCCCGGACAGTCTCCTCATGGATATCCGAGCTTACAAACGCGCATACCGCGTCATATCCGGCTGCGAGCTGAGCCGTCTTCGGGGCAAGATCGGTCTTCAGATAATCAATCTCTATTTCCGGGTACCTGTTGCTTATGCTTTCGAAAGAATCCCTGTCATAACTCTTGGTGTCATAGAATAAAATTTTCATATTGTTTCCTCCTGTTTCATATTCGGAAATTGTCAATACTATCCGTATATTCTAATGTTAGCACATTTCCTTAAAAATTATAATATATTTTCTTACGTTTGTCTGAACATTTTGTGAAGGCTATTGATTTCTTTATAGTTTCTCCTTACAATAGGTGAAAAATTCGTAACAGAACACAGGAAAGTGAGATCTAATTTATGAAGCATAATGTTCTGGACTATCTTGAAGAATCCGCGCTGCGGTTTCCGAATAAAACAGCTTTTGCCGATGAGTCCGCTGCCTGCACATTTGCACAGCTGAAGGAGCGCGCGCAGACAATCGGAAGTGCGCTTGCCCGAGAAGTACCGGCCGGTATGCCTGTTCCCATATTTATGGAGAAAAGCGTGGATACCATTGCACTGTTTCTCGGATGTGTTTATGCCGGCTGTTTTTACTGCCTTCTGGATGTGAAGCAGCCTTCCGCGCGGATTCACACGATTCTTGAGACCCTGCAGGCCTCTGTGGCCGTCACTGTGCCTTCACATTTGAATACATTTCAGAATGCGGGATTTTCCGGCAGAACGATTCTGTTGGAGGAACTGGAACAGCAGCAGGCGGATCGCGCGCTTCTGCAGGCAGTCCGTGAGCGGATGACCGACACCTCTCCGCTTTACTGTAATTTCACCTCCGGCTCCACCGGAGTCCCCAAAGGCGTTGTGGTCAGCCACCGTTCTGTGCTGGACTTTATCGATGTCTTCACGGATCTGTTCTCGATCACGCAGGAGGATGTGATCGGCAATCAGGCGCCATGGGATTTTGACGTATCTGTAAAGGATATTTATTCCGGATTAAAGACAGGAGCATGCGTACAGATCATACCGAGACGGATGTTCTCTTTTCCGGTGCAGCTTCTGGATTTTCTCTGTGAGCGCCATGTCACCACGCTGATCTGGGCCGTATCGGCACTGTGCATGATTTCGGGGCTGAAGGGATTTGAATACAGGGTTCCCGATTCTGTTCAAAAGGTGCTCTTCTCCGGAGAAGTCATGCCCATACGCCATCTGACTCTCTGGCAGCAGCATCTTCCCGATGCCAGGTTCGTCAATCTCTACGGTCCCACCGAGATCACCTGCAACTGCACCTATTACGAAGTGGACCGGACGTTTTTTCCCGGAGAAAGCCTTCCGATCGGAAAACCCTTTCCCAATGAACATGTCTTTCTGCTGGACGGGCAGGACAGAGAGATCACGGACGCCGATATCACCGGGGAGCTCTGCGTGGCGGGGACTTGCCTGGCTCTTGGATATTATAACAATGCCGCTCAGACCGCGAAGGTGTTTACAGACAATCCTCTGTGCCCTCAGTATCCCGAGCGGATCTACCGCACCGGAGATCTGGCATATTACGGAGAGGACGGGCTTTTGTATTTTGCCTCCCGCAAAGATTTTCAGATCAAGCATATGGGGCACCGCATTGAGCTCGGAGAGGTGGAAGCGGCGCTGGAGAGCCTTCCCGGCATGGAACGCGCCTGCTGTCTCTTTGACGAACGGCGCAATAAGCTCTCCGCCTTCTGCCGGACAGCGCTTGGAAAGCGGGAAATCACACGGGGACTTGCACAGATCCTGCCGCCTTTCATGATCCCGAATCAGTTTTTCTTCATGGAGGACTTCCCGCTGAATAAGAACGGAAAGATTGACCGGCAGAAATTAAAGAATGACTATCTGGAGGTGGATCTATGAATGAAATACCGCAGACAATCCCAGAAGAATTTCTCTCATTAAACTCTTCTCCCGCCTATCTGTTTGATCTGGACGCCTTTGCGGAGAGGATTCGCCGGACCCGCGGATATCTCAAAGAGCAGGCGCTGCTGTGCTACGCGATAAAGGCCAATCCCTTTCTCACCTGGACAGCAGCAGCCTGCGCCGACCGCCTGGAGGTCTGTTCTCCCGGAGAACTGCGCATCTGCGAGCGGCTTGGCGTTCCGCTGGAAAAGATCGTGCTCTCAGGCGTCTGGAAAGATGAGGATGATATCCGCCGCACAGTGCGCGCCTGGCGCGGGTCTAACATTTTTACTGTGGAATCCGCCGGGCAGTTCGATCTGCTGCGGAGGATCTCCGAGGAGGAACATTGCCCCCTGCGCCTGCTGATACGCCTTTCCAGCGGAAATCAGTTCGGTATGGATGAGGAGGCGGTGCGCGAAATCATCCGCAGCCGGCCTTCTTATCCTCAGCTCACGTTTCTGGGACTGCAGTTTTATTCTGGAACCCAGAAAAAGGCGGCATCATTGGAGAAGGAACTCGGCCACCTGGATGAATTTCTGGGAGAGCTTTACCGGGATTTCGGCTACCGCGCAGAGGAGCTTGAATACGGTCCGGGACTATTTGTGCCATATTTTCAAAAAGATGCTTCTGTGCCTGAGGAGGAACTGCTGGCTTACGTTTCCGATCTGCTCGGAAGTCTCTCCTTTTCCGGAACCATCACGCTGGAAATGGGGCGCTATCTGGCTGCTCCCTGCGGATATTATCTGACTTCCGTGCGCGATATAAAGCGCACCCGCGGTCAGAATTACGCCATTCTTGACGGAGGAATTCATCATCTGAATTACTATGGACAGACCATGGCAATGAAGCAGCCATTCTTTTATTATCTGCCAAAAAACGGACAGCCGGCTAAAGACATCCTGGATTACCAGCTCTGCGGAGCGCTCTGTACGGCCGGCGACGTCCTGCTGCGCAGAGCAGCGCTTCCGCATCTGCATTGCGGCGACCGTCTGCTGTTTTGCCGGGCAGGGGCATATACGGTCACGGAGGGAATTTACCTGTTCCTGAGCAGGGATCTGCCGCAGGTGTATTTCTGGACTGCCGCACACGGGCTTGTACTGGCGCGCGGCGCAGACCCCACCGATGTGCTCAACGCTCCGCGGGATTCCTCCGTATACTGAAAGGTTTCCGTCCAAAGACAGCACGGATATTTTACTGTTAGAAAGAAAGCGAGGTATTATACTATGGAACAATTACTTGAAATTTTAGAGGATATTCAGCCGGACGCTGATTACGAAAACTGTGAGACTTTGATTGACGACGGTATCCTGGATTCCTTTGCGATCCTCTCCATCGTCAGCGAGCTGGAGGATGCTTTCGGAGTATCCGTCACTCCGGCGGAAATCGTCCCTGAAAATTTTAATTCCGCAAAAGCTCTGTGGGCGATGGTATGCCGCCTGAAAGAAGAGGCATAAGGATCCGGGAGGCAGTATGTCACTGATATCAATGAAATTTGTCGTCTTCGTGGCAGCCGCTGTGTTCGGATATTATGTGATACCGAAGCGTTTTCAGTGGGTGTGGCTTCTGTTATTCAGCTACATCTACTACGCTTCCTCAGGCGTAAAGTTTCTGTTTTTCCTGTTGTTCTCCACGCTTACCACTTACGGGGCGGGGAGGCTGCTTTACGCTGTCAGAACTTCGTGCACAGACAAAAAGAAAGCGCGGTTTTACGGCCGCATCATCGTGGTCTGCGGACTGTTTCTGAATTTTGGAATGCTGGCTGTAATGAAGTATACCAACTTTGTGATCTTAAACATCAATGCCGTCTTCGGCACGCAGATCGATCTGTTTTCGCTGCTGCTGCCCCTGGGCATCTCCTTCTATACTTTTCAGTCCACGGGCTACGTCCTGGATGTGTACTGGGGGAAATGCGAACCGGAGAGAAATGTGCTGCGCTTCGCGCTCTTTGTCTCCTTCTTTCCTCAGATTCTTCAGGGTCCCATCGGGCGCTTTCACCGCCTGGCAGGCCAGCTCTATGCGGAGCATACGTTTGATTTTCAGAGGATCGAGCGCGGTCTGGAACTGATCTTGTGGGGATTTTTTAAAAAAATGGTTCTGGCGGACAATGCAGGTGTTTTTGTATCCGCCATTTTTTCTGACACACAGAACTATGCGGGGCTCTCGATCTTCGGTGTCCTGGGATACAGTATCCAGCTCTACGGGGATTTCTCCGGTGGAATGGATGTTGTGCAGGGAATCTCGAACCTGTTCGGCATTACTCTGGACGACAACTTTAAGCGCCCTTATTTTGCCCGCTCCATTACTGATTTCTGGCACCGCTGGCACATCACCCTGGGTACCTGGATGAAAGATTATGTGTTTTATCCCGTCTCTCTCTCGGGATGGATGAACCGATTCAGCAGATTTGCCAAAAAGCGGTTCGGCAAATCGATTGGGCGCACACTCCCGATCTGCCTGGCCAACCTCATCGTATTTCTCGTGGTGGGCATCTGGCACGGCGCTGCCTGGAAGTTTATAGTCTACGGTCTGTATAACGGCATCATCATTGCAGTAAGCGGACTGCTCGCCGGACAGTACCGAAGCTGGAAAAAAGCGCTGCACATCAATAGCAGCGCCTGGTGGTATCAGCTGTTCCAGCTTCTCAGGACATTCCTGCTTGTAAATATCAGCTGGTTTTTTGACCGGGCGGACTCTGTTCCACAGGCGCTCGAGATGATGCGAAATGCAGTCACAACGTTTACCCCGTCAGAGCTGCTGTCCATCCCGGTGCAGCAAAACGGAAGCACTGCGATGACTGCCGCGGTTCTTGTGATTCTTGCCGCAGGTTGTCTTATGCTCTTTTGTGTGAGCGTGCTGCAGGAACGGGGCATATGCGTCCGGGAGGTTCTGGCAAAACGGCCGCTCGTTCTGCGCCTGGCCGTATATCTTGCACTGTTCTTCGCACTGCCATGCCTCGGACAGCCGCCGTCACTGACAGGAGGATTTATCTATGCGCAATTTTAAACGGTTCGCTGTGCTGACGCTTCTGCTTGCCTTTGTGATCGGAGTCAACAGCCTGCTCTCTTTCGCGCTGTATCCCTACACCTACAGCCGCGTGGATATACACAATCTTATCTCAGAGGATCATGACACGATTTTTGTGGGAAGTTCCCACGGGAAATGCGGACTGAATCCCGAGGTGTTCGATTCCGTCTGCGGCACTGTCAGTACAAACCAGTGCCTCGGCGGCGAATATCCGATCGATGCCTACCATATTGTCCGGCTTGCCTGTGAGACGGGCCATAAGCCCAAACAGGTAATTTATGAGCTGGACGCGGGATATTTTGTGACAGAACCCAACGAGGGGGCGGACTTTGCGATTTTGTATGAGGAGTTTCCGGCATCCTTCACAAAGCTGCACTACTGGCTGACGAAGATACTCGACGGGGATTTCCGAAGCACGCTGTTTCCCTGGTATCTGTACCGCGGCAAGCTGTTTTCCCTCAAGGATACCATCGCTTCAAAGACCGACAGCGAATATAAAAATTACGGCATTTCTTCCTTCGCAAATCCCGCTCAGATTTATCACAGCAGCGGTTTTATCGAACGCCTGGTACAGTCATCTGACAAATCCGTAAAGGATACGCCGGTTCTGTATTCTGCTGAGGATATCTGCACAGAGTCAGAGCGGTATTTCAACAAACTTGCCGAATTCTGCAGGGAGGAGGGCATCCGACTCATCGCGGTCACAACTCCGGTACCTGAGGTCACCACCCAGGAGCATTCCAGCGCATATGAGGGCGCTGACCAGTATTTCACCGCGCTTACAAAAGCGCAGGGTGTGGAGTATTATAACTGCAATTATATGGAAGAATTTTCGGATCTGCGGGATTTGAATTATTATGTGGATTACGACGGGCATTACTATGGAACGTATGCGAATCTGTTTACGGAGAGATTTGCGAAAAGCCTTGACTTTAACTTTCCCATCGCTTATAATTAGGTTTCATAAAGAGCAAAGATGCTTTCGAAAAGGTATCTTTGCTCTTTTTTTGTTTTTAAATTATATCACAGGAAGGATGATCATCATGTGTTCTATTATGGGTTACTGCTCCGGTGAAGCAGATTATGCACAATTTGTTGAAGGGTTTTCCAGGACTGAATCGCGCGGTCCTGACGCGATGAAGGTTATCAATACAGGGAATGGTTATCTGGGATTCCAGAGACTTTCGATTATGGGGCTTACGCCCGAGGGAATGCAGCCGTTCTCGCTGCATAAGAATTATCTTGTCTGCAACGGGGAAATCTATGGCTTTAGGGTTCTCAAAGAACGCCTGATACGCAAAGGCTACCATTTTGAAAGCGACAGTGACTGTGAGATTCTGCTTCCGCTCTATGAAGAGTTTGGCCTTCAGATGTTCTCGCTTCTGGACGCGGAATTTGCCCTGATCCTCTATGACGGCGCTTCCGGTTCTTATATAGCGGCGAGGGATCCCATCGGAATCCGTCCGCTGTTCTATGGCTATGACAGCCGGGGAACGATCCTGTTCGCAAGCGAGGCGAAGAATCTCGTGGGACTTGCGGATAAAATTTACCCATTTCCGCCCGGCCATTATTATAAGGATGGAAAATTTATCTGTTACCGGGATATCACAGCCGTAAAAGAGGTCCTCCCGGATGACCTTGAGACAATCTGCGCGAATATCCGCAGCAAGCTGATCGCAGGCGTGGAAAAAAGACTGGACTCCGACGCTCCTTTGGGCTTTCTGCTGAGCGGCGGGCTGGACTCCTCCCTGGTCTGCGCCATTGCCTCCAAACTGCTGAAACGCCCGATCCGGACGTTCGCGATTGGTATGGAGACAGATGCCATTGACCTGAAGTATGCAAAAGAGGTGGCTGACTATATCGGAAGCAAGCACACGGAGGTCATCATCACCAGAGAGCAGGTCATCGACGCTCTGCCGGAGGTGATCCAGGCGCTCGGAACGTATGATATCACCACCATTCGCGCCTCTATGGGAATGTATCTGATCTGCAAGGCAATTCATGAACAGACGGATATCCGGGTTCTGATGACCGGAGAAATCTCAGATGAACTGTTCGGATATAAGTATACGGATTTTGCCCCCTCGCCGGAAGAGTTTCAGAAAGAATCTGTCAAGAGAGTGCGGGAACTGTATATGTACGATGTGCTGCGCGCAGACCGCTGCATCAGCGTCCACTCTATGGAAGCAAGAGTTCCGTTTGGTGATCTGGATTTTGTTTCCTACGTTATGGCCATCGATCCGGCAAAAAAAATGAATGTGTATCATAAGGGAAAATACCTGCTTCGCCATGCTTTTGAGGGGGATTATCTTCCATATAATATTCTGATGCGTGAGAAGGCCGCGTTCTCCGACGCGGTCGGCCACTCTCTCGTCGACGATCTGAAAGCGTACGCGGAAGAACTCTACGGTGACGCGGAATTTGAACAGAAGTGCGGCGCGTACAGCCATGCAAAACCCTTTACGAAAGAGTCACTGCTATACCGCGAGATCTTCGAGCGTTTTTATCCGGGACAGTCTCACATGGTTGCAGATTTCTGGATGCCGAACAAAAGCTGGAAAGGATGCGATGTAAGCGACCCGTCAGCACGGGTGCTTTCCAATTATGGGGACAGCGGAAAATAGGCTCAAAAACAGCGCCGTCTCCGCCGGAATTCCGGCGGGCGGCGCTGTTATATTTTCATTCTCAATTAGAAATAGAAACCATCTCGTACGTTCTGCTTCCCACTCCAAGCTGTGCCGCCGCTTCGATCGTGTGAATACCATTTCTGCTCTCCACACGCTCGATGAAGTAATCTTTTCCCGGATCATCAGACTGATAAATCAGATCGATGCATGCCTGGTCGAGTGCCACAGGATCGAGGCTGGCAAGGATTCCGATATCCTTCATGCAGGGATCTTCCGCCACTGCGCAGCAGTCACAGTCTACGGAGAGGTTGCACATTACATTGATATATGCAATCTTGTCCTTAAAATAGTCAGTAACTGTCTTTGCCGCATCCGCCATTGCCTCAAGGAATCGGTTCTGCTCTGTGCTCCACATCTTGTCAGGCTCTCCTGCTCCGTGGATATTCGCCTTTCCGTGCGAGGAAGCACAGCCGATCGAGAGCTGCTTTAACGCTCCGCCGTAGCCTCCCATCGGGTGACCCTTAAAGTGAGACAGCACCAGCATGGAGTCGTAGTTTTCCATATTCTTTCCGACATAGTTTGTCCTGAGCTGAAGCCCATTCTCAACCGCGAGCTCCAGATCCGGTCCCTCGGCATCCATGATGTCCACGTCGAAATACTTGCTCCATCCGTGATTCTTCATCAGCGCCACATGCTTTTCTGTTGTATTGCGCTCGCCGCTGTAGGCAGTGTTGCATTCCACGACTGTGCCGTGCACATGGTCAATCAGAGCTTTCACAAATTCCGGCTTCATGTAGTTCTGGTTGCCCTCTTCTCCGGAGTGAAGCTTTACTGCAATCTTTCCCGGAAGGGTAATCTGCAGCGCCTCGTAAATCTTCACCAGATTCTCCGGTGTGATCTCCTTCAGAAAGTATACCTTTGACTGTTCCATAACTCCTCATCCTTTCCTTTAAATTTATTCTGAGCAGGAGTTTTCCACCTATTGAAATCCCCCGCAATTCTATTGCTTATGACTGTGTTTCAAATCGTGCTGCCACATCTTTCAGGTACTGAATAATGGGCAGATGCTGCGGACATGCCTGCTCACACTGTCCGCATTCCAAACAGTCGCTGGCTTTCCCGAAAGTCAGCGTCAGTCGGTCATAATATTCTCCCTGCGGCCGCCATGCCTTTTCTTTGATCTCCTGCATATCGGCGTTATACAGTGAGAAATACTTAGGAATGGCGATATGCTGCGGGCAGCCTTCCGTACAGTAAGAACAGCCAGTACAGGGAACAGCGATATTACTGTTGATGATGTCTACAGCTTTTTTAACAAGCGCCTGCTCTTTCTCATTCAACGGCTGAAAATCAGACATATAACTCATATTGTCGGTAAGCTGCTCCATATTACTCATTCCGCTTAAGACCATCATCACATAATCCTGACTGGCTGCGAAACGAATCGCCCAGGACGGGATGGACATCTCCGGGTGGCATTCCCGGAATATTTTCTCCACAGACTCCGGTACGCGCGCCAGTGTCCCGCCCTTAACGGGTTCCATGACAATAACCGGTTTGCCGTGTTTGACAGCAGTTTCATAACACTTGCGGGACTGAACCCCCTCGCTGTCCCAATCCAGATAATTCAGCTGAAGCTGGACAAACTCCTTAAAGCAAAAAAAGCCTTCCTTCCAGAAAGCTGATTTCTTGCTGTAAATCTCTCCTTTAATGCCGCTGATGGGACTCGAACCCATATGGTTTCCCGTACGATTTTGAGTCGTATGCGTCTGCCAATTCCGCCACAGCGGCGTTTCTGCCATTCTCAGGCAAAAATGATTATATCACACCTATACGGTCCACGCAAGTAATTTTGTCAATTTTTCCAAAAAATTCATGCAATACATACAACACCGCAGCCGCACAGGCGCGGCCGCAGTGTGCATCGCATCAGATTTTTGCGATTCTCTCCATCGCTTCCAGCGTATTCTCATACGTTCCGAACGCGGTCAGGCGGAAGTAGCCCTCTCCGCACGGACCGAAGCCGCAGCCGGGAGTTCCGACGACATTCGCCTTCTCCAGAAGGCGGTCAAAGAATTCCCAGGAAGTCATTCTGCCCGGGGTCTTCAGCCAGATATACGGAGCGTTGACACCTCCCGACACCTGATAGCCAAGACTCTTTAAGCTGTCGCTGATCACGTTTGCATTGCGCATATAGTAGCCCACCTGTTCTCTGAGCTGGGCTCTGCCAGCCTCGGAGTACACGGCCTCTCCCGCTCTCTGTACAATATAGGGAGCTCCGTTGAATTTCGTTCCGTGGCGTCTCGCCCAGAGGCTGTGCAGCGATACGCCGTCTTTGTCCTTTATGTCCTTCGGCACTACGGTAAAGCCGAGGCGAACACCGGTAAAGCCCGCGTTTTTTGAAAAGCTTCTCAGCTCAATCGCGCACGTTCTTGCCCCCTCACACTCATAGATGGAATGCGGAATGTCTTCCTCCGAGATATACGCCTCATAGGCAGCGTCATAGATGATGACTGCTCCGTTTTTGTTCGCATAGTCCACCCAGCGCTGGAGCTGTTCTTTCGTCGCTGCGCCTCCTGTAGGATTGTTCGGGAAGCACAGATAGATGAGGTCCGGAACCTCTGAGGGAAGATCCGGCACAAAACCGTTTGCCTCAGTGCACGGCATATAGATCACGCCGTCAAAGTTCTCTCTCTCCGGGCTGTACACGCCTGTCCTTCCTGCCATGACATTCGTATCCACATAGACCGGATATACCGGGTCGCAAACGGCGATCTTGCTGTCAAGGCTGAAAATCTCCTGGATATTTCCGGAATCGCTCTTTGCACCGTCAGAAATGAAAATTTCATCCGGCGCAATCTCGCATCCCCTGTCTTTGTAATCATATTTCGAGATTTTTTCTCTCAGAAACGCATAGCCGAGGTCCGGCGCATACCCGTGAAAGGTCTCTGCATGGCCCATCTCGTCGACAGCGCTGTGCAGCGCGCTGATAATCGCCGGGGCCAGCGGCTGTGTCACGTCTCCGATTCCGAGACGGATGATCTCCTTGTCAGGATGTTCCTCCTGGTACTTCGCAACTCTTGCGGCAATCTCGGAAAACAGGTAGCTTCCCGGCAGTTTCAGGTAATTATCGTTGATTTTAAACATTGTCTCTCCATCCTTTTCTATCATTTCATGCTGGAGCAAAAAAGTGTTTTGCCCCTGGCCGTTCCATTATTCGTTGTCCATCAGCGTGAGGATCATCTGCGCGGTCTCCAGCATGCTCCTGCCCATGTCCATGCTCTGCTTCTGCAGATACCGGTGCGCCTCCTCCTCACTGAGATGGTTTCGTTCCATAAGGAGCTGTTTTGCGTCTCCAATGATTTTGCGCTCCTGCTCGCTCCTCACTCTGCGGGGGCGCTTTTTCTTTCCGGCGCGGACGATCTGGCTCGTCATCATCTGTACCGTATTCACCAGATCGTAGGTCTTTAGGGGGAGTGTCAGGGCCATGAAGCCGAGGCTGCACTGGCTGACCGCGGCCGCGGACGCTATGAGAAGCATCTCAAAGCCCTTCGGCAGGCACTCTCGAAGCTGCGTGCAGTGCATATCTTTCAGCCGGTATCCACAGATCACCAGGCCCGCTTCCATCTGAGATACGGCATCAAAGACCTGGGAGGCGTTTGTGCAGACGGATGCTGCCTCAAATCCGTGGCGGATCAGGATATTCTGAATCCGTCTGCCGTCCTCCGCGTTCGGAAACGCAATGATGATGCCCGTCATATGCGGTAAAGGTACCGCTTAATTTCCCATTCGCTCACTTCTGCTGCGTAGGACTGCCATTCCTTCCTCTTCTCACGCACATATCTGCGCAGGAAGGTTTCTCCGAGAACATCTCTCATCAGCTCGTCTCTCTCCAGATACAGAAGCGCTTCCGGAAGGCTCTGCGGTACCCGGCGGATGCCGAGGGCTTCAATCTCCTCCTCATCCATCCTCTTGATCTTTGCGGGCGCCTGTGCGGGCGGCTCTGTCTTGTGCTCTATCCCCCACAGCCCCGCGGCAAGGCAGGCGGCATGTACGAGATAGGGGTTCGCCGACGGATCCGGCCAGCGCAGCTCCAGCCGCGTGTGTTCACCTTTGATGGACGGAATACGGATGAGCTGGCTGCCGTTCTCCGCAGACCACGCGGCCCACACCGGCGCCTCAAAGTCGGGGATCAGGCGCTTATAGGAATTCACAAGCGGATTCGTCAGAGCCATCAGCGCGTTGATATGGTGCATGATGCCGCCCATGAACCAGTATGCCTCTCTGCTCAGCCCCAGCGGGTCGCTGTCGTCGGCGAAAATATTTCTGCCGTCCTTTTCCAGAGACAGGTACATATGCATACCCGAACCCTCCTCGCCCATGACGGGCTTGGGCATAAAAGTGGCGTGCAGTCCGTGGCGCTTGGCGATCGTGCGCATCGCCATCTTGGCGGTCATGATCTCGTCCGCGGCCTTCAGGCTCTCCGCATATCTGAAGTCAATCTCATGCTGGGCTGGCGCCAGTTCATGCTGCGAGGATTCCACCACAATCCCCATATCTTCCAGCGTCAGCACCATATCTCTTCTGGCGTTCTCCCCCAGATCCAGGGGGCTCAAATCGAGATAGCCCGCCTGCTCGTGAGTGATTGTTGTGGGAAGCCCGTTATCATCTGTGTGAAACAGGAAAAATTCCAGCTCCGTACCCACCTGGAACGTATACCCGTACTGCCCTGCTTTCTCGAGCGTCCTCTTTAAAATATGGCGGGGGCTTTCCGCCAGAGGCGTCCCGTCCGCCTTCAGGATGTCACAGATGAACCGTGCCACCTTGCCCTGCTGCGGCCTCCACGGCAGGATCGCGAAGGTGGAAAGGTCCGGAGCCAGAAACAGATCTCCCGTCTTCTCTCCGCCGAATCCCGGCAGGGGCGCTCCCTCTATGACGCAGTGATTGCGGAACGCCTTCTCCATCTGCCCGGCAGTGATGGCTATATTCTTCATATTGCCGCACATGTCCGTAAACTGCAGACGGATAAATTCCACATCCTCCTCCTCGATCAGATCCAATATCTCTTCTCTGCGATTTTCTTCCATAAACACTTCCTCCTGCCGGTTCTGCCGGACTTCTGTCAGACCTGCGCTTCCGCGCGGTAAGTTTTCCTTATCGGAATATTTTGATGATACAGGTAGTTTCTGAACATCAAAAAGGGCGCACTTAATCCGGAAAATACTTTCCACACTAAGACGCCCTTGCCTATGCCCCATATTATAGCAAAGCTGCATTGGGAGCGCAAGACGGAATTTTTATAATTTTACGGTAAATTCGTATATCCCATCAGAGATGCGTCCACTGCCTTTGCCGCCTCTCTGCCCTCATGGATTGCGTGGACGACGAGGGACTGGCCCCTTCTCATATCACCGGCGGCAAAGATCTTCGGGTTTTCCGTGCGGTAGCCGTTATCCACGGTGCTCACATTGGTACGTGCGTTCAATTTCACCTGAAAGGCATCCGCCACATAGCGCTGCGCGCCCAGAAAGCCTGCGGCGATCAATACAAGATCCGCGGGGATAATCTTCTCGGTCCCCGGAACCGGCTCCATGCGCCTTCTGCCTGTCGCCCCATCCACAACGCTTTTGAGCTTCACGGTCTTTGCTCTTCGCACTTCTCCCTTCTTCCCTGTCAGGAATTCCGTGACTGTCGTCTCGTAGACTCTCGGATCATGGCCGAAGAGAGCGATCGCCTCCTCCTGTCCGTAATCGGTCTTGCAGACTCTGGGCCATTCCGGCCAGGGATTGTTCGCCGCGCGCGTATCCGGAGCTTTGGGCATCATCTCGAGCTGAGTCACTGATTTCGCGCCCAGGCGGATCACGGTTCCGACGCAGTCATTTCCCGTGTCGCCGCCGCCGATCACGACCACATGCTTTCCCTTTGCGGGAACGAACTTCCGGTCCGCGAAATTGGAATCCAGAAGGCTCTTCGTCACTCCCGACAGAAAGTCCACCGCAAAATAGATGCCCTTTGCTTCCCTGCCGGGCACTGTGATGTCCCTGGGGTTGGAGGCTCCGCATGCGAGAAGCACGCGGTCATATTCCCTCAGCAGCTCTTCCGCCGCGACATCCGCTCCGACATTTGCTCCTGTCACAAAGCGGACGCCCTCCTCCTCCATCAGGCGGATTCTCCGGTCGAGCACGCTCTTGTCCAGCTTCATATTCGGGATGCCGTAGCGCAGCAGCCCGCCGATGCGGTCGCTGCGCTCATACACGGTCACCTGATGGCCGCGCCGGTTGAGCTGCATTGCTGCCGCAAGTCCCGAGGGACCGCTTCCGATCACCGCGATTTTCTTTCCGGTGTGTACGGAGGGAATTTCAGGCTTCACCCATCCCTCGGCGAAGGCTTTCTCAATGATCGCCCGCTCATTTTCTTTTGTCGATACAGGCTCCCCGTTCAGGTTGCAGGTACACGCCGCTTCGCAGAGCGCCGGGCAGACCCGGCAGGTGAACTCCGGAAAGCTGTGGGTGGATTTCAGGCGTTCGTACGCCTGCTTCCAGTTGCCCGTGTAAACCAGATCGTTCGTCTCCGGCACCAGATTGTGCAGGGGGCATCCGCTGACCATTCCGGAGAGCACAGCGCCCGACTGACAGAAGGGAACGCCGCACGCCATACATCTGGCTCCCTGAAGTCTCTGCTTTTCCAGCGGCAGGGGCGTGCGGAACTCCTGAAAGTCCTGAATTCTCTCAAGCGGCGCCTTTACCCTTGCCGTCTCTCTTTCGTATTCCAAAAATCCTGTTGGCTTTCCCACGTTAACTCCTCCTATCTTTTCTGCTCCATGGCCTCGTAAAATGCCTCGATCTGCGCCTGCTCGCTGCTCAGTCCTCTCTCTTCAAATTTCGTGGCAAGCTGCAGCATTTTCTTGTAATCATTCGGTATAATCTTTTTAAATTTCGGCAGATATTCCTCAAAATGCGCAAGAATTTCTTTCCCCTTGACAGAACCGGTCGCCTCCACATGTTTTTCGATCATGGAGCGCAGTTCCTGCTGGTCATACTTATTATCCACCTTCTCGATGGAGATCATCGCTTTGTTGATATTCCGGTACAGACGGCTCTTTTCGTCCAGCACGTACGCGATTCCGCCGCTCATGCCCGCGGCAAAGTTCTTGCCGGTCTTTCCGAGAACGACCACGCGTCCGCCGGTCATATATTCACAGCCATGATCGCCGACGCCTTCCACCACCGCATAGGCTCCGGAGTTTCTGACCGCAAAGCGCTCGCCTGCCACGCCGCAGATATAGGCGCTGCCGCTCGTAGCTCCGTAGAGCGCCACATTTCCGACAATGATATTTTCATCCGCCGCATAGGCAGCGTCTTCCGGAGGATATATCTCCAGCTTGCCGCCCGAAAGTCCCTTGCCGAAATAGTCATTGCTGTCTCCGCTCAGCGAGAGCGTCAGGCCCTTCGGTATAAACGCACCGAAACTCTGTCCGCCTGCTCCGGTACATCTGACCACGATGGCATCCTCGGGAAGTCCCTTTTTATACCGTCTCGTGATCTCTGCTCCGAGAAGCGTTCCGAACGTGCGGTCCGTATTGGTCACTTTCACAGACATCTCCTGTCGTTGTTCGGCAGCACGCTCAAGGTCGAGGACTTTTAAGAGTACGCGCTCATCGAGCGTATTCTCCAGATGGAAGTCATACGCTTTCTCCGGCTGGAAGACGCACGGCGCATCTTTCTCTCCCCGGCTGCCGTACAGCACTGCGGAGAGATCCAGTTTTGCGGCATGCGGATTATTTCTGTGATCTGAAGGCTTGAGCAGGTCCGTCCTTCCCACCATCTCATCGATGGTCCGCACGCCCAGTTTAGCCATGTATTCTCTCAGTTCCTGCGCAATAAAGCGCATAAAGTTCACAACGTACTCCGGTTTCCCTGTAAAGCGTCTGCGAAGCTCCGGATTCTGAGTCGCAACGCCCACCGGGCAGGTGTCCAGGTTGCACACGCGCATCATCACACAGCCCATTGTCACCAGCGGAGCCGTCGCAAAGCCGAATTCCTCCGCGCCCAGCAGAGCGGCGATCGCAACATCCCTGCCGCTCATAAGCTTTCCGTCCGTCTCAATGACCACACGGTCGCGCAGTCCGTTTTGAATCAGTGTCTGATGTGTCTCGGAAAGTCCCAGCTCCCAGGGCAATCCTGCGTGATGGATAGAGCTCCTCGGCGCCGCGCCCGTGCCTCCGTCGTATCCGGAGATCAGGATAACCTGCGCGCCCGCTTTTGCCACGCCTGCGGCAACGGTTCCAACACCTGCCTCTGATACAAGTTTGACGGAAATTCTCGCGTATTTGTTCGCGTTTTTCAGGTCATAAATCAACTGAGCAAGATCCTCGATCGAATAGATATCGTGGTGCGGCGGCGGAGAGATCAGGCTCACGCCCGGCGTGGAGTGACGGGTCTTCGCGATCCACGGGTAGACTTTTCTCGCCGGAAGATGTCCGCCCTCTCCGGGCTTTGCCCCCTGCGCCATCTTGATCTGAATCTCCTGGGCGCT
>CAKNMY010000055.1 GCA_930989745.1 uncultured Lachnospiraceae bacterium | reverse complement strand
TGGATCGATCGTATCGGTCATATTGTTCACCATAACCGCAACTTTCGCCTCTGCGCCGTTCTCGATCATCTCCTCCTGTTCGGAAGTAAAGAGAATCTCCTTGAGCTCTTCCTTCGTCATCGCCACCTGGTAACCAGGAGCGCCGTTCTGCATCTCTTCACTCAGAGTAAGATTGGGCAGCGCTTCTTCTGTCTCTTTCGCCCCCACCTGGACCCCACGCCCAGCCAGCGCCAATCCCACAGCCGCAGCCAGCAAAACCCACGCTTTTTTCATAGCCACACACCTCCTCATCTATTTATATTGGGAAAAACTTGTATCCTCGAGGGTTTTCTCTTTATATCACTCCAGCACGGCTCCGTTTTCATCAAAAGTATACTCACCCCAGGGAATACCGAACCTTACGCTGCCGTCCGCCGTGATTGTCTCGGAACGCGCAATCCGCCCATCGTACTTGGCATAATATCGCTTTCCGTCTGCCTCAAACCAGCCTGTGACCATCGTATTCAGCTCATCGAAATAATACCATTCACCGTCGATCTCATGCCAGCCCTCTTTCGTCAAATAGCCAGTCTCCGGATCAGCATATATTCTTCGTCCACTCTCTGTATCTGTTATCTGCCAGCCCTTTGCAGTCTTTCCGAACTCATTGAGATAAATTGATTCCCCGTCTTCCATCTGCACATTAGTGCATGCCTCAATTCTTCCGTCCTCTTTGCGATACCATCCGGTATCTTCCTCCTGGCAGGGCTCCATCAAAATTCCATCCACATACATATCCTTCATCAGAAGCGCAAATGTCCCAAACCCGGTCATCGCCACGGTCAGCGTATCCTCATCGCTGTCCAGATCGCACAGATAGCTCCCATTATAGAGCCTGTAAAACCGCTTAATCATTGGATTTGTATTTCTGTACTCCTCCGGAATCTCAAATGTAATCCAGACAGGGTCATACAACTCCTCCACTTCTTCGGTATTATTTAACATTCCCGCACTCAGCGTGATGTCAAGATATCTGAGCACCACATACCCACCATAAGCCATATACGGGTTCCCTGTCACACTCGCGCGGGTCTCTACGCTGACCGTGTCCGTCACATTGTTCACCATAACCTCAATTTCGGCCTCTCTCCCCTCCTCGATCATCTCTTCCTGACCGGAAGTAAAGAGAATCTCCTTGAGTTCCTCCTTCGTCGACTTCAAATGATAGGCCGGCGCATTGTTCTCCGTCTTCTCACTCAGCACCAAATTCGGCGTCTCCTCCTGTACTGCCGCCGTTTCCCTGTCAGTCATCATCTCCCTGCAAAACAGAATCTCCGCTGCCACAGTTCCCAAAACAGCTGCCAGGATCAGCAGGATCCCCGCAATTCCAATTCTTTTCTCTTTCACAGCGCCTCTTCCCCCTTCACTCGTTTTTTATCATTATACTTTTTAAGGTTAGAAAAATCAATATTTTTGATATTTTTAGTTAAATATTCTGAAAATATTTTTTCAAAATAAAGGGAGCGCGTGAAAAAGCCGCACCCGTTTTTCCGATTGCGGGTGCGGCTTTTTTCCTTTCTTATATAACAGGCAGCTATCCGTGTTTTCTCATTCCTGCGGAAAACGGTTTGTGGTGCCGGGACGTTTCGGAAAATCTGCGCGGAGTACCGCACGGAAGCGAATAACTGCCTGCTGTCATTTTTCCCTATTTTGAATCCCATCCATCTTCCTAAATCCTCAGCACCGGACAGTGTTATGCCTCCGGATTCACAGAGCTCCAGCATGCCGGATTATCCGCCTCAAACAATCCGTCTCCTGCCCTTAAGTACCAGTATACGCCCGGTGTGGGGGACTCGGCCCAGCCGTTCATCTGAACAGCGCCGTCAGCCGTCAGATGATAAATTCCGGCGGGCATCCCAAGATCATTGTCTGCCTCTGCCTGAATCCACTGGGAATGCGCCATGCGCCCGTTGGAATCCAGATAATATGTCTTCCAGCCGGTCTCATCTACGATCCATCCCTCCTCCATAAATCCGCTGTTCTGGAAATGATACCACGCATCATCGATATACTTCCATCCCGGTTTCGCTTTATACCCTGTCACCGGGTCCAGATACGTCCAGACATCCGTCACAATATCTGCCCGATGCCAGCCATGTGCAATTCTGCCGAATTCATCCAGACGTATGATATTCTCCCCATCCTCTGCAAACCACGAGCAGGAAGTAATTCTTCCGTCACTGCCGCGGTAAAAGCCGTTATCATCCCAATAACTTTCCCTGCTGTTTCCATCCGTATATTTATCCTTCATCAGCAGCGCGCACAGACCATACTTATTAAGCGCCACTGTCAGCGTATCGTCATTCGTATCCAGATCTCCAAGATACAGTGTGGTGCCGCCCGCCATATTCAGCAGCCCGTAACTGCGGGTGATTTCGGGATCTGTGTTTTTGAATTCCTCCGGAATCTCAATCGTGACCCACACGGGATCATCCGTCTCCGTAACTCTCTGGAATTTGCCGCCCTCCATCTCATTCCCCAGTACAGAGGTAAAGTCCAAATGCAGATACTGAGCGACTACATATCCCTGCCCATCCCTCAGCATGGGGTCAAACTCCGCTCTTGCCCGTTCGTCTGCAGATACGGTATCCGTGGCGTCATTAAAAGCAAATTCCAGCACGGTATGTTCTTTCCGAAGGAAATGTCTGGGGCATTCGCAGTTATACATGGAAAACAGATGCGGAAGGGCACCAATACTGCGAGAACAGTGACGGCAGCATAGTAACTGATGACTTCGTCACCATAATTGATGAGAAACAGAAGGAACCGAAGTATACCGTCTACTATGTCAATTCGTCCGGCTTCCGCCAGGACGGTTGGATTTCCTACCGCCGCGGGACCTACTATGTGGACCCTTTCACTGGACTGCACCGCGGCTGGCTGGAGCAGGACGGCAGGCGTTATTACTTTCTTCCCTTTATGTATACAGGACTTCAGACGATTGACGGGGAAGTATATTATTTCGGCTACAACGGTGTTATGCGCACCGGATGGGTGACAACCTACAATGGTACGCGGTACTTCAGGCCCGACGGAACGATGGTGACCGGAACGCAGACGATTGATGGCGTAACGTATCGATTCGATGAGGACGGACTGTGTATATCCAAAGAAGAGAGCTGACATCCGCATCATGCCAGCTCTCTTCTTTAATCATATAATTTGTATTTTAGCAGGTAGCTCCGCCTGTCAGATGAAGCTGCGCGTCCAGGATCTCCTGCTTTCTCTCCAGCAGGTCGTCAGACAGAAGCTGCTTCTCCACATTTTCAAATCCAAGGCGCTCGATCGTATTTGAGAAACGTTCTCCGGTTACGCCCTGTTCGCGGAACAGAAGGATCGCCTTTTCAATCACGTTCAGAGCCTCCTCCTTGTCTGTGAAGATTTTGCTCAGCGCGCGTCCCTGCGCGATCTTCTTGCCCCAGCGGCCGCCGATATAGATCTTGTAGCCCGGTGTGCCGTCCTCAATGGCATCGAAACGACAGGAGCCCACACAACGTCCGCAGTTGTTGCAGATGTTCTTGTCAATCTCCAGAACGCCATCCACGACCTTTGCCGCATTCATCGGACAGACCTGCTCCACGGAGCACTTCTTACATCCGTTGCACTCGTCCTCATCAAAATTCGGAATCTTCTGACCGATAATACCGATATCGTTCAGATCCGGCTTCACGCAGTTATTCGGGCATCCGCCCACAGCGATTTTGAACTTATGCGGAAGCTTTACATTGTGATATCCCTTATAGAATCTCTCGTGGATTTCCTCGGAGATCGCAAAGGAATCCAGCAGTCCGTACTGGCAGGTTGTTCCCTTGCAGGAAACTACCGGGCGCACAACAGAACCCGTTCCTCCGGTCTCAAGTCCCGCCTTTGCGATATATGCGCGGAATTCCTCGATCTTGTCAAAGGGAATGCCCTGCACTTCTACGGTCAGACGCGTGGTAAATGTGATGTTGCCGTTTCCGAACTTCTCCGCTGCCTCAGCGATCACCCGCTGCTGCTCTGCGGTGATCTTGCCGTTTACTGTGATAATTCTGGCAGAAAAGTTATCCGTGCCTTTATTGCTCAGAAATCCCAGCGCTTTTACTCTCTTTTCCTCATCCTTGCTGATTGTCAGTGTTGCCATATACGTTTCCTCCATCTTAATTCTTTATTTTATCGTTGGTCTTCATTCATCCCGCCGCCTTTGGGGACGGCGGGATCTGCTGCTCAGAGTTCGTTGAATGTCAGTCCGCCTTCCAGCGCCCTGGTATTCGTATATCCGTAATACTTCAGACGGTTCTGCAGCATATAGGCGCGCTTGCCCTTCGCGCACACGAGCAGCAGCTTCTCATCCTTTCCAAGTCCCGGAACTTCTCCGTCAACCTTTGCCAGATCCACATAGGGGGCTCCCGGAATGGAAGGCACAGGCGACGCGTCCACGATCTTATAGCCCTCTGCGGCTCCGGCCTTATACTCCGCCGGAGTAAAGGTTTCAAACGCTCCGCTCATCTTGTTGAGCAGAATATTCACGGTATGCGCAAATGGGTGGATTGCCGTGGAGAACGGCGGCGCATACGCGAAATCCAGGTTCTCAAGCTGATCCACAGTCGCTCCCAGGGAGATTGCGGTGACCGCGATGTCCACCATCTTGTCCACCTCGCCCTTGCCGAGCACCTGGATGCCGAGCAGCTTCCTGCTCGTCTTATCCGCAGTCATCTTCACGATAAAGCTGCCCGCTCCCGGATAGTAGTGCGCCTTGTCATCCACAACGCTCAGCACGGAAATCACATCATAGCCTGCTTCTCTCGCAGCCTCCTCAGACAGCCCCGTCCTGCCGACATTCAGCTCCGGCAGCTTGCAGACGCCTGTGCCAAGAACGCCGGGATACGCGACGGATGCGCCGTTGATATCCATGGCAGCCACGCGCCCCGCGATATTCGCCGTGGATCCCATCGGAGACCACTGCGCCTTCCCGGTGATGCGGTTCGTCACGCTCGCGCAGTCGCCCACCGCGTAGATGTTCTCATCATTTGTCTGAAGATATTCGTTCACCTTCACGGTTCGGTTCGGCATCAGCTCGATTCCGCTGTCCGCCAGAAATGCGGTATTCGCGCGGATTCCAAGGCAGAGTACTGCCAGATCCGCCTTCATGCCCTTGCGGTCAGTCAGAACCTTCTTCACTTTGCCGTCCTCGCCCTCAATGCCCAGAAGCTTTGTGCCGGTGAACGCCATGATCCCGTGATCCGCGAGATGATTCTCCGCATACTCCGCAATCTCCCTGTCAAATCCCGGAAGAATCTGGTCTGCCATATCAATGACGGACACTCGGATATCCTTTGCCGCGAGATTCTCCGCCACCTCAAGACCAATAAATCCCGCTCCGGCTACCACCGCGCGCTTCACGCTTCCGGTCTCAATCTTTTCCCTCAGCGCAATGGCGTCCTCCGGAGTGCGCATCACATATACGCCGTCCAGATCCATTCCCTCCAGAGGCGGCTTCACTGGGGAAGCTCCGGTCGCAATCACCAGCTTGTCATAGCTGTACTCCGCGCTCTCTCCCGTCGCCTGATTCTTCGCGGTTACGGTCTTAGCCGCGCGGTTTACAGACGTCACTTCCGTCTCCGTCACAACTTCTACTCCTGTCAGCTTCGAAAAACTTTCGGGCGTGTTCACGATCAGCTGTCCGCGGTCCTGAATCAATCCCCCAACATAATAAGGAAGCCCGCACCCTGCATAGGAAATATCCTTTCCCATGGTCAGGATGGTGACTTCATGCGATCTGTTCTCACGTTTTAACTTAGCAGCAACCTTAGTTCCGGCAGCAACACCGCCAATTATCAATACTTTCACGTTCCTCGCTCCAATCTTTCGTTATTTTCTTTTATTATACTCCTTGTTTATCCATAAGTAAAATGATAAAATATGATCACTCTCATAGGAAATACCTATAAATCACATGAAGGAGGAATTTATATGACGATCCGTCATTTGAAAATCTTTGTCGAAGTGGCAGATACCGGCTCCATGAGCGCTGCGGCAAAAAACTGCTTTATCTCCCAGCCCACTGTCAGCCAGGCAATCCGTGAGCTGGAGGAGCATTACGGAGTGGCTCTGTTCGAGCTCCTTTCCCGAAAGCTTTTCATTACTCCAGCGGGCTCCAAGCTGCTGACGCACGCCAGACTGCTTCTTGACCAGTATCATCTTATGGAGGAAAGCATGCGGCAGGAAAAGGAATTCCAGAGGCTGCGCATCGGCGCCACAATCACGGTGGGCACCTGTCTGCTCTCTGGCATCATCAATGATCTTCACCGGGAAAATCCCGCCCTTGATACCTACGCCTATGTCAGCAACACCAGTGTGATTGAAGAAAAGCTCCTGGATTCCACACTGGATGTCGCGATTGTCGAGGGCGTGGTAAAGCACGAGGAAATCATATCCATTCCGGTCATTCGGGATTTCCTTGTACTGGCGTGCAGCACTTCCCATCCCTTCGCAAGCCGCAGCACGATCCACGTCACGGAGCTGGCGGGCCAACCCTTCGTGATGCGGGAACAGGGAAGCGGTACGCGGGAACTCTTTTCCAATTATATGGCAAAGCAGAACGTTCCCCTGACCATTGCCTGGGAGTCCGACTGTCCCGAAGCGATTCGCAGCGCCGTGCTCAACAACGACTGCCTTGCCGTAATCTCTGTGCGCCTGTTTGAAGACCTGATTCGTGAAGGAAAGATACATATTATTAAAAACCAGGAGTCTGAGTGGGAGCGCAATTTCTATCTCGTCTATCACAAAGACAGAACCGCAATCCCCTCTCTGGACCTGCTTCAGAAGATCCTGAGCCGCTATCAGGGCTGCAATTTTCTCGAGAACACTGTCACCGGCACGCTGACGCGCGGCTCCTGATCAGCCCAACGCGACATCCAGTATCATCATCAGAAGGAAACCAATCACAAAACCAGCGCTTCCCAGCTTTCCTCCCTCCCCCTGCGCCGCTTCAGGGATCAGCTCCTCCACCGCGACATTGATCATAGCTCCTGCCGCAAAAGCGAGCAGCCAGGGAAGAAGAGGGTTGATAAACGCCGCAAGGAAGATCGTGATTCCTCCGGCTATGGGCTCAACGATTCCGGAAAGCGTTCCGCAGAAAAATGCCTTCCATGTTCCCGCGCCTTCTTTTCGTACCGGAAGCGCGACAATCAGCCCTTCGGGAGCGTTCTGAACCGCAATGCCTGCGGCAAGGCCGAACGCTCCCGCAAGGGTTACGCCCGTATTTCCCGAGAGCACCCCGGCAAACACCGCGCCGGAGCTGAGTCCCTCCGGGATATTGTGGAGCGTGACTGCCATGACAAGCTTTGCCGTTTTCTTCATTCTGTTCTTTCCGTCCGCGGACTGTTCGCACAGATCTCCGCCTCCCAAAAAGCGCGGAATCACCAGATCCATCGCGGTCAAAAATGCCGTTCCGCAGAAAAATCCAAGCGCCGCAGGAACAAATGACCATCTGCCCAGTTTGCTTTCCATCTCAATTGCCGGAATCAGCAGCGACCACACCGACGCTGCCGTCATAACGCCGGCAGCAAATCCAAGCAGAAACTTCTGAAGCTCAGGCCTCAGCTGTTCTCTCATAAAGAACACACCCGCGGCGCCAAGCGTGGTTCCAATCATAGGAATCAAAAGACCCAGAACAATTTTCATGGTTCTGTCTTCTCCAAAACACTGCTGTCGTTATGACTATTATATGGCGCCGGCGGCAATCCGTTCCTGATCCGTCCGCCATTTTATGCCAGGCCCATCTAGCTTTTTTATTAATTTCGCTCTGCCTGATTTCGATTGACTTTTTCCCCTCCTCCTGTATAATTAATTTACAAGAATACATGTTTGGAGGAAAAAACGTGCTTACTATCAAAAAATATGTAAGAGCCGCAAGCCTCGATGAGGCTTACGATTTAAATCAGAAGCGCACGAACCGCGTAATCGGCGGCATGCTCTGGCTGAAGATGAGTTCCGGTACAGTACAGACCGCGATTGATCTGTCCGGGCTTGGCCTGGATACCGTTGAGGAGACGGATGAGGAGTTTTCCATCGGAGCCATGGTGACGCTGAGGGAGCTGGAGCTTCACGAGGGGCTGAACGCGTACACCGGCGGCGCGCTGCGGGAGAGCCTGCGCCATATCGTGGGCGTGCAGTTCCGCAATCTTGCCACAGTGGGCGGAAGCCTGTACGGAAGATTCGGCTTCTCCGATGTTCTGACCTGTTTTCTCGGGCTGGACGCTGTCGTGGAGCTGCATCACGCAGGCATGGTTCCGATCGCGGAATTTGCCGCGCAGAAGCCGGACAGGGATATCCTTGTGCGCATCCATGTGAAGAAGACTCCGCTCAGATGCGCCTATCTCTCCCAGCGCAACACGCGCACCGACTTTCCGGTGCTTGCCTGCATGGTCAGCGAATGGGGCGGTTCCCTTCGCGTATCTGTGGGCGCGCGCCCGCAGAAAGCTGTCCTCTTACAGCTTCCGCAGCAGCTTACGCTTGCCGCTGCTTCCCCTGAAGAGATCGCGGCATACGTGCAGGAGCATACCGCTACAGGCTCCAATATGCGCGCCAGCGCCAAATACCGCAGCCGGCTCGCCTATGTGCTCACGAAGCGCGCCTGTCAGCAGATTGGAGGAATGGACAAATGATGATAAAACTGAATCTGAACGGAAAGCCTGTCACAGCGGATGTCGCTGAAGACTCTCTGCTGATCGATTTTTTAAGGGACCACGGCTGCTACAGCGTCAAGCGCGGCTGTGAGACCTCGAACTGCGGATTGTGCACCGTCTTCCTGGACGGGAAGCCTGTGCTCTCCTGCTCCCTGCTGACCGTGCGCACGGACGGAAAGAGCGTCCAGACGCTTGAGGGCCTGCAGGAGGAGGCCGCGGAGTTCGGAGCGTTTATTGCCCGCCAGGGCGCGGAGCAGTGCGGCTTCTGCAATCCCGGAATGATCATGAACGCGATCGCCATGTTCCGGGAGAATCCGGATCCCACTGACGAGGAGATTATGGAATACCTCGCCGGGAACCTGTGCCGCTGTTCCGGTTATGAAGGACAGCTCCGCGGAATCCGCGCATTTCTGGATTATAAGAAATCGAAAGGAGAGACTTCCGTATGCAATATGTGAATCAGCCCGTAATGAAGAAGGACGCCATGGCGCTGGTGACCGGTCAGCCGGTCTTTATGGATGACCTGGCTCCCGCGGACTGCCTGATCGTAAAGCTTCTGCGCAGTCCCCATGCCAATGCCATGATTGAGGAGATCCGCACCGACGCCGCCATGCGCATACCGGGCATTGAAGCGATCTATACCTGGAAGGATGTTCCGCAGCAGCGCTTCACGCTCGCCGGACAGACGTATCCGGAGCCCAGCCCCTATGACCGCCTGATTCTCGACCGCCATGTGCGTTTTGTCGGCGATCCGGTAGCAATTGTGGCCGGCACTACGGAGAAAGCGGTTGACCGCGCTCTGAAGATCATCAAGGTCAAATATCAGGTGCTGGAGCCTGTTCTCGATTTTCACACTGCCAAGGACAACCCTGTCCTGGTGCACCCGGAGGAGAGCTGGAAATCGCTCTGCCCGGTCGGCGCGGATAATAAGAGAAATCTCTGTGCCGCTGATTTTTCCGAGGAGGGCGACCTGGACAGTGTGCTCTCCGACTGCGACCTCGTTGTGGAGGGAACGTATCACACCAAGGCAAATCAGCAGGCGATGATGGAGACTTTCCGTACCTGCTGCTATCTCGACACGTACGGAAGGCTGAACATTTTAAGCTCCACCCAGATCATCTTCCACGTGCGCAGAATCGTCTCAAATGCGCTCGGAATTCCGAAGTCGAAGATCCGTGTATCCAAGCCGAGAATCGGCGGCGGCTTCGGTGCGAAGCAGACGGCCGTCTGCGAGATCTATCCGGCGTTTGTGACCTGGATGACGAAGAAGCCGTCCAAGATTATTTTCAGCCGCGAGGAGAGCCAGATTGCTTCCAGCCCGCGCCATGAGATGGAAGTGAAGGTTCGCATCGGAGCGATGAATGACGGAAAGATCCGCGCGATCGACGTCTACACGCTCTCGAATACAGGAGCTTACGGCGAGCACGGCCCCACAACGGTAGGCCTTTCCGGCCACAAGTCCATCTCTCTGTACCGGAATCTCGAGGCGTACCGCTTTGCGTACGACGTTGTGTATACGAACGAGATGTCCGCCGGAGCGTACCGCGGCTACGGCGCTACGCAGGGACTTTTCGCCGTTGAGACCACAGTAAATAAACTCGCGGCCCGTCTGCACATGGACCCGGTAAAGCTGCGCGAGCAGAATATGGTGCGCGAGGGCGATGAGATGCCCTCCTATTACCATGAGACCGCGACAAGCTGCGCGCTGGACCGCTGTCTCTCCCGCGCCAAGGAGATGATCGGCTGGGATGAGAAGTTCCCCTGCCGCGACATGGGCAACGGCAAGGTGCGAAGCGTCGGCGTCGCGATGTCCATGCAGGGCTCCGGTATTTCCGGCGTGGATGTCGGCTCAGCGACCATCAAGCTGAACGACGACGGAATCTATACGCTGATGATCGGAGCTGCCGATATGGGAACGGGATGTGACACCACGCTTGCGCAGGTAGCTGCCGAGTGTCTTGACTGCAGCCTCGACGACATCACAGTGTTCAGCGCGGATACCGATCTGTCTCCGTACGACTCCGGCTCCTACGCTTCCAGTACTGCGTATATCACAGGGGGCGCCGTCGTAAAGGCATGCGAAAAGCTGCGTGAAAAAATCACGCAAAAGGGCGCTGAACTGCTCGGATACAGCGCTTCGGACGCGGAGTTTGACGGAAAGGAAGTATTCTGCAATGCAACCGGCGCTTCCGTCTCTCTGACTGACATTGCCATCCGCTCCATGGCAGGAAATCATGAGGCGCTGCAGGTGACGGAGGCAAATTCTTCGCCGACCTCCCCGCCGCCGTTTATGGTCGGCATGGTTGAGATCGAACTGGACAAGGAGACCGGTTCCATTGACATCCTGGATTATGTGGGCGTCGTGGACTGCGGCACACCGCTGAACCCGAACCTCGCGCGCGTTCAGACTGAAGGCGGCATCGCGCAGGGAATCGGAATGGCGCTCTACGAGGATATTCAGTACACCCCGAAGGGACAGCTCATGAACAATTCCTTCATGCAGTATAAGATCCCCAGCCGGATGGATGTCGGACGCATCCGCGTGGAGCTGGAGAGCAGCTATGAACAGTCCGGCCCCTTCGGCGCGAAGTCCATCGGCGAGGTCGTTATCAACACGCCTTCTCCGGCGCTCGTACACGCTGTGGCAAACGCTACGGGACTGTGGATTGACGAACTTCCGATCACAGCGGAAAAGATTGCTATGGGGTTATTGGAACATGAAAATTGATATGATACTTCTGGCGGCTGGAAACAGCCGCCGGTTTGGTTCAAATAAGCTTTTTTATGAAGTGGACGGGATTCCTCTCTATCTGCGCGCTTTTGACCGCCTTCTGGCCGCGGCGCGCGAAGGTGAGAACCGGATCTTTGTGGTCAGCAGATATGACGAGATTCTTGCGGCCGCTGCGGACCGCTCTCCTGCCCTGATACCGGTGCCCAGTCCGGACAGCGGTCTGGGAATTTCCCGCTCTATTCAAAATGGAATGGCCGCGGCAGGCTGCCGGACACCTGACGCGCCGGATGCCCTGGCCTTTTTTGTGGCGGATCAGCCCTGGCTGCTGCCCGAAACGATCCGCGAATTTCTGGATCAGTACGCAGAAAGCGGGATGCCCCTGGGCTCCCTGCGGCTGGGGGAACGGATGGGCAATCCCGCTGTATTTTCCCGTTCGTATTATCCTGAACTTCTCGCGCTCTCCGGGGATACCGGCGGACGCAGGATCTTAAACGCGCATCCTGAAGACTGCTTCTGCTTCTCACCCGGCAGTGTACGGGAGCTTATCGATCTCGACACTCCTCCGGAAGCAGATGTGTGATCAGGCCGTACGGCGCCTCCTGCGCCGCCAGATCCAGGATCGCCTCTGCCTGAGATATGAGCGCAGGGGTGTCTGCCTGATTCAGCACCGGAATTACCGTGACGGATCTGTGCAGCTGCGGTACCCGGGCAACATATCCGCTTCGCAGTGCCTCTGCGAGATGCTCCGGCCGGATGGCTTCCTGCTCCTGTATGCCTCCGGGATACAGTTCATACCTCTGGAACGCGTCTTTTACCGTCTTTCCAAGCGAAGACAGGCCCATGACCGCCAGCAGAATATCCGTATCTTCACTCAGCACCGGCTCATCCTCCCGCGGAAATTTGGACGGCAGGCGGCGGGAACCGTCCGCTTCCTCAAGAATGAGTTCTGCGCGCTCCTTTAAAAGCTCCCGAAGCGGTTCGGGGGCTTTTTGACATTTCACTGCCCCGCCCTGCATGCCGGGGGGAAGCTGCCTGTCCTGTCCTTCTTTTTTCTTCCAGTCCGGACACGGCGTGCCGATGCACACAAACCCGTCCCGCTCCAGGATCTCCGCCGCACGGCCGGCGTCCCCGTCCAGAACCGATGCGCGCTCCGGCAGCAGCATATGCGTCGTCGTCCCCAGCACTGTCCTAATCCCAAGCGCCCGCGCCTCCTGCGCGAGGCGCCACAGAAGCGAGGTCTTTCCCCCCGCGCCCGCTGCCGCGATGACCAGAGGACCGGATTTCCTCTCCCCTGCCTGCTCCAGCAGCAGTTCCAGGATATTGTTCACTTTACGGGAATTCCCGTTGCAATATTTCCATACATTCATTTCATATTCTCCCGTCCGTATCCGCAGAGCTCTGACAGCTCCCGCAGCGCGCTGACAGCCTTCAGGACTTCCTCCTCTGTATTGTAGTAAGAGAAGCTGAACCGGACCGCGCCCTGTTCTCTCGTTCCCAGCGCCTCATGCATCAGCGGCGCGCAGTGTCCGCCGCTTCGGGTACAGATTTCCTTTTCCTGCGCCAGCCACGCGCTCACAAATCCGGAATCTTCCTCTCCGAGATTCAGCGCCGCTGTCGCTGTCCGGACCGGCTGGCTGTAATCACCGTACAGGCGGATGCCGGGAATCTTCGCGGCCTCCTGCACAAACAGGCGGCAAAGCCTCTCCTTGCGGCTTCCGATCTCCGAAACGCTGATGCGCATAATTTCCCGCAGCGCCGCTGTCAGCCCCGCGATTCCATGTCCATTCAGTGTTCCCGCCTCCAGCGCTGCGGGCATCTGCTCCGGATGCGTTCTGCTGTATGTCTGAATCCCGCTGCCGCCCGTGAGCAGCGGACGAATCTTAATCCCTCTTCGCACACAGATTCCTCCCGTTCCCTGTGGACCCATCAGTCCCTTATGCCCGGTGAAACAGAGAATGTCTATGTGATCACGCTCCATATGAATCGGCAGCGAGCCCGCGCTCTGGCAGGCGTCCACCACGAACAGCACGCCGTTTTCCCGGCATTTTTCCCCGATTCTATGGATGTCAACGCTGTTCCCCGTAAGATTCGATGCATGGGTACAGAACACTGCCCGCACCCCGGGGACAATGGCCCGTTCCATAGCATCCAGATCGAGCGCTCCGCCCGGAGCTGCAGGCTCCCTGCATCCGATCACTGTAAGCTGAATCCCTCTTTCCTCCATCTCATACAAAGGCCGAAGGACGCTGTTGTGCTCCAGCACGGTCGTGACCGCGCGGTCTCCGGGATTTAAAATCCCCTTCACGGCGGTATTCAGCGCCTGCGTTCCGTTCACGGCAAAGGCCACACAGTCCGCTCCTTCAGCTCCGAACAGCTCCGCCAGCCGCTCTCTTGCCTCGAGCAGCACACGCCCCGCATAGAGGGAAGCCGGATAGATGCCGCGCGAATCATTTCCCATGCGGCAGATCGCATCAGCTACCGCCGCGGCCACTTCCGGCGGCTTTAAAAGTCCTGTGGCAGCGGCGTCCAGATAGATCATGGCTCCTCCCCAGCTTCCAGTTCCAGAAGCCCTGCCAGGACAGATCCCGCGATACACCGCGCCTTGTCGGAGATCGTAAAACAGTTCCCGCGCTCCTCCAGTCTCGGATCAATATCCGCGAGCTTAAATCCCTCTGTGACCGGATAGCCGTCTGGAAGTATTCCCCGCAGAATGCCGCTGATGGACGCGCAGACAGGAACCGTTCCCTTCCCTGTATCAATCCGCCCGATTTCCTGTCCCCGCTCCACGATATCCGCGATATCCGCGGCGCTCTCAAAAATTCCCTTTGCGGGCGCGTGGATCACACGCTCCTTTCCGTATCCGCCGATGATGCCCGGAACTCCCGTATTCGGAGCCGCGCTGCCCTCACGGATAATGCGCCCGAGATCATGGCCTCTCTTCGTCTCAATCACGAGCTGCACATCCTCTCCCGCGGTAAAACCAGGTCCCAGGGCGATCGTCTTCGGAGCCATGTCCATGGAGATGCCGAGATTTTTCTTTGCCAGGATTGCGTCAACGAGCGCCCACGGCTTCAGCTGCTTCAGGCATTCCGCCCGGGGATCTGTCAGGAGCGCCACATCGCCCGACCGCAGGATCTCCCAGACTTCATCAGCCTGCTTTGCCTTCCGGCAGCGAACGCCCTCCACGATACTCTCTCCCTTGTACACAGCCTCAGAAAATGCCACCTTCCGCCTGATTGCGGCCGGCCGCTCCGTCTCCAGTGCCAGCACCGGAAAACCGCAGCAGTGCAGCCGGTGAATTACCGCTGACGCCAGATCTCCGGCGCCGCGCACAACGATGAGCTGTTCCCTTCTCTCCAAAGCGCTTCCTCCTTTCTCACGGCTTTACAATGACGGATGCCGCCATCTGGCGCTCCGCGATCTCATACATATTTGTGACGCTTCCCACAGACAGCTTCTCAGTCAGTCCGTAATAATTCAGGCAGGTCCCGCAGGTCAGAATCTCCACACCCAGAGCCTCCAGATTTTTCAGGTCCTCAAGCGTCTCCGCTCCCTCGCAGGAGAGCTTTGCGCCTCCATTATACAAAAGCACGGTCTCCGGCAAAATCTCCTGCTGAGACAGCGCGTATAGAAATCCCTTCATCAAAAGCCGGCCAAGCTCCTCGCTTCCCTCTCCCATGGTCTCAGAAGACAGTACCGCGACCAGGCCCTTTCTCCTGCCGTCCGGACTGCACGCCTGCTGCGCTTCCGGATTCTGCGCTTCGGGCGCGCTGATTTCCGTCTCTTCACTGCCGGAAATCACCTGATCTGTGCTCTCCCATATCAGACGCGCGCGGTATTCCCGCTCCGCTTCCTTTTTTGCCTCAAACCGATATCCCTTGCGCTCCGCCAGTTTTCTAAGATTCTGAACCGCAATCTCGTTATCCACCAGCACTTCAGCCACATTTCCCGGTCCAGCCGCTTCCAGCGCCTGCTTTGTCTCAATGACCGGAATCGGACACTGCTTTCCTCTCATATCCAAATGCATCATACTATCTTTCCCTCCACGATAACTCTGCTCTCCTGCCGGGCTTCCACTCTCCCGACCCCGGCGCAGAAAATTCCTCTGTTCTTCATCTCTTTTTCCGCCAGCAGCGCGTCTTCATAGGGCAGGCTCACCAGAAGCCCTCCCGACGTCTGCGGATCATATAAAATCTCCTCTGTCACAAAGCTGTCCTCACAGAATGTTACCTTCTTTTCCAGATGGTTCCGATTTCTCTGTGCGGCGGCGGTCAGACAGAATTCCTCCACGCATCGGGGGCTTTCGGAAAAGTACGGAATCCTGTCCGCAAAAATCCTGGCGGTATGGCTGTCGCTCATCATCTCGCAAAGATGGCCCAGAAATCCGAATCCCGTCACATCGGTACAGCCGTGAACCCGGTAGTTCCGAATAATCTCAGACGCATAGCGGTTCAGCGCGGCCATACTTTTTACAGCCTCGTCAAGCGCCTCCGCCGGCACCATGCCCACCCGGGCGGCGGTACAGATCAGTCCCGTTCCCAGGGGCTTCGTCAGCAGCAGCACATCCCCCTCACGGCAGCCGTTATTCGTAAAGATACGGTCCGGATGAACGGTTCCCATAACGGAAAGCCCGTATTTCACATCCTGATCATGAATGGAATGGCCGCCCGCCAGAGAACCTCCCGCTTCCTGTACCTTCTCGCTTCCGCCCAGCAGAATCTGTCCCAGAATGTTCAGATCCATCTCCTCGGGAAAGCAGACAATGTTCAGCGCCGTCTTCACATCTCCGCCCATCGCGTAAATATCACTCAGGGCATTCGCCGCAGCAATCTGTCCGAACAGGTACGGATCCTCCACCATGGGCGGAAAGAAATCCAGCGTCTGCACAATCGCCAGGTCTTCACTGACCCGGTACACCGCGGCATCGTCACTGCTGTCATACCCTACAAGCAGGTTCTCATCTTTCACTCTGGGAATCTTCTCCAGCACCCGGGAGAGCGCCCCAGGCCCCAGCTTTGCCGTACAGCCGCCTCCGCGGCAGAACTGTATCGTCTTTGTCTCCTGCATCTTTTTTCCTCCTCTGTCACAGCAAAAGGCAGTATGTCCGCTCCCAGTCCAGTCCCGCGTCTCTCAGGCACTGCTCTGCCGTCTGCGCGTCTCCCTGCGGAGCGCACCACGCCATTCCGCAGCCTGCCGTAATCTCTCGCGGAACCGGGATCAGCCTTCCCGGACAGCCTGCCGCCTGCAGAGCACGTTCCGCCTGAATCGCCTGCAGCGTTGTCTGAAATGTGATGACCGCCTTCTCCTCTTTTACTCTCACTGTGTTTCCTCCTGATAGTATGCCTGCGCGCGTTTCTTTCCATACCTGAAACCATTCTGCAGGCAGCACACTTCTCTTCAGCGGGGAGCGGCCTGCAAAGCAATCGCAGAAGCCCCGCACATGATACTTTATATAGTACCATATGCGGGGCTCTTTTTCACCATTTTTTTATGCGCCTGCAGTCTGTCATTCCGAAGGCGATTTGGTCTGCGCCAGCAGAATCTCTGTGATCATGCCGCAGACAGCGTCCTCCAGCTTCATAGACAGCAGATTGCTCAGCAGTTCCGCCGGCGTCTGTTTCTCACGCACATATCCGAAAATCCGCTCCTTTGCGCTGTACTCTATCTCTGCCCGGTACAGCACACGGAAAATCTGCTGCTCCAGATCATTTGAGCGAATCTCAGGCTTCCCGGCAAACCGCACCGACACGCCGATTTCCCTCTCTGTCTCCGGAAGGCTCACCGTCAGGATATGGCGCTCTTCACAGTAGGAAATTTCCGCCTGCACTTCCTTTTCTCCGGCAAATACCGTGACCTCCTCTTTTCCGATCCCGTAGAATTCCACGGTAAATTTCCGGCGTCCGGGCACTGCCTCTGCGTTTCCCTTCACCGGGTGTACAGTAAATACGCCCTGTTCATACTGCCACTCCATAACCGTATCCGCAAACGCGTCCGTTCCGTCGTCCTCATACAGATGGAACTCGCCGTCAGCTCCGGGGAATACTTTTATGCGCAGAGCCTGCGGGTTCTCAACGCTGCTGCTGTATTCTGACAGGTCTGCCATCGGAACGATCCCTCCCGCCCTGGCAAGGACCGGGATATCCTCAATCCCTCTGTACAGAGTCAGCCTGCGTCCTCCGTCATATACCCTGCCACTGAACAGATCGAACCACTTTCCTGCAGGAATCCACGCCTCAAAGGATGCCGCTTTCGCCTTTTTATCCATGGGTTTTGTGATCGGGCAGGCAATCAGCTCCGTACCGAAATAATACTCATTCGGCACCTCATATGCCTCAGGCCGCTCAGGCTCCAGATAATACATCGGACGGATCAGCGGCTGTCCCTCACAGCTGGCGTAATAATTCATCGTATAGAGATACGGCACCAGCTCATGGCGCAGTCGCAGATAGCGCTTCATCACCTGCTCGGAGATCATATTGTAATTCCACGG
>CAKNMY010000054.1 GCA_930989745.1 uncultured Lachnospiraceae bacterium | reverse complement strand
CCGGCTGAATTTTACAGGCAAGGCGACGATGCGCAACCTGTTCCGGTATAAGAAGCGGTTTTTCATGACCGTGCTGGGAATCGGCGGATGCACGGGACTGCTGCTCACGGGATTTGGAATCAAAGACTCCATCATGGCGATCGGGGAGCTGCAGTTCGGAGAGATCCGAATTTATTCCGGAACCGTGACCATGGACGAGGATATCAGCGCGGAGGATGAGGACGCTCTGACGGAAGCAATAGACAGCGACAGCGATATTCTGGAGTGGATGCCCGCGAAGGAAAGTTCCGTGGACGTATCGTACGGCGATGAGGAACGCTCCTCCTATCTGATGGTGCCGAGCGACGTGGAGGCTCTGGAAGATTATATCGTGCTTCAGGACAGAAGAACCGAGGAAAAGAAGCAGCTGACGGACGACGGCATTGTGATTACAGAAAAGCTGGCGTCACTGCTCGGTGTCAGCGCCGGCGACACGGTCAGTCTGAGCAGTGATGATATAAATGCCGAGGTAAAAGTTACCGCGGTTGTTGAGAATTATTTTTACCACTATGTATATATGACCCCGGCAGTGTACGAGGAGGTCTTCGGGGAAGCCCCCGAGTACAGTGAACTTCTTCTGGTGAACCGGGAGGACAGCGAGGAATTTGAGAAGCAGTTTCAGGAGAAATACATGGAGATGGACGGTGTCTCGAACGTATCGTTTATCAGTTCTGTGGCGGGTTATATCAGCGATATGCTCCGGAGCATGGACACTGTAATTTTCATTATCGTATTTGCGGCCGGCATGCTGGTGTTTATCGTTCTGTATAATCTGAACAATATCAATATCAGCGAGCGGCAGCGGGAACTTGCGACGCTCAAGGTGCTTGGCTTTTATGAGCTGGAGGTGTCGGAATATATGTTCCGGGAGAATATCTGGCTTACGGTGATCGGCAGTATCGTGGGCATGGCGTTTGGCGCGATCCTGCATCTGTTCGTCATCAAAACCGTGGAAATTGACATCATGATGTTCGGAAGAAATATCAAGCCGATAAGTTTCGTGTACAGCATACTGCTGACGTTCCTGTTCTCCTTCCTTGTGAATCTGGCGATGCATTTTAAGCTGAAGAAGATCAATATGGTGGAATCGCTGAAAAGTGTCGAGTGATTTTTCTTCAAAGTCTGCACAGACAGGGCATCTCTGCTCAAATGTAAAGCGGCACTTGCAAAATCCTTTTTCGGGGAGTATGATAAAAAGGAATTATTTGTTATCAATATTCGCAAGTGACAGGGCAGAGATGCCAGAAGGAGTGTATAATTATGACAGAGAAAAAAACTGACATAACAGAGAGCACCGCAGTTGAGACAGAAAAGAAAACAACAAAGACAGGAAGAACCAGAAAGACGACAGCAAAGAAGACGACGGCAGAGAAGACAGCTTCTGCTGAGAAGAAGACGACGACCAGAAGAAAAGCCGCAGCCAAAGCAGAACATCCTGAAATTTATCTGCAGCTGAATGACAGAGCAGATATCCAGACCCGCGACATCGTAGCGGCAGTCAAGAAAGACTGGTGTGAGAAGAACGGAAAGGAAGAGAAGGAGATCAAGACCCTGCAGGTATACTTAAAGCCGTTTGAGTACGCGGCATACTACGTGATAAACGGAGATGTTGACGGAACAGGAAAAGTAGATTTATAAAAAATAAGCAAAAAATCAGGAGCCCTCTCACCGTGATTAAGCGGAGAGGGCTCCTGTTTTCTGCCAAGCAGGCTCAGCGGTTCAGTTTTGGATTAATACTGAGTTCCGCCGTTTCCGCTCATCTGTCTTTCCTGTGCCTCAATCATCTTTTTGACCATATAACCGCCAACGGAACCGTTCTGCTTGGAAGTCAGGTTGCCGTTGTATCCGTCTGTCAGCGGCACGCCCAGCTCGTTTGCCACTTCGAATTTGAAACGGTCTAAAGCTCCTTTTGCTTCGGGTACTGCTGCAGAATTAGAAGAACGATTTGCCATAATGATTTCCTCCTTTTTGACACTTACATGTGTTATTTTTTTGTGTTTTGTTTTCGGGTTACAGTCATAGTATGCGACGGAACATTCTTTTTAGTCTGGAAGTTTCTGTAAGGTTCTTTCATGGATTTGATGGAATTTTACAAAAATAATTGCGCATTTTTTAGTTGTTTGTTATAATTACTAAGGATTATCATTAAAAAACTTTAGGGGCGAAGCATATGAATATCGGAATTATTGCACATAACAGCAAGAAAAGTTTGATTGAAGATTTTTGTATCGCGTACAAGGGGATTCTGGCAAAACACGAGGTATATGCGACAGGAACGACAGGCCGGAGGATCGAGGAGGTCACGAACCTTCATGTGCATAAGTTCCTGGCGGGTTCTGTGGGTGGAGATAAGCAGTTTATGGAGATGATCATCCGGGGGGATATGGACATGGTCATCTTCTTCTACAATCCGTCTATGATCAATCCGAAGGAACCGGATGTCACGGAAATTGCGCGGTGCTGCGATCAGTATAACATACCGATCGCCACGAATATTGCGACAGCGGAATCATTGATCCTTGGACTGGCGCGCGGAGATCTGGACTGGAGAATCCAGCTCCACAACGACAGTTATCACTAAAATCAATTAACAGTAATGGAGAGTCAGTATGCGGGTAATTGCAGGAAAATGCAGAAGTCTGAAGTTAAAGAGTGTTCCGGGTCTGAATACAAGGCCCACGCAGGACAGGACAAAGGAGACGCTTTTCAATGTCCTGCAGCCGTATATCGCGGACTGCAGGATGCTGGATTTGTTCTCCGGCAGCGGCGCCATCGGCATTGAGGCGCTAAGCCGCGGGGCGGCGCACTGTGTCTTTGTGGAGCAGAACCGCCAGGCGCTTGAATGTATCCGCGAGAACCTGCGTTTTACGAAGCTGGAAGCGGACGCTGAAGTCCTTGCCATGGACGTGATCGCGGCTCTGAACGTACTGGAAGAGGGAGAGGGGTTTGACTGCATTTTCATGGATCCCCCGTATAACAAGGGCCTGGAGCGTACGGTCCTGGAGAGACTGTCCCGTTCGGGACTTCTGCGGGAGGATGCCGTGATAGTTGTCGAAGCTTCCCTGAAGACGGATTTTTCCTATCTGGAGGAGTTGGGTTTTTACATCCGAAAGGAAAAGAAATATAAGACGAATATGCATCTGTTTTTGGGATGCAGACAGGAGTAACTTTATGGCAATTGCAGTGTATCCGGGAACCTTTGACCCGGTAACGAACGGGCATCTGGACGTGATCCGCAGGGCGACGGAGATTTTTGACAGCGTTGTTGTCGGGATTTTGCATAATTCTTCAAAAACTCCGTTGTTTTCTGTTGAGGAACGTGTTAATATACTAGAGAAAGCCACGGAGGGAATCCCCAATGTCACCATCAGGCCGTTTTACGGTCTGTCCGTCGACTTTGCGAGGGATTGCCGTGCCAAAGTGATCGTACGCGGCCTGCGCGCGATCACAGATTTTGAGTATGAGCTTCAGATGGCCCAGACGAACCGCGTGCTGGCGCCGGATGTGGATACGATGTTTCTGACCACATCCCTGGAGTACGCTTATTTGAGCTCCACCACGGTTAAGGAAGTGGCGGGCTTCGGAGGCGATATTTCGGAGTTTGTGCCGCAGTTTGTGGCGGAAGAGATCCGAAGGAAGATGAAAGTCAAGAGCAAGGCACAGCCGCAGGCGGAGCCGCGCGGCAGTGAAAAGAAATAAGGAGAGATACTATGAACAGCAGAATTGAGCAGATCATTGAAGAAATCGAAGAGTTTGTGGAAAGCTGCCGTTATCAGCCGTTATCCACAACTAAGATTGTCGTGAATAAAGAGGAACTGGAAGAATTGCTGCGTGAACTGCGTCTGAAGACTCCCGATGAGATCAAGAGATATCAGAAGATCATCAGCAACAAGGATGCTATTCTGGCAGATGCCCAGGCGAAGGCGGACAGCCTGATTGCCGAGGCGAAAGCGCAGACGCAGGAGATGGTGAGCCAGCATGAGGTTATGCAGCAGGCATACGCTCAGGCAAACGAGACCATTAACGCTGCGAACAGACAGGCTCAGAGCATCCTCGACGCTGCAACTCAGGACGCGAATAATATCCGTCTGAGCGCCATCGCCTATACCGATGAGATGCTGGCGAACTTATCTGATATCATGAGCAATACGCTGAACGACGCGGGAGAGAAGTATAACACATTTATCAACTCCCTGCAGAGCTGCTACGACGTGGTGAAGAAGAACCGCAACGAGCTGGCTCCACAGACTGCGCAGGCTGCGGCAATGAACAGCGTTTCTGAGATGTCAGAGGACGATTCCCTGGAGGATGAAGACGAAGAGTAAAGCGAGCAGCGCGGCGAGCGCCCCGTTGACGCATTTGGCCCACAGATAGAGACCGATGTCAAGGTCTGTTCTGCCCAGCATACATTTCGTCTGCGCTGCAGCGGAGATACCGCCGAAGGCAGTGCATGCGCATACCGCCGGGAAGAGCAGGGCGAAGGGAAGACCGCTCTGTGAGAGTGTATGTATTCCGGTGGTGACCTCAGTGACTGCGGCAAGGACGAGTCTGAGACCGGGGAGCGGGGCAAGGAACTGTGAGACAGCGCCGGAGAAGATGGAAAAGAGGATGATGTATCCGCCCAGTTTTGCGGCAGCCTCCAATCCGTTCATAACAGAGGTATCGATCAGCTCTCCCCAGGAGACGGACGGTGCCTCTTTTTTCAATCCTGCCGCGTCTTTTCTCACCGCATTTCCGAAACGGCGGAAACGGATACGGAAGATCAGCCCGGTCAGCAGATCGGCGCTGTAGATGACAGCCAGTGTCGCAGGCAGAAGGTCTTCCCGCTGAAGGCTCTGTACGGCCACATAGGTCGACAGGAACATCGGGCTGGCATTGTTTGAGAAAGTGAGCAGATAGCGGGCTTCGGTGCGGCTGATTTTCTGTCTGGCATAGAGATCTGCGGTGAGCCGCGCGCCCATGGGATAGCCGCAGAAAAGACCGAGCAGGAGCGCGTACGCGCCCCAGGGCGTCAGGCCGAAGGCGGCGCTGAAGAATCCGGAAAAGCGGCTGAGAAGCTTTTCTATCTTTCCGGTATGGATGAAGAAGCCGGACAGAATCATAAAGGGCAGCAGAGAGGGAAGCACAGTGTGGAACCACAGATCCAGTCCGGCGCAGGAGAACAGGAAGGCTTCCTTCGGAAAGAAGAGCATATAGAAAAAAAGCGGGAGCATGAAGCAGAGTGCAGCTTTGCGAAGCATAACGCCTCCGGCATTTTTTTACTATATATATGAATCAGGGTGGCCGTCTATTCGGCGGGAACACCCAAAAGTGACTGACAGGAGGTAACAGTATGGCAGTATTACAGGGATTACAGCCGGAACGGGTATTTCACTTTTTTGAGGAGATCACCAAGATTCCGCACGGATCCGGAAATACAAAAGAGATCAGTGATTTTCTGGTGAATTTCGCAAAGGAGAGAAATCTGGAATACAGACAGGATGAGAACAATAACGTCATCATCCGCAAGAGCGCGACTTTGGGGTATGAGGATGCTCCGACCGTGATTCTGCAGGGACACTGCGACATGGTCGCTGAGAAGACGCCGGAGAGTAATCACGATTTTCATAAAGATCCGCTCAAACTCAAGATTGTAGGCGATTATATCACCGCAGAGGACACGACGCTGGGCGGGGATGACGGCATTGCGGTTGCGTTTATGATGGCAGTGCTGGACGACGACACTCTGAAGCATCCGGCGATCGAAGCGCTGATCACAACGGATGAAGAGATCGGACTGCTGGGTGCGGCAGCGCTGGACTGCTCGGATCTGAAAGGAAAGTATTTCATCAATATGGATTCCGAGGAGGAGGGATATCTGTGGATCAGCTGCGCAGGCGGACTGACTGCGATAACCGAGATTCCGGTGCGCTATGAGCAGAGAAGCGGCGCGCAGTATGAGATTTCCATCAGCGGACTGCTGGGAGGCCACTCCGGAGTGGAGATCGACAAGAACCGCGCGAACTCCAATATCCTTATGGGACGTCTCATCTATTCTCTGAGTCAGGAGCTGGATTATTCCATTGCAGAGCTGGAGGGCGGCCTGAAGGATAACGCGATCCCGCGCAGCACAAGCATGGTGATTGTGGCAGACGGCTCCGCTGAGGAGACGCTGCAGTCCTTTGCAGAGAAGATGACGGAAGATCTGAGAAAAGAATACAGCGGCACAGACGGAGACATTACCGTTGCCTGCCGGAAATGCGGCGAAGGAGAGCTGGCTGTGCTGGATACGGTGAGCAAGGAAAAGGTATGCTTTTTCCTGATGAATGTGCCGAACGGCATTCAGAAGATGAGCGGAGAGATTGAGGGACTTGTGGAGACCTCAACAAACCTCGGCATCATCAAGCTGGGACCGTCCGTTCTGTATGGCTCCTCCAGCGTGAGAAGCTCTGTGGGAAGCGGAAAAGACGCGCTGACAGACAGAATCCGCTATGTGACAGAGTTCCTGGGCGGAGAGTTCACGCCGCAGGGCGCATATCCGGCGTGGGAGTATAAGAAGGATTCCCGGCTGCGCGATTTGATGGTGGAAGTGTATGAAAAGCAGTTCGGCGAGAAGCCGGAGGTGAAGGCGATTCATGCAGGTCTGGAGTGCGGACTGTTCTACGGCAAGATGCCGGAACTCGACTGCGTATCTTTCGGACCCACGATGCACAACGTTCACACGACAGAGGAGGAACTTTCCATTTCCTCCGTGCAGAGAATGTATGCATATCTGCTGAACGTGCTGGAAAGCATCCATAATTAAGATCCAAAGGTCAGGAGGCTTTGCTCTATTATCGGGCAGAGCCTCTTTTTTTCGGAAACGGAAAAAAGCTGTTCTGTAATCACACCATTGCGCATATAATGAAGCGATGAAAAAATCAACATTGCGTTCTTATCTGTTTTTACTTCCGTGCCTGCTGCTTCTCACAGCAGGGGAACTGATTTTCCTGGAGATCCGGGGAACGGTCGGCAGCCTTTCCATGAGCACGGTGCAGAGCGAAGCGTTCCGGGCCATGGATCTGTCCGAAGGGACGTATGAGAAGGTCCTGAAGGAGGCAGAGCGCACCGGGGAGGAGCCTGAGGAGATTCTCGCGGTTTCGATGGTACTGCACCGTTTTTCCCTGACTCCTTTTCGTGTGGAGAGCAGTGCGCGCTACCGGAGGGCAAAAAAACTGCTTCTCGATTACCGGGAGGACGCATATAATCAGTTGTTGGAGGCGTACCGCAGCGTCTGGGAGGGCGCTGAAAATTTCCCTGTCGCAAGGAGCGTGAGGCTTCCGGAGGATTTTTCCTACGAGGATGGCTGGATGCAGCCGCGCTCTTACGGTGGGAAACGGAGCCACGAGGGCTGCGACATATTCGGCTCTGTACAGGAGGCGGGATATTATCCCGTACTTTCTGTGTGCGGCGGGTATGTGGAACATATCGGCTGGCTGACGCTGGGCGGATACCGGATCGGAATCCGCAGCGACGCCGGGGGGTATTTTTATTATGCCCATCTTTCCTCGTACGCAAGGGAATTTACGGTCGGAGAGCGCGTCTGGGCGGGGGAGCTGCTTGGTTATCTGGGAGACAGCGGCTACGGGAGTGAAGGCACTGCAGGACAGTTTCCCCCGCATCTGCACTTCGGAATTTACGTCTCCACAGAGCAGTCCCCGGAGATCAGTGTAAATCCTTATCCGGTACTGCGTTATCTTGAGAAAAATGTGCGGAAATTTGCATTTTAAGGCGCAAAGGATGAATTTTGTGTTATAATTGAAAAAACACAAAACGTTCCGCTTGCGGATATAAAATACTGTTTACAGATAAAAAAGCAATTAGATGGTAGATAGGAGATTTGAAAATGGAAATACAGTTATGGCATAATATTTTAAATCCGTATGAGCTGGCAGTGCGTGAACTGGTTGCAAAGTTTAATCATCTGATCAAAGAACACCGGGACCGGGATCTGTATTCTCCCATTGAGCAGGTGACGGGACGGGTGAAGAGCATCTCAAGTATTCTGGAGAAGATGCAGAGAAAAGGAATTCCCATGGAGCGTATGGAGGAGGAAGTGGAGGATATCGCCGGACTTCGGATTATCTGCCAGTTTGTGGAAGATATCGAGAAGGTGGCGGAGATTATCTCGAAGCGTTCGGATATGGAGATCAAGAGTGTGAAGGACTATATCCGGAATATGAAGGAAAGCGGATACCGCAGTTATCATCTGATCATTTACTATACGGTGGAGACCATGGACGGCCCCAAGAAGCTGCAGGCAGAGATCCAGATCCGCACCATGGCAATGAACTTCTGGGCGACAATAGAACATTCTCTGCAGTATAAATATAAGACGAATATTCCGAAGCATGTGAAGGAGCGTCTGTCCAAGGCCGCGGAGGCAATCATTGCCCTGGACAACGAGATGTCTTCCGTGCGCAGCGAGATTATGGACGCGCAGAATTCCTCGCAGCTTCAGACGAATCTTGTATCTGATATCCTCAATAATATTGAGAATCTGTACCGGCTTTCCAATAAGCGGGAAGTTATGAAGATCCAGGATGAGTTTTACCGCATATACGCGACGAACGATCTGCGCCAGCTGCAGCAGTTTCATGAACAGTTGGACATCATATCAGAGGGGTATCGCGCCCAGGCTGTGACCTGCGATATCCAGGGAGGATTTTAGTGCCATGCAGATACCGGATACATTCAGAGAAAAGATGAAGGCGCTCCTGGGGGATGAATATTCCGCCTGGGAGGAGAGCTTTCAGAAGAAAGTACACAACGGACTCCGGGTCAACCGCCTGAAGGCGGACCCGGAGGAACTCAAAAGCAGAATACCGTTTTTATCAGAACCCGTGCCGTGGATAGACAACGGGTTTTCTTATGATGTCGAAAAGGAAGACCACGCGGCTCCTTCCAAGCATCCGTATTATTACGCGGGGCTTTACTACCTGCAGGAGCCGAGCGCTATGACGCCCGCCGATCGGTTGGGAGCCAGGCCCGGGGAGCTGGTGCTGGATCTGTGCGCTGCCCCCGGAGGAAAGGCGACAGAGTTGGGAGCGCGGCTTGCGGGGGAGGGCGTGCTGGTGGCAAACGATATCAGCACTTCCCGCGCACGGGCGCTGCTGAAGAATCTGGAGCTGCAGGGAATCGGAAATATTTATGTGACGGGCGAGGACCCTGCGAAGCTTGCGGGAATCTGGCAGGAGACATTTGACCGTGTGCTCATAGACGCCCCGTGTTCGGGAGAGGGGATGTTCCGAAGAGAACCTCAGATGATGCAGTTCTGGGAGGAGCGCCCGCCGGAATCGTATATTCCGGTGCAGAGATCGTTAATCCTGCAGGGAGCGGAGATGGTAAAGCCAGGAGGATATCTGCTGTACTCCACCTGCACGTTTGACCGGGAGGAGGACGAGGGCACGATTCGGTATCTGCTGACTGAGCGGGAGGATATGGAACTGTGCGAAATCGCCCCTTACGAGGGATTTCACGAGGGATACGCGGATGCGGATATGCCGGAGCTTGCAAAGTGCGTGAGGATTTTTCCGCACCGGATGAACGGAGAGGGACATTTCCTGGCGCTGCTGCGCAAAAAGGAGCAGACGCCGGGCGCGCGTGACAACGGGAAAAATAAGGCGTCCAAAAGACCGGGAAAGCGGGAGGTTCCCGAAGCGGCGGGCGAATTCCTGTCTGAGATCCGCAGAGATTTTGACAGCTCGCGGTTTTATATCGCGGGGGAGCAGCTCTACTATCTGCCGCAGGGACTGCCGGTGTATCCGGGTGTGCGCTATCTGCGCACAGGGCTGCTTCTGGGCAGTATAGCAAAGAACCGCTTTGAACCGTCTCAGGCGCTTGCCATGAACCTGAGGAAAGAGGAATATCCGAGATGCATTGATCTGGAACTCTCTGACAGCCGGACCGTGAAGTATTTAAAGGGCGAGACGCTGGATGTGTCGGATCTTGCACAGCCGAAGGCAAAGGGCTGGCATCTTGTGTGCGTGGACGGATATCCCCTGGGATGGGGCAAGCTGTCCGGAGGAATTCTGAAGAATAAATATTACGCCGGCTGGCGCTGGCAGTGACAAAAGGAGTGTACAATATGGCGAAGATCCGTCTGGATAAATACCTTGCCGAGATGAGCTGCGGAACCCGCAGCGAGGTGAAGGCAATGATCAGGAAAGGAAGAGTGACCGTAGATAAAAAGACCGTAAAAGCCCCGGAGACAAAGATTGATACCGACGCGGAGCGCGTGGAACTGGACGGTAGTCCGGTTGCATATGAAGAGATGGCCTATTATCTGCTGAATAAGCCCGCAGGCGTGGTGTCCGCGACCAGAGACGGGCGTCAGAAAACAGTGCTGGATCTTTTGCCCGGGAAGCGGCGTCAGGACCTCTTTCCCGTCGGAAGGCTCGACAAGGACACGGAGGGACTGTTGCTGATCACCAACGACGGCGCTCTGGCGCACAACCTGCTCTCACCCGGAAAGCACGTGGACAAGGAGTATTTTGCAAGAGTCCGCGGCAGAGTGACACAGGAGGATGCCGTGAAGTTCGCGCAGGGAGTGGATATCGGAGATGAAAAGCCGACGCTTCCCGCAGAGCTGACGATTCTCTATTCCGGTGAGGAGAGTGAGATCACGCTCGTGATCCGGGAGGGAAGATTCCACCAGGTGAAGCGGATGTTCGAGGCTGTGGGGAAAGAGGTTGTCTATCTGAAACGCCTTTCCATGGGCAGCCTTCGACTGCCGGAAGACCTTGCCTGCGGAGCGTTCCGGCCTCTTACGCAGCAGGAGATAAGAGAACTGAAAAACTGCGGGAAACCACGCAGGAGCCATCCGCTGGATGAGTTGCTCGCGCAGGTGAGGGCTGTGATCTTTGATCTGGACGGAACGCTGATCCCGTCCATGGGGATCTGGGCGCAGATCGACGTGGAATTTCTCGGAAGATTCGGGTATGAAGTGCCGGAGGATCTGCAGAAATGTCTGGAGGGAAAGAGTTTTCGGGAAACTGCCTCGTATTTCAGGGAGCGCTTTTCGCTTCCGCTTACCGTTGAGGAGATCGAGGAGACGTGGCTTGCCATGGCCAGGGAAAAGTATCTGACGATTCCGTTCAAGGACGGAGCGGAGGAGTTCCTGCGGGAGCTGAAGCGCAGAAAGATCCGTATCGGAATCGCGTCCAGCAACAGCATGGAGCTGGTTCAGTCCGTACTGCTCACCCATGGAGTTGACGGGCTTTTTGACACGGTGCAGACGTGCGCGGCGGTGGAACGCGGAAAGCCGGCGCCGGACGTCTATCTGCACACAGCCGGGCAGCTTGGAACAGACCCGAAGGACTGCCTTGTCTTTGAGGATGTCCCCATGGGAATCCTTGCGGGGAAGCGCGCGGGGATGGCGGTCTGCGCGGTAGAGGACGCGTTCAGCAGCAGACAGGAAGCTGAGAAGAGAGAACTTGCAGATTATTATATTCGTACGTATACGGATCTGATGACAGGAAGCTATGAGGTGTTATAGATGGGATTTTTACCGATGACCCGCCGGGAGATGGAGCAGCAGAACATCCGGCAGATGGATTTTGTATACATAACAGGGGATGCGTATGTGGACCATCCTTCCTTCGGAACTGCGATCATCACGCGGCTGCTGGAATCGCGGGGATATAAAGTTGGAATTATCGCGCAGCCGGACTGGAGAGATGAGGCGAGCATCCGGGAATTCGGGGAGCCGAGGCTCGCCTTTCTCGTGTCTGCCGGAAATATGGACTCCATGGTGAACCATTACACGGTGTCGAAGAAGCGCCGCAGCACGGATGCCTATTCGCCTGGGGGAAAGATGGGACTGCGCCCCGACCGGGCGGTGATTGTCTACGGCAATCTGATTCGGCGCGCGTATAAGAAGACGCCCGTGATTCTGGGCGGCATCGAGGCAAGCCTGCGCCGCCTTGCCCACTACGATTACTGGTCGGATCAGGTGAAGCGCTCCGTGCTGCTGGACTCCGGCGCGGATATGATTTCCTACGGCATGGGAGAACATTCGATCGTTGAGATCGCGGAGGCGCTGGACAGCGGCCTTGATATCGGCGACATTACCTTTATTCCCGGAACCGTCTACAGGGCGAAGACGCTGGATCACATACCGGATCCGGAGGTGCTTGCGGATTACGGGACAGTCAGCACGGACAAGCGCGCCTATGCCGCGAGCTTTCTGACGCAATACCGCAATACGGATCCATTTACCGCGAAAGTGCTGGCGGAGCCGTATGGCAGCCAGGGCTATGTCGTACAGAACCCGCCGGCAAAGCCTCTGACGCAGCAGGAGATGGATGATGTGTACGATCTGCCCTATATGCGGGCCTGGCACCCGTCTTATGATGATCAGGGAGGCATTCCGGCGATCAGCGAGATTAAGTTCAGCCTGACCAGCAACCGTGGCTGCTTCGGCGGCTGTAATTTCTGCGCTCTGACGTTCCATCAGGGCAGGATTGTTCAGACGAGAAGCCATGAATCCATTCTGCGGGAGGCGAGGGCCATGACGCAGGAGAAGGATTTCAAGGGATACATCCACGACGTCGGAGGGCCCACAGCGGATTTCCGCCATCCCTCCTGCAAAAAGCAGCTCACGAAGGGCGTGTGCACAAACCGCCAGTGTCTCTTCCCCGAACCGTGCAGGAATCTCGACGCGGACCACGGGGACTATGTCGCGCTGCTGCGGAAGCTGCGCGGGCTGCCGAAAGTGAAGAAGGTTTTCATACGTTCGGGCATCCGGTTCGACTATGTGCTGGCGGACAGAAAGGATACATTTCTGAAAGAACTTGTCCAGTACCATATCAGCGGCCAGCTCCGGGTGGCTCCGGAGCACGTGGCGGACCGGGTGCTGCAGTGCATGGGCAAGCCGAAGCACAGTGTCTATGAGGCTTTTCTGAAGAAGTATGACAGTTATAACCGTCAGTACGGGAAGGAGCAGTATGCGGTGCCGTATCTGATGTCCTCACATCCGGGCTGTTCTCTGAAGGAGGCAGTGGAGCTGGCGGAGTATCTGCGGGACCTGAAATACACGCCGGAGCAGGTGCAGGATTTCTACCCGACGCCGTCCACGCTGTCCACCTGTATGTACTATACCGGACTGAATCCTCTGGACATGCAGCCGGTGTACGTGCCGAGAAATCCTCACGAGAAGGCGATGCAGCGGGCGCTTCTGCAGTACCGGCGGCCGGAAAATTATGCGCTGGTAAAGGAAGCGCTTATAAAGGCCGGCAGGGAAGATCTGATCGGGTACGGTCCCAAATGTCTTCTGCACCCGGCAAGGCAGAGCGCGGATGCCGGAAAGCTTGCCGCGGCGAAGAGACCAAAGCCGTCAGGAGAAAAAGCAGGACGCTCCGAACGGGGAAAAGGAAGGAGCGCGGCGAAGAAGAAGACAATCCGCAACGTGCACAAAAAGAAGGAGCGGCATTCTTGAATTTTTGGGGGAACTCTGCTAGAATTGGAATATCTGCGAGGAAAGGAAGATTCACACGATTATGAAGCAAAAAAAGAAAAAGATCCAGAAGGGTGATTTCGGGTATATTTCTTCCCAGAAGAAACGGCGCCTGGCGCTCACGCTGGTACTCTTTGCGATCCCCCTGCTGATTTTCTTTACGGGGCTGATACATACGAAGACCAGGAATAACCTTCTGACCGTGGTGGCGCTTCTGGGCTGCCTGCCGGCATGTAAGTGCGCGGTCGGAATGATTATGATGTGGATGCAGAAGCCCATGAAGAAGGAAGTATATGAGAAGATCGCTCCTCATGCGGGAAGCCTGGTGATGAGTTACGAGATGTGTCTTACCACCTATGAGAAGACGCAGTTTATCGATGCCTTCGCAGTCTGCGGCGGCCTCGTAGTGGGATACGCGGACAATCCGAAAGAGAAGAACATGACGTTTATGGAGGAGCATGTGCAGAAGATCCTGCGTTCCAACGGATACAAGGAGAAGGTGCGCATTTTCACCGAGCTGAAGCCCTTCCTGGAACGGTTGGACTATATGAACAGCCACCGGGAGGAATTAAATGAGAATATCCGATTTACCCCGGATGAGGACCATCCCGAATTGTCGAGGGATGAGATGATTAAGAACACGATCCTCGCGATCTCACTCTAGGAGGAAACGGATGAGAGAAGTTTATATAACCGGCAAGGAGGAGGGACAGCGTCTCGACAAGTTCCTCCAGAAGTATATGAGCCTTGCGGGAAAGAGCTTTTTATATAAGATGATGCGGAAGAAGAACATCACGCTCAATGGAAAGAAGGCTTCCGGAAGCGAGAAGCTTGCGGCCGGGGACACCATCCGGCTGTTTCTGGCGGACGAGACGATTGAGAAGTTTTCAGGTGCTGCCTCCGGGGAGGCGCTGCCGGAGAGCAGCGGGAATCTGGATATCATCTATGAGGACGATCAGGTGCTGCTGATCAGCAAGCGCGCGGGGGTGCTCTCACAGAAGGCAAGGCCGGAAGACGTCTCGCTGGTGGAGTATGTCACAGCGCATCTTCTGGAGAACGGCAGCCTTACGCAGGAGGACTTAAAGACATTCCGCCCGGGCATCTGCAACCGCCTGGACCGCAATACGAGCGGGCTGGTGGCTGCCGGGAAGACGGTGGGGGCGCTGCAGCAGCTCTCTCGGTGCTTCCGGGAGCGCACCGTGCATAAGTATTATCTGAGCATTGTAAAAGGCGAGCTGCGGGAGAGCGCGTCCATCAGCGGATGGCTGAAGAAGGATGAGAAGAAAAATATGGTGCAGATCTTCAGCGAGGAGCAGGAGGGCGCCTCCCGGATCGAAACGCGGTATGAACCGCTGGCGTTCAACGGCAGATATACTCTTTTAAAGACCCTGCTGATCACCGGGAAGTCCCATCAGATCCGCAGCCATCTCGCAAGCATCGGACACCCTCTCGTGGGCGACGAGAAGTACAGCGACGGGCAGATGAACCGGTATTTTCGGGAGACTTACGGCCTGAGGCATCAGCTGCTGCACGCGTGGGAGCTGAAGTTCCCGGCCATGGAGGGGGAATTGTCAAACCTCTCGGACAGAACCTTTTTTGCTCCGCCGCCGCCGCTGTTTGGCCGGATCGCGCAGGGAGAGGGCTTTGATCTTCCGGGAACGGAGGATCGGGGGGAGAGACAAGAGAAGAAGGAGTATGGATGTTTATGAAAATCGTGAAAGAACTGTGGGAGTATGTCAAACTGATCATCATTGTCCTGGTGGCCGTATTTATACTCAATCATTTTGTCATCATCAATGCGCGGATCCCCTCGCCGTCCATGGAGAATACGATCATGACGGGCGATCAGATCTTTGGAAACCGGCTCTCGTATCTGTTCGATGATCCCGAGCGGTATGACATTGTGATCTTTGAGTGGCCGGATGATCCGGAGCAGCTCTTTATCAAGAGAGTGATCGGGCTGCCGGGAGAGACGGTCGAGATCAGGGACGGCAAGGTCTACATAGACGGAAGCAGCGAACCGCTTCGGGATGACTTTATTCCCGAGGAGATGGAGGGCGATTTCGGGCCGTACACAGTGCCGGAAGACTGCTACTTTATGCTGGGCGATAACAGAAACCACTCCAAGGACTCCCGCTACTGGGTAAATACCTATGTGGAGAAGGATGCGATACTCGGCAAGGCTGTTCTGCGGTATTTCCCGCTGAATAAGATCGGATTTCTGAAATAGGAGAACGCGCAATGGGAACATGGAGTTCAAGAGGCCTTCGGGGTTCTGCCCTGGAGGAGCTGGTGAACAGATCAAATGAACAATACAGGGATAAGGGGCTGGCACTGATTCAGAAAGTGCCGACGCCCATCACGCCCATCCGGATCGACAAGGAGCACAGACACATTACGCTTGCATATTTTGAGAAGAAGAGTACTGTGGACTATATCGGCGCCGTGCAGGGAGTGCCTGTGTGCTTTGACGCGAAAGAATGCCGCACCGATACGTTTCCGCTGGCAAACATCCATGAACATCAGGTGAGATTTATGGAGGATTTCGAGCGGCAGGAAGGTGTGGCTTTTTTGCTGCTGTATTTCAGCCACAGGGATGAATTCTACTATCTGAGGTTCTGCGATATGATGAAGTTCTGGGAGCGTGGGCAAAGCGGCGGGAGAAAGAGCTTTCTTCTCTCCGAGCTGGACCCGTCCTATTTCCTGACGAAGAAAGGCGGGGTGCTGGTCCCGTATCTGGAAGGGCTTCAAAGGGATTTATCCTCCAGGGATTGACAAGGGGCAGGCAAGTGGTTTATAATTTGATAATTCCGTACGGCAGCATGGTAGTGAAGTGAAGTGCGGCTGTAGGAAGGTACGAGAATATACGAGGAGATATGAGATGAAAAGATTGATTCATACGCCGGAGGGAGTACGGGATATCTACAGCGAAGAGTGCGAGAAGAAGCTCTACCTGCAGGGCAGGGTACAGGAAGTCTTTGACCGCTTCGGATACCGCAGGATGGATATGCCTGCTCTGGAGTTTTTTGAGGTATTCAGCAAGGAGCTGGGAACAGTTCCCTCCAAGGAACTGTATAAGTTATTTGACCGGGATGGAAATACCCTGGTACTGCGGCCCGATTTTACGCCGTCTGTGGCCCGGGCTGCGTCTATGTATTTTATGGAGGAGCAGATGCCTCTGCGCTTCTGCTATCAGGGAAATACATATATTAATTATTCGAGCTACCGGGGACGGCTGCGGGAATCGCTTCAGATGGGAGTGGAATTCCTGGGGGACAACAGCGTGGACGCGGATGCGGAGGTACTCGCGATGACAGCGTGCGCGATGCTGCAGAGCGGTCTGAAGGACTTTCAGATCAGTGTAGGCAGCGTGGACTATTTTCAGGCTCTTCTGCAGGATGCGGGGATGCCGGAGGATGTTGTGGAAGAACTGAGACGGAGAATCTCGGATAAGAACCATTTCGGCGTGGAGGAGCTGATTGAGCAGCAGAAGCTCGGCAAGGGCCTGGAGCGGGCGTTTCTTCAGCTTCCGCAGCTGTTCGGCAGTGCGGAGGTGCTCGACCGGGCGCTTCTCTATACGCATAACCGTAAGGCTGTGGCTTCGATCGAGCGCCTGAAGGAGATCTACGGTATCCTGAAGGCCTACGGATATGAGAAGTATATTTCCTTTGACCTGGGCATGCTGACACAGTATCAGTATTATACGGGCATTATTTTCCAGGCATATACATACGGCAGCGGGGAACCTCTGGCAAAGGGCGGAAGATATGATAATCTGTGCGAGTATTTCGGCAAGAAGTTCCCGGCAGTGGGATTCGGAATTCAGATGGATCAGCTTCTGCTCTCACTCGACCGCCAGAAGATTTCGGTTCCGGTGCCCCAGGGCAGGACGATGATCCTGTATCCGCCTGCAATGCGCAGTGCCGCGATCGCTCTTGCGGGCGAGCACAGGGAGAACGGCATGGACGTGGCGTGCCAGTGCGTCCAGCAGGGCAGATTTCTGGAGGACTATAAGGCGTACGGAAAGCGGATGGGCTTTGGAGGAATCGTATATCTGAAGTCCATGGACCAGGTATCTGCCATCAATCTGAGCACGGGCGAGGTGCAGAATATTGATCTTCGCGCGCTGCTGGGACAGGACAGTTAGGAGGACGCAGAAGAGATGAGATATTTGACATTTGCTTTGGGAAAAGGACGGCTTGCCGAGAAGACGCTGGAGCTGTTTGAGAAGGTGGGAATCACCTGCGAGGAGATGAAGGATAAGAGCTCCCGCAGGCTGATTTTTGTAAATGAGGAACTGAAGATGCGGTTTTTCCTCGCCAAGGGACCGGATGTGCCCACGTATGTGGAGTACGGGGCAGCGGATATCGGAATTGTGGGAAAGGATACGATCCTGGAAGAGGGCAGAAAGCTGTATGAGGTTCTGGATCTCGGATACGGGAAGTGCAGGATGTGCGTATGCGGTCCGGAGTCTGCGGGAGAGCTTCTGCAGCATAATCAGCTGATTCGGGTTGCGACAAAGTATCCGAATATCGCAAAAGATTATTTCTATAACAAAAAGCATCAGACGGTGGAGAT
>CAKNMY010000053.1 GCA_930989745.1 uncultured Lachnospiraceae bacterium | reverse complement strand
CAAAATATATGAACTTTTCAAGGTACTATAGACAGGCTTTTGACCCCAATATCATTTTATAAAGCTAGTACCATGATTATGAGTCTCTCGCTGAACATAAATAATTTAATTTTTTCATCTTGTCTTTGTACTAATACCTTGTAGTATAATAATAAATCGTTTTATATTTTCTGTCAACACTTATTTTTCTAAAAAATTGATTGACTATACTATGCTTCTGTAGTATTATAAATTCAAATAAAGGAGGATGAGTTTATGCCACAAAAATATGGACTTTCCGAGGCTGAATATGAGCTTATGGAATTTATCTGGAACGCAGGACGTCCACTAACTTTTGGAGATATTGAGGATTATCTTGCTGAGAATACAGATAAGAATTGGAAGAAACAGACTCTGCATACCTATTTGACAAGATTAGTTGAAAAAGGCGCTTTAAAAACAGCCTCCCGTATCGGGCGCAGGCATATTTATGAGTCAGCCATGTCGAAAGAGGAGTATATTTCACATTGGACGCATTCTTTCCTGGACGACTCATTCGGCGGATCGCTTGGAAATTTTATGTCTGCGCTGACAGGAAATGCAGGGAAACTTTCACAGAAAGATATTGAGGAATTGCGAAGGTATTTAGATGAGTAACAGTGCGTTATCATTTTTCTTTTATTGGACGCTTAGCGGGAGCGTATTTTATCTTTTTAATCTTTTGTTGCGCCCTTTAGAAAAATGGTTTTTGTCTCCCGTTATGAGAAATCGAATATTGCGAGTTAATTTGCTTATATTCTTGCTTCCGATACCGGTATTTGTTTACCATATGCGAAATCTGCTTTCAAGAATTACCGATGTTAACTTATATTCGAATCCTTTTTCTGAAAGAGCTTCAATAAGCTCATATGTATCTTTACCGTTCCATACTGATGAGTACATCTTTTTTTCAGAAAAGAATAATCTGCTAATTGCTATTATATTATTCTGGCTTGCGGGAATTTTTTTCCGCTTTTCAAAATATTTTATTAGTTATTATTGTTTTAGAAAAAGGGCTTTTAGCTCTCCTGGTATACAAAAATTGGGGACTACTACACCCGAATACCGATTATATTGTACTGCTTGCCAAAATCTAAAGATTCATCATATACCGGAGATTTTTGTGCTGCCAAATTTGGATTCCCCTTTTACTAGCGGTATCTTTAAACATAAGATATATATTCCCTTAAATTGGGAGATTTCTTCTGAAGTTTATGAAATTGTTCTCCGGCATGAATTAACGCATATTAAACGACGCGATCTCTTTTTTAAATTTTTAGCTTCGGTCGTTATTATGCTTCATTGGTATAACCCTTTTTCTTACTTATTATTTTTTTCTTTGGACAACAGTAATGAGCTCACAGCAGACATGATAGCTTTGAGGGGGCAAAATTCAGAAGCGCAAAAACAATACGGTATTCTTCTTTTGTCTTTATGCACACCCACAGATGGTATAAAACGACCATACAGTTCTGGGGTTATTTACACTTCCAAACATTTTTTCAAAGAAAGGATCTGGGTTATGAAAAATCTGAAAAAATTCAAAAATTCTTTCTGCAAATCACTTCTTTTTTGCGCTTTGCTACTTGTTTCTATTGGCGTTTCTTCTGTTTCTGTACTGGGATATAACCCCCTTATATTGACTACAGATGAACTGGCGCCTCTATCCTCCGATACTGAAATATTCTTTTATACAGACTCTCCGGAACTTTTAGACTTTACCGATTCAGATATTATATTTATAGACGATTTAGGGAAAGTCTATACAGATATTTCCAGCCGTAAATCAGATTGCAAACATGTATATTCAGTAGGAAAAATTGCGACACATACTAAGGATGGAAACGGAGGATGTATCGTAAGAACTTATGAAGCCAAGCATTGCTCAAAATGTGGAAATACTCTATGGGGTGATCTTCTTTCATCAACAACTTTTAAAGTATGCCCTCATAAATAGTCAACGCAAGAGTCAAATAGAACAGTGTATAGAAAAAGAACAGATTATTTTTTTGATTTTAACCAAAAAGTCCATCTGGAAGTTTGCCCCAGATGGACTTTTTCTTCTAAACGGTTATTTCACAACTCCATTCTTTTTTACTCTTTCATCTCCATCCTCACAAAGCACATCGCCCCTCCTGCCATCAGCGCCCCTGCCGCTGCCGCGAAGTACAGGCAGCCTGCCAGCAGAGCCGGAAGCGGGCCGGCGAAGATGTGGACGAGGATCATGATCGGAACTACGATCCCCACGACCAGCAGGAAAATTCCCATATTCAGGAACTGGCGCGCTACGTTTCCGAGGCTGTTTCCTATCAGGGCATTTGCCACGGTGTCGGCGTACAGGCGCGCCGCCTGCATCAGTACCGCAAACAGCGTAAAGATCACGATGTACCACCATGGCATTCCCAGATACAGCACGATCGGCGCGCTGATGAGCAGCCCGTCCACTGCAGTGCGGACGTGATCCAGCAGAGTGGCATACCAGAGTTTCTTAAACGGTGTGTCCGGGATCAGATAGATGTACGGGTTCTCCAGTTCTTTCTCCCACTTTCCTCCGACTGTGCTGAAGATAAACGCCAGGTAGCCAAGGATTCCCGGTACGGTATAGTATCTTCCGGCACCGCTGACAGAGATTTCACCCATGGAAAACAGCACCACCGCGCCGGCTCCTATGATCAGGGCTGTCAGCGTGCGTCCTCCAAACAGAAAGAAACGGCGCTTCTTGTATTCCAGGAGCTGACGGTAAAAGACCGCCTTTGCCCCGCCGCCCTGATAACGGATTGAGGCGCGGCGAAGTTTTCCCGGCTTTATATTGAGCGTGGTATCGCCTTTTTTCTGCTTGTCAAGCGCCTTCTGATAGTCGTCCGCGAACGTCATCGCGTCCTCATAATATTCTCCGGTGCACTTCATCTTCCACGCCAGAATCACGAATGCCGCAAATGCCAGCACATACAGGCAGCTCCCGATCACCGTGAACAGCGCCGGGCCGACCAGAATCAGCCGCATAACTGCAATCTGCCATCCGATCAGCGGCACGAGCTGCAGCCACGGGCTGGACAGATAGCTGATCACGGTGGAAACGTGCAGCCCGTTCACATACAGATAGTACGCCGCCACACCGACCAGTCCCGCGAGCACCAGATACAGAATTCTTCCGAACCTCTTCGTAGTCTTCTCCGCAAACCGCTCATTTCCATACAGGCAGATCGTCAGCGCCGCCATCATCACGTGCTCCGCAACCCCAATGACCAGGAAAAAGCAGATTCCCTTCCACAGCGGGACCTGGAACCATATGACGCCCACAGCGGCAACCAGAATTCCCACAATAATGGAAACGGGCACGTTCTTCAGGTAGGCGTACACCAGAACCTTCTTCGGGGAAACCGGCGCGGAAAATACAAACTGTACGTCAGCAGGTATATAGACCAGTCCCTTGTGCTTCGCATAGCTGACATACGATGGCGGCGTCAGGTACAGAAGCAGCGCGGAATAGAACGCCGCAAATGTCAGCGGGGTGTTCAGGCCAATAGTTTTGAGAAAATCCGCCCCCTGGCTGATGGTGGTTCCGATTAAAAAAATATAAAAGCCAAACAGCACAATATAGACGTAGGTGCCCGGCTTATAAAGCGCCCGCTTTATGCGGTTAATCCAGGCGCGCTTCTGGATATACAGTATCGATCTCATTCCCCGTCCCCCTCTGTCACTGAGAAGAACAGCTCATCGAGATTCCTGCCGTTCGCTTCCTCTCTTGTGCAGGAAGAGACGATGCTGCCCTTCTCCATCACAAACACAATGTCCCAGAGTTCCTGCACCATTTCGAGCATATGTGTGCTGATGAGAACGGTCACTCCGTGTTCCTTCAGCTCCAGGATCACATCCTTGAGTTCCTTGATCGCTTTGGGGTCGAGCCCTACCATCGGCTCGTCAAACAGAATGACCTTCGGGCGGATGAGCAGCGCGCAGCAGATCGAAACTTTCTGCATCATTCCCTTCGACAGCTCATTTCCGAGCTTGTCCCGCTTATCGCTCATCTCAAAACGCTCCAGCAGCTCCTCCATATACTCCCGGCAGTCTCCCAGCCCGTAGGCGCGGCTGATATATTCCAGATGCTCCTCCACTGAGAGGGAGGGAAACATGGACGGAATTTCCGGCACATAGGCAAATACTTTCTTCGCCTCCAGACTGCGCGCCGGCATCCGGCAGATCCCGATGCCGCCCGTGTACTTCAGAAGCCCGGCAATACTCTTGATCACCGTGGATTTTCCTGCCCCGTTCGGTCCGAGCAGCACCCCGATATTTCCGGGAGGGACCGTGAAGGTCACGCGGTCCGCCGCTGTGGTTTTTCCATATTTTTTTGTCAGTTCCTGTACTTCAAGCATGAATTTATCTCCTCTCCGCAGACGATTTCGGAAAATATTTTCAGAAAAATACCGCTGCAAAAATATCACTCTCAGTATATCTTTGCAGCGGTATGGCTGTCAATGTACTATTCTGTAAACTTCTTTACAATTTCCTTACTGTTCTTGAAGATGTGCCCGGACGGAATCACGCCGCGGACGCTGGACAGCGGGTAAATATTGCTGTTTTTTCCGACAACGGTTCCCGGATTGAGAACGCTGTTGCAGCCCACCTCCACATTGTCTCCAAGCATGGCGCCGAACTTCTTTAATCCTGTCTCGATCTGTTCTCCTTCGCCTTTTACAACGACCAGCTTTTTGTCGGCCTTTACGTTGGAGGTGATGGAACCCGCGCCCATATGCGCTTTGTAGCCCAGGATGGAGTCTCCCACATAGTTATAGTGGGGGACCTGCACTTTGTTGAACAGGATCACGTTCTTCAGCTCTGTGGAATTTCCCACCACAGCACCCTCGCCCACAATGGCATTTCCACGGATAAACGCGCACTGGCGGATTTCCGCGCCCTTTCCGATGATCGCAGGCCCGTTGATGGAAGCGGTTGGAGCGACCTTCGCATCCTTCGCGATCCAGACGTTCTCCCCGACTCTGTCATACTCTTCGGGGGAGAGTGTCCCGCCAAGCTTCAGGATAAAATCCTTAATGCACGGAAGCACCTCCCAGGGGTACGTTCTGCCCTCAAAGATCTCCTTTGCGATGGTCTCGTCCAGTGTGTACAGTTCCTGAATCGTCACATCTCTCATTTTTTCATTCTCCTCTATTTTTTCTTTTTATAATTTACAGCCGCAGCGTCGTAGCACTGACGAAGCTGGTACTGGTTGTTGAGATTCATGACCGCCACGGTGTGGCGTCCCACGAAATGTTCCAGTTTCTGCATATATTCCTCCGGCTCTATGGTGCCCTCCGCCACATACGTCAGGCCCTTCTCCCAGCTCGCGGTAAGCTCCGGATTCAGGAGGGAGCGGATGGAGTGGTTGACCACATCAAAGACCATCTCTCCGAGAAGATTCGGCGTAATCACCTGCGTCTTCTTGTTCAGCGCGAGATATTTGATGGTCAGAAGTTTCTTGAGAATCTCCGCGCGCGTGGCGCTGGTGCCGATACCGCTTCCCTTGATCTGCGCCCGCAGCTCTTCGTCTTCAATAAGCTGTCCCGCGTTCTCCATCGCCAGGATCAGAGATCCCGAGGTGTAGCGCTTCGGCGGTGAAGTCTCCCCTTCCCGGATCTCAAAGCCCTTTACAGGGAGCACCATGCCCTTCTTCAGAGTCTTCAGCTTCTCCAGGAACTCCTTCGTGCAGGTCATCTCCTCCCCGTCGTCCTTCTTCTTCGGCGCCGGGACACCTGCCACTTTCAGGTAGCCTTCCTCCACCAACACCTTGAAGCTGGAGAAAAACTTCTCTTTCTCTATGCCGGTCACAACGCTGACCTTCTGATATACCGCAGGCGGATAAAAAATGCTCAGGAACCGGCGCACAATCGCCTCATACACCTGCCCTGCCTGCGCGGACACGCTCTTTAAGGCGCCAAGCCCCTGCCCGGTGGGAATGATGGCGTAATGATCTGTAATCTGCTTGTCGTTCGTGTAGCGGCTTCTTCCAATTCCCTTATAGCTGCCCTGCTCCAGAATCTCCATCGCAAAGGGCGATGCTGCCGCGTAGTTCTTCAGCCCGTTCAGGTTCCGGGAAATCTCTTTTGCGACTGCGGTTGAGAGTACACGGGCGTCCGTTCTCGGATACGTCACAAGCTTCTTCTCATACAGCTCCTGTACGATCTTGAGCGTCTCATCAGGGCTGATCTTGAAGCGGCGGGAGCAGTCGTTCTGAAGCTCCGCCAGGTTGTAGAGAAGCGGCGGATTCTTGTTTTCTTTCCTCTGCTCTGTCTTCTCCACAACAGCCTGCAGCGGCTCGTTTGCCGACAGCGCGCTGATCAGAGCTTCCGCGTCCTTCTTCTCCCGGAAGCCGTTCTCCTTATACAGCTTCGGGGACTGAAAATACCGGCTGCCCTCCACGGCGCGCCATTCACCTTCAAATGTCCTGCCGCCGAATGAGAGGCTGCTCAGCACCCGATAAAAGGGCGTCTTCACAAAGGTGCGGATCTCCCGTTCCCGGCGCACCACCATGCCGAGCACGCAGGTCATCACACGCCCAACGGCGATTGCCTGGTACTTTCCGCCCAGATAGTTGTTGACGCTTCCGCCGTATTTCAGAGAGAGTACGCGGGAGAAATTAATGCCCATCAGATAGTCTTCCTTGGCGCGCAGATAGGCGGAGGCGCTCAGGTTGTCATACTCGCTTAAATCCTTTGCCTCCCGTATGCCTCTGAGGATCTCTTCCTCGGTCTGGGAGTCGATCCAGACGCGCAGGCGCCGCTTCCCTTTGACCCCGCTCATCATCTCCACAAGGCGGTAAATATATTCTCCCTCCCGCCCGGAGTCGGTGCAGACATAGATCGTGTCGATGTCCTTTCGGTTGAGCAGCCCGCTCACGATCGTAAACTGCTTTTTCACGGAAGGGATCACTTCGTACTTAAATTCCTTCGGCAGAAAAGGGAGGGTGTCCAGGCTCCATTTTTTGAGCTTTTCATCATATTTTTCCGGATAACTCATCGTGATCAGGTGTCCTACGCACCAGGTCACCACCGCGTCATCGGATTCCAGATAGCCGTCCTGGCGGCGGGCGTTCATCTTCAGTGCTTTCGCGAACTCCTGCGCCACGCTGGGCTTCTCTGCTATGTATAGAGATTTTGCCATAAAATATTCCTTTTCAAAAATTTTTAAGGGACGGGTTACTGGCGTAACCGCGTCCCTGTGGTTTGTGTTTCCTGGTACGATCACTTGTCGTTGCTCATGTATCTGAGCGGCATGGCGAGCAGAATCGCTCCGCCGACCATATTTCCGAGTGTTACGACCACCAGGTTCCGGATCATATCCAGCACGGAGACTCCATCCACCAGGCAGAGCGTGGTGGTGAAAATTGCCATATTGGCTACACAGTGCTCGAAGCCGGACATAACGAAGCCTGAGATACAGATGCAGATCATACAGAACTTCGCAGATTCACTCTTGAGCTTGGTGCCGCATGCCACAGCCAGGCAAACAAAGAAGTTGCAGAGCACTGCGCGGCAGAACATCTCGGGAATCGGAATGGAAAGCTTGCCGTCAATGATACTTGCAAAATAGTCTGCAGTACCGGAAGCTCCCGCGCCAACGAAGATCAGAGAAAAGATCACGCATCCCACAAAGTTTCCTATGTAGCTGACCAGCCACACCTTGCCTGCGTCTTTCCAGGAAACTCTTTTATCGAACGCACCGAAAGCCATGATCAGGTTGTTGCCTGTGAAGAGCTCGCTTCCGATGAATACGATAAGCAGCACCGCAATGGAGAATACGATCGCGCCGATGAACTTGCCCCAGGGCGCCAGCCCTTCCACACTGCTGAATACATTTCCAACCACGTTGCTGTAGATCATGGCAACCGCGATAAAGAAGCCCGCCATGATAGCCCGCAGAAAGTATTTGCCGAAATGTTCGTTCAGCAGCTTGATCTTTCCCGCTGCTGCGTTGCTGAATTTTTGTACATCCTCGTATAACATTTTAAATCCTCCTCATGTTTTAAAATGTCCGCATGTACAGAATATCATCTCATGGTTCAGTATACCATTTTTTCGTAAAAAGTACAATCACGTTTTAGTTAATTTCCGTCACTGTGCATGTCGGGTCTCCCGCGATGTATTCGAAAGATATGGAATCTCCCTCGCTGTACGCCACAATTTCCACCAGATCGGCCACGGGCACGTCAAAGATCTCCTCCTGCCCTTCGAGCATCAGATAATAGTGGGAATTTCCGTCAATGACCGCCTGGGAAATCTTTGCGATCGTTCCCGACACGCTCTCGGATTCTGCGTCCTCGGAAACAATGCCGCTGCTGTTCAGAAGCTTCGTGTACTCCTCCTGGCACTCCTGCACCGTGTCGCCGATCGCCACGTTCTGATAGCGCTGCACATTCAGCATCGCGTACTTTTTCACCAGGCCCGCGTCGTCCTTCAGAGCCATGAAATAGGTCGGCTCATTGTTGATGTTCAGAAGCAGGGGGAACGCCGCCTTGTAGCCCAGGTTCTGCACCTGTCCTTCCGCTGAGGACATTGCGGAGTATTCCTCCGCGCCGCTGATAGAATAATAGCGCGTCTCGCTGGTCCTCTGGTTCATCAGCACAAAGCCCACGTTGGACTGGTCGCTGTTGACGGATGTTACGCCGGTGTATACCCATACGTCGTCGTCCAGAGCGAGATAATTATAGCCGTCCGTGGATTTCAGACAGCCTTTCTGACCGAATACGCTGTTGATAAATCCATTGATCAGGGTTCCGTGGTAATTATACAGCTCAATCAGCAGATCCGCCGGATATGCGCGGTCTACCCACTGCGGGCAGTCCTCGATGGCATAGTCAACCGTCTCTCCGGTCTGCGCGTTGCACAGCACCACGCGGCCGATCGTCTGTCCGCCGAACAGTCCGATCGTGTACTCCTTCACCGGGCAGATCCAGTACGGAACGCCGTTGTCATCAATCTCGAAGCTCAGCTGGTCAAAAATATACGTCGGATAGCGGAATCTCAGATGGCGGTAAATATTCCGGTTCAGATACTCTGCCTGGGAATATTTGATCGGCTGATCCAGCTTCACAAGCTGGGTATCCTGTGTCGTCATGTCGATCATCATATACGCCGGAATTCCGTTCTTCTGGTTTGTCAGCCATTTTACCGGGCTTGCGTATACCAGCGGGGAAACGCGGTACGGCTTCTCCTGATAGTTGATCTGGGAATAGAGATCGCTGACCACGAACTGCGACACCATATCCACCATGCTGCCGAGCTTTCTGTCTCCGAGGATCGCAGCGGAATCTCTGTCGAGAAGCGGGATCTGATCAAACCCGATCTGCTGGATATCCTCTGTGAAATCGCGCTCCTCAGGCACGATCAGCTGCTGGTAGCGCTTCGCGTTTACAATCGGGGAGGATAAAATGCTTCCCACCGCGAACACAATCACCAGCACGCCTGCCAGCGCCAGGCCGAACTTCACGAATCGGCTCTGCCTGATCTCCTGTGCAGTGCGCATCCGTCTGCGGACGCTGTACAGCAGCAGAATCACGAGCACCAGCCCGATCAGGAAAATCCAGAAGCCGCTGTTGTGGATGTTGATTGCCGGCAGCGCCACATAATAATAGACGCCCGCCGCGATCAGGACTGCGAGTACGGCGAGCAGCCTGCCTTTGATACCTTTCATGTTTTTATTACTCTCCTTTTCTGCAAAATATAAACAGGGATAAGCCTTGCCTATCCCTGCTATCATACAATAGATATGATATTTTTTCAACACTGTCGGCGCTGTTTATCGTCAGTCGTCTCCGTTCTCCAGCTTGCTTGCTCTCGCCTCGATCTCCGTCTGCTGAATATCGGACGGAGCCTGCTCATAGCGGGCAAATTCGTAGGAGAACTCTCCGCTTCCGCCTGTCATGGAGCGAAGGACTGTGGAGTATCCGTAGATCTCCAGCATCGGCACGTCAGCCTCAATGATCTGATTGCCCTTATGATCCGGGTTCATGCCGAGCACGCGGCCACGGCGCTTATTCAGATCGCCCATGATATCTCCGGTATACTTGTCGGCAACTTTCACCTTCATGGATACGATCGGCTCGAGAAGAACCGGGGAAGCTTCCATGAAGCCCTTTTTAAACGCCTGAATCGCGGCGGTCTTGAATGCCATCTCGGAGCTGTCTACCGGATGATAAGATCCGTCGTACAGAACAGCTTTGACGCCAACAACCGGATAAGCTGCAAGCGGGCCTGACTGTACGGCTTCCTGGATACCCTTCTCCACTGCCGGGAAGTAGTTCTTCGGAACAGCGCCTCCGACAACTTCCTGCTCGAACTCATACGGTGTCTCCAGATCGCTCAGCGGCTCGAAGCGCATCTTAACGTGGCCGTACTGGCCGTGTCCGCCGGACTGCTTCTTATACTTGGCTTCCACATCGGATTTCTTGCGGATCGTCTCGCGGAACGCAACTTTCGGCTTGCACAGTTCCACGTCAACTTTGTATCTCTCTTTGAGCTTGCTCACGATGATGTCCAGATGCTGATCGCCGATACCGTACAGCAGCGACTGATGCATCGCGGAATCATTGACCGTGCGCATGGTGAGGTCTTCCTGCGCCATCTTCGCAAGGCCCTGAGCAACTTTATCCATATCGTTCTTATTTGCCACTTTGTAGCGCTTGCAGGTATACGGAACGGATACTTCCGGCTTGCCGTACATTACGGGAACTGCTTTGGTCGCAAGGCTGTCGCCTGTCTTCGCGTCGCCCAGCTTCGCAATCGCGCCGATATCGCCGGCGTGAAGCTCGGGAACTTCCAGAGGCTTGGAGCCTTCCAGAACGTACAGCTTGTTGAGCTTTTCCTCAGACTCCTGGTCTACGTTGTAAAGTACGTCGTCGGACTTGATAACGCCGGAGCATACCTTGATCATAGAATATTTGCCCAGGAACGGGTCTACGATCGTCTTAAAGATCGTTGCGGATTTTGCCTTCGCGAAATCGTAATTTGCCTCAAAGATCTCATTCGTCTTGCGGTTGATGCCGGCACGCTCTCTCTTGGAGGGATCCGGGAAATATCCGATAATATCATCCAGCAGCGTGTGAATACCCTGCAGGTTCACCGGGGAGCCCATGCAGACCGGTACGAGCGATCCGTCCGATACGTTGTAAGCAAGCGCTGCGGAGATCTCAGCCACGGAGAATTCTTCTCCCGCAAAATAGCGGTCCATGAATTCTTCGCTGGTCTCAGCCACGGATTCCAGGAGAATCTCACGGTACTTCTCAGCGTATTCCACACAGTAATCCGGGATCTCGCACTCTGTTCTCTGGTCCTTCTCAATGAAGCGGCGTCCTTTATTCTTTACAATATTGACGTATCCCACAAACTTCCCATTCTCACGCATCGGCATGTGGATCGGAGCGATTCTCTTGCCGTACAGCTCTGTCAGGCTCTCTACGACCTCACGGTAGCTGACATTATCAATATCCATCTCCGTAACGTAGAACATTCTCGGCAGGTTATACTTCTCGCACAGCTCCCATGCCTTCTGGGTTCCTACCTGAACACCGGACTTGCCGGATACCACGATCACTGCCGCGTCTGCTGCCGCTGCCGCTTCCTCTGCTTCTCCCACAAAATCAAAAAATCCGGGAGTGTCCAGCACATTGATTTTGCACTTATCCCACTGGATGGGAACCAGGGATGTGGTAATTGAGAATTTGCGCTTAATTTCCTCTTTATCAAAATCACTGACTGTATTTCCGTCGGTTACCTTTCCCAAACGATTTGTAATACCTGAAAGATAAGCCATAGCCTCCACGAGACTTGTCTTGCCTGCTCCGCCGTGGCCAAGCAGTACCACATTTCTAATTCGGTCTGTTCTGAAAACGTCCATATGTAATACCTCCCAAAAATTAGTATGTGTACATTTTACTAAAAAAAATTGTATTTTTCAAGTAATTTATCCAAATTTAACAATTAAATTTCGATATTTTTTGCAGCCATCCGTATTTTATGATAAAAATCGGGCGAATTTTTCCGTTTTTCGCGAATATAATCTAATTTTCGGTACTTTTTAACACTTTAAACCGCTAAATTATTGACTTTTTCCGCCGCATACTATACACTAGGACTGATTGAATGTGAAGAATTATCAGGCGGCAGGATGCCGCGAAAGGAGATATTTAAATGATTATTGTAATGAAGCCAAACGCGCCCCAGGAGGCGGTAAAGAGAGTCACAAGCCTGATCGAGAGCAGCGGCCTGTCCGCTCATCTCTCCGAGGGAAGTGAAGTCACGATCATCGGTGTGGTTGGTGACAAAACGAAGCTTGCAAGCGACAACCTGATCCTGCTGCCCTATGTGGACAGGCTGGTTCCCATCACCGAAAGCTACAAGCTGTCGAATAAGAAGTTTCATCCGGAGCCGTCCCGCGTAAAGGTCGGAAACCATGTCATCGGGCCGGATACACTCACGGTCATGGCAGGTCCCTGCGCGGTTGAGACAGAGGAACAGCTCATGGCGATTGCCCGCGAGGTGAAGAAGGCAGGCGCCCAATTTGTCCGCGGTGGAGCGTATAAGCCGCGCACCTCCCCGTATTCTTTCCAGGGCCTTGAGGTTGAGGGGCTGCGCTATATGGCGGAAGCCAAAAAAGAGACAGGCCTGAATACGATCTGCGAGGTCATTGACGAAAAGTCTATTGAGGCAGCCGTCAAGTACGTGGATATGATCCAGATCGGCGCGCGCAACATGCAGAACTTTCAGCTTCTTCGCGAGGCGGGACGCTCCGGCCTTCCGGTTCTCTTAAAGAGGGGTCTTGCCGCAACGATCGACGAATGGCTGAACGCCGCCGAGTATATCATTGCCGAGGGCAATCCCAATGTGGTGCTCTGCGAGCGCGGCATCCGCACTTACGAGACTTCCACGCGCAATACCCTGGATCTGAGCGCGGTTCCGGTGATCCGTGCAAAGTCACACCTGCCGATCATCGTGGATCCCAGCCACGCAACCGGCGTGCGCGCCTATGTAGAGCCGCTGGCAAAGGCAGCGGTGGCGTGCGGAGCGGACGGTCTGATGATCGAGGTTCACAATGATCCTGAGCACGCGCTCTCCGACGGCCCGCAGTCTCTGACATTCTCTCAGTTCGAGGAAGTCATGGCGCATCTGCGCCCCTACATTCAGCTTGCAGAAAGGAATTTGTAAATAATGGAAGGAACTTGTATCGGTTTTATCGGTCTCGGTCTGATCGGCGGCTCGATCGCAAGGGCAATGAGGAAGTTTCATCCCGAATTCACCCTGATTGCCTATAACCCCACCGAAGCCGTGCTTGACGCCGCGCTTGCTGACGGCGTGATCGACCGCAAGTGCCGGGCGCAGGATATACAGTTTGCGGAGTGTGACTATATTTTCCTGTGCGCGCCCGTGAGCACGAATATTTCCTATCTCTCCTATCTGAAGGGAATCATGAAGCCCACCTGCATTCTCACGGATGTGGGCAGCGTTAAGGGGGAGATTCACCGCGCGGTGCAGGCAATGCACCTGACTGAGAATTTCATCGGCGGACATCCGATGGCGGGCTCAGAGAAGACAGGTTACGCGAATTCCACCGATTATCTGATTGAGAACGCTTACTATCTTCTCACGCCGGAGGGAAATGTGGACATCCTGGCAGTCTCCGCATTCTCGGAGCTGATCGCTTCCCTGGGTGCGATCCCGATGATCCTCACCTATGAGGAACATGACCGCATCACCGCGGCTGTCAGCCATCTGCCCCACATCGTGGCTTCCTGTCTTGTAAATGCCATCCGGAAGCTCGATACTGAGGATGAATATATGAAGACCATCGCTGCCGGCGGATTTAAGGATATCACGCGGATTGCATCCTCCTCTCCTGTGATGTGGCAGCAGATCTGCCTGAGCAACCAGGAGAGTATTTCCGCAGTGCTCGACGAATATATCCGTCTGCTCGTGCAGGCAAAGTACATGGTCGACCGCAGGGAGAGCGAAGGCATCTATGAGATGTTCGACAGCGCGAAGGATTACCGCGACTCCATGCCGGATTCCTCGTACGGACCGCTGAAGAAGGTCTACGCTTTCTACTGCGATATTTACGACGAGGCGGGAGGAATCGCGACCATCGCGACCATGCTTGCCATGAACAATATCAGCATCAAGAATATCGGAATTATTCATAACCGCGAATTTGAGGAGGGCGTCCTGCATATTGAGTTCTATGAGGAGGATGCCTGCAATAAAGCGGCCCAGATTTTAAGGGAGCGCAATTACAATCTTCATATGAGATAAATTCCGGTCATCGGGAAGGAGTATATACGCCATGCAATTTCAGAAAGTCAGAAGTCTCCGGGGAGAGCTCACCGTCCCAGGGGACAAATCCATCTCTCACCGGGCAGTAATGTTCGGCTCCCTGGCAGAGGGAACTACGGAAATCACCAATTTCCTCCAGGGGGCTGACTGCCTGTCCACGATCGCCTGTTTCCGGCATATGGGAATCGAAATTGAAAATACAACCGAGCGCATCCTTGTCCACGGAAAGGGACTGCACGGACTGCGTAAACCGGACTGTATCCTGGATGTCGGCAACAGCGGCACAACCACGCGCCTGATTTCCGGCATCCTCGCCGGACAGGATTTTGAGGTTTCCCTGACCGGGGACGACTCTATCCAGAGCCGGCCTATGGGACGCATCATCCGTCCTTTAAGCGAAATGGGCGCCAACATTGAGAGCGTAAAGGGGAACGGCTGCGCTCCTCTGCGGATCTGTCCCGGAAAGCTCCATGCCATCCGCTACAATTCTCCCGTTGCATCCGCGCAGGTGAAGTCCTGCGTGCTGCTTGCCGGCATGTATGCGTCCGGAGGGGAGACCTCGGTGACAGAGCCCTCGCTCTCACGAAATCACACGGAGCTGATGCTCTCCTACTTTGGAGCCGACGTATCCTCCGCCGGGACGACGGCCGTCATTCAGCCGGAGCCTCGCCTTACGGCGCAGAAGGTGGAAGTCCCGGGCGATATCTCCTCCGCCGCGTATTTTATCGCCGCGGCGCTGATGGTTCCCGGATCCGAGATCCTGATCCGAAATGTCGGAATCAATCCGACCAGGGACGGCATCCTGCGCGTCGTGCGCGCCATGGGCGGCAGGATCGAGCTGCTCAATGAGCGGAAGATGGGAGGCGAACCCGCAGCAGATCTGCTCGTGCGCCACAGCGCGCTTCACGGAACTGTGGTCGAAGGCGATCTGATCCCGACGCTCATCGATGAGATTCCGATAATCGCAATCCTCGCCGCCTGCGCGGACGGTACAACTGTGATCCGCAATGCCGAGGAATTAAAGGTTAAGGAGTCCAACCGCCTCGATATCATGGTGACTGAGCTCGCGCGCATGGGCGTGGATATAGAGGGCACCGACGACGGCATGATCATCCGGGGAGGGCGTCCTCTGCAGGGCACTGCTGTCGACAGCCGTCTCGACCACCGCATCGCGATGTCCTTTGCCGTGGCTGGGCTTGCCGCGGAGGGCACAACCGAGGTACTGCGCGCTGACTGCGTGGATATCTCCTATCCCGGATTTTACCGGGACCTGGAATCGCTGATTGTACGCTGAACAGCGGGATAGATTTTTACTATATCGCATAACGATACAGAGCCATGCGGCATATTTGTTTTATGTCGTATGGCTCTGTATTTTTGTGCGTTACAGACTCAGAATCTCTTCTGCCGTCTCCTCTATGCTCTTGCCCGTCACATTTACCTTTACGGTATTCAGCCTGCCGTACAGTTCCAGCCGCGCAGCGCTTCTTTCGAGAATACCCGGAGTGCGTCTCCCTGCGGCGATATCGCCGCAAAGACGTTTTTTGAGCTCCTCCTCAGTACCGACAAGCGATATTGCCGTCACACGACAGTCATTAAGATTCAGCCGTTCCAATATCTCATCCAGAATACTCTGCTCATGCATCACCCAGCAGAACAGTACCGTCTCATACGCGCTGCATTTCAGGAAATTATTCAGCAGGAAGCAGATATTGTCCATCACCATCCGCTTCGTCTCCTCTGTCACCTGAAACGGATGCATATCCCAGCACCAGTCTCCGTCCAGGAACACGCATCTGTCTGAGCGCTTCTGCAGCTCTCTGCAGACCGTGGTCTTGCCGATCCCCATGGTTCCTCCGATCAGATACAGTCTCTTCAAAGTTCTCTCCTCCCATCCATCATATTTGTTGACGTCAAAAGAGCACCCGCCTCTTTCGAAGACGAATGCCCTTCTTTTCTCTTATTTCATTCAGGAACAGTGAAGTATGATTTTACCCGTCTTCAGGGAATCGGGAACATTAATAACCTTCTGATTAGAACTTCCCTTCCAGTGCAGATTCGGGTCAAAGAGATCAATCTTGAACTCTCCGTCCACCAGAACGTCCAGATACTTCAGAACTTCTTCGCCCTGAACTTCCTCCCAGGTGGAACCGGTGTAAAGCCAGATCGTCTTGTCCGGAAATCTTTCCCGGATCTCTCTCGCAAGACGTGTGACCTCCCGGATATTCTGATAGTGCAGAGGGTCTCCCCCCGAGAAGGTAATCCCGCTTACGTAATCCTTCGACAGCTCCTCAAAAATCTCCTGCTTTGCCGCGTCGTCAAATTCAAGGCCGCCGTTGGGATCCCAGGTCACCGGATTATGGCATTCCCTGCAGCAGTGGCTGCAGCCTGCCACCCACAATACCACGCGCAGTCCGTCTCCGTTGAGCATATCATCTTTAGTAATATTATGGTATCGCATGTTACATACTTTTCCTTTCCGCAATTTCCGCCATTTTCGCGTCGTTCAGACGGGTATCCCCTTTTACTCTGGAGTAGGACAGATAGCCGTTCATGCGCTCGATCTTCGTCAGATTCGTGCTTCCGCATACCGGGCAAACGTCCATGGCGAGCTCTTCGTGGCCGCAGTCGTCACAGTAGGCGAGGGAGAGGTTAACGCCCTCATAATAGCCCAGATCCATCGCGCGGCGCACTAAAGACTTGATTGCCTCCACATTATAATTGATCGGATATTTCACGTACTGGATCTTTCCGCCGTTGCACAGATCCCAGAAACGTCCCTCCAGATCCTGCTTCTCAATCGGCGTGATGTCCTCCGTGACGTGGCAGTGGAAGCTGTTGCTCACATATTCACGGTCAGATACGTTCTCAATAATTCCGTACTTCTTTCTGAACTGCTGAACCTGTACGCCGCAGAGGTTCTCCGCCGGTGTTCCGTAGATTGCGTACAGATGGCCGTCCTCCTTCTTGAACTGGTTGATCTTCTGGTTGATATATTCCATGACTTCCAGAGCAAACTTGCCGTCTTCCGCCAGGGACTTCTTATTGTGGAGCTGCTGCAGCTCATTGAGCGCCGTAATTCCGAAGGAAGCGGTCGCTGACTTCAGCAGCGGCTTAATCTTATCGTACAGGCCGAGATGTCCACCGTAGAAGCCTCCCTCGCAGTAGGCGAGCGGATTGGTGGAAGCCTTCATCTCACCCAGATACTCGTAGGTGCGGATATGAAGCTGACGGATCAGCTCCAGATAATAATCCAGAACCTCATAGAAATCTCTGCTCTCCTGCTTTGCCTTTGCATAAATCATCGGAAGGTGCAGGCTGATCGCGCCGATATTGAATCTTCCCACAAATACCGGCTTGTCGTCCGCATCTGCCGGATTCATGCCTCCTCTCTCATACCACGGGGAGAGAAATGCGCGGCATCCCATCGGGCTTACAATCTTGCCGTACTGCTTATACATGCTTGCGACATATCCCTTTCCGGTAAGGCTCAGCCAGTCTGGATACATCGTCCGCCGTGAGCACTCGATACCGGCCTCAAAGACGTCCTCCAGGGGCTTGCCCGGACCGTGCAGGTTCTCGTCATAGAGAAATACGATCTTCGGGAACAGCACCGGCTTCTTGTGTCCGGCCTTTCCCTGTCCCTTTCTGCGGACCTCCAGCATCTTGATTGTCGCCAGCTTGCCGTACTTGGTGGTGTTCGTTCCGGCAGTCACGGTAATGAACGGATAATCGCCGCGGCTGGAGGATACGGAGTTAAACTTGTACTCCCATCCCTGGAAGCCCTGCTCCATCTCCTTCTCCAGATCCTGCCATGCAACTTTCTGCACTACATCCTCGGGAAGTCCGAGCTCTCTGTACTTTTTGATATATTTTTCATGAGACTTCTGCGCGTAGGGCGCCAGGATATCGTCCGCGCTCGGAACGGTAAATCCGCCGTACTGCTGGCTCGCCGCGCTCAGTACGATATCT
>CAKNMY010000052.1 GCA_930989745.1 uncultured Lachnospiraceae bacterium | reverse complement strand
TCGGAGTTCTGAACTTTGTAAATTCCATGGTGACGGCGATCGTATCCCGCAAAAAGGAATTTGCGATGATCCAGAGCGTGGGAATGACGAGAAAGCAGCTTTGCCGGATGCTGGTCTTTGAAGGGCTTGCCTATGCGCTTATTACGCTGGCGGTATCGTACGTACTCAGCGCCGCCGCCATCGGCACAGTGATCCGCGGCATGGCAGCCGGAGGATTTTCCACCTTCCATTTCACGCTCTTCCCGCTGCTGGTATGCACACCGGTTCTGATCGTATTCGCGGTTGTCATTCCGTATCTCTGCTTTAGAAATCTGGAGAAACAGAGCATCGTGGAGCGGCTGAGAATGGAATAGTATTAAAAAAACGGACAGAAAGTCCCAAAACTTTCTGTCCGTTCTGCTTTTACTCTTCACTGGCAGCCGCCTCATCAGCCGCGAGCGTATCCGCTGCCGATGTTCTGACATGGATGCCGTTGACCTCCACGGAATCGTTTACCTCAATCACGAGATACGTCCTGCCGTCGATGGTCTTCGTCTCCACGAGATCTGTGCGGTCGGGATTGACTTTTATCACCACGTCAGGCGTCTTGATCTCGAAAGAGCGGGTATTGACCAGATTGGAGGCGAGCAGAGATTCCTTCTCGCCGACCGTCTCGTCAAAATGGCCGTCAAACCGCTCAAGAGGCTCGCCCTGCGCGCCCCCGTCCAGGAGAAGACGCCGGACCTCAGCCTTGTCGAGCGTGACGGGCTCCGGGTCGTCCTTGTGCTCTTCCAGCATATCGTTCAGCGTGTCGTGGATCGTGCGCACTGTCTCGTAGTCGCATTTTTCTCCCAACGCTTCCTCGAGAATCTCGTTGAACGTATCCTTCTGGTCCCTGGCAGTCAGCGGGATCGTGCAGCCGAAGAAGCGGTCGATGAGATCATACTGCAGCTCATCCGCCTTCTTGGAATAGTAGAGCATACTGTGCAGATCCGTGTTGCGGTCATTGAACGCCGGGAAGAGGAAGCCGCAGTCCGGCGCCTCGACGATCCAGTCGCGGATACGGTCTTCGATATTGTTCGTCGCCTCATTGTAGCACAGCCCCGCCTTCGAGAGCTTGACAGGGCAGATGCAGCAGAGGAGGTATTCATAGACGTCCTCGGAGGCGTCGAACATCTCCTCGTTGTCTTTGCCGCGCTTTGGAATGTCATAGGCCGCGTGAATCAGGATAATATAGTAATTCTCCCCGTAGCTGTACGTCTCAATGATCTTTTCATAGAAATCGTCCAGCAGGTCGTCGTCCTTCAGCTGACTGTCCCGAAGCTTTAAGAGATAAGACTGTGTCCCTCCGTCAGATTCCTGCTCAAGCGGAAATTCCAGGTTCAGCAGGTTTTTCCCCACGGTTCCGGAGAGTGTCTTTCGGAAAATCTCGAAATATTTGAACATCTCCTCCTCAGGCAGAGAGAGGAACGCGTCCTTGAGTTTTGTCTTTATGTTTTTCTCTGCGTCCACATAGCAGCCGCAGATGCGGGAGATGGCGCAGTTGTCCTGCGTGAACTGCTTGCGGATCTCCAGCACTTCTTTTTTTATCATAATTTTATCACCTCGATCATATTATAAACGATGCGGAAATCCGGGACAAGAAAAATTTGACGATGAAAAAAGATTGCCCTATCTGCTGATGCACGCTATAATAAACATAGCTATGAAATTCGCGGACGATCCATCCGCGCCGTTAACAGGAGAAAACAGGATGAAGAAAAAAGCATTGCTTGCAGGGGCGGGACTCGTGCTGGCCCTGACATTGTTCGGCTGCGCGGGCGTCCGCGAGATGGCGAGAAATGTCGGGACGGCAGTCAGCGAGACGGTGGAGAAAGCGCCCCAGCTGTTTTCCTCAGGAGGAAGAGAGCTGGAACGGCAGATCGAGGAACTGGAGAGCGCAAGCGTCCAGGAAGAGATGCCCGGGCATCAGGAATACTATTTTCACCAGGCGGATGAACAGGAGAAGAAGATCTACCGGCAGATACAGTCCGGAATTGAGGACTTTGAGACAGATATTCTGCTGACCACCGCGGATGACAGCCTGATCGACCGGACGTACCAGATGGTGCTTATGGATCACCCGGAATATTTCTGGGCGCAGAACGCCGGCAATACCAGGAAGATCCTGTACAGCACGTATGCCAGACTGGAGCCGGGGTATAACATTTCCGAGGAGGAAGCCAGGGAGCAGACGGCACAGATGGAGGAGATGGCGGAAGAAATTCTTACGGATATTTATCAGGAGGGGAATATTTATCTGACGGCACGCCTGATTTACGAGTATATCATTTCCAACACCGAATACGTGCAGAATGAGAATGACCAGAATATTGCGGGCGTATTCCTGCAGCGCGAGGCGGTCTGCGCCGGATACGCGAGAGCGTTCCAGTATCTGTGCGAGAAGGCGGAGATTGAGTGTATCTATGTGACCGGGGATGCCAGAGACACCGTGGAAGGACACGCGTGGAATATTGTGAATCTGGACGGTGACTACTACTATGTGGACGCGACTTACGGGGACATGCCGGAATTTTCCTCATCTCTGCAGGAGGATCAGATGCTCTATGATTACTTCTGCCCCTTCCCTGAGGAGTATGAACAGCTTGTGACGCCTGACGCGGGACTTGTGCTTCCGGCATGTATTGCCACGGCAAACAATTACTATGTCAGAAATGCCAGCTGTTTCGATACGTTCGACCGTCAGGAACTCTATAATTACTTTGTGATGCAGATCGATCAGAAGAACCGCGTCATCCATTTCAAATACACGAACCGGGAAGCTTATGACCGCGCGAAGGCCGAGCTGCGTGAGAACGGGCTGCTGGACGAGCTGGCCGGATACTATATGGATTATTACCAGCTGGACACCCTGAACTACCGCTACGGAGCGCTGGATGAGCTGTATACCTTTTATGTGGGGATGCCGTAAAACAGTTTGACATTCAAAATAGTTTGTAGTATATATAAAAGTAAAAGTGCCTGCACAGACGGCAGGGCGTCCGGTCAAGGACGAAATATAAAGAACAGGACAGGAAAAGAATTATGATAGTAGAACCAAAAGTGAGGGAATTTATCTGCACGACTGCCCATCCCGTCGGATGCGCGGAGAATGTGGCGCGTCAGGTAAAGTATGTAACAGAAAAGGGAAGCATTCAGGGTCCGAAGAAGGTCCTTGTCATCGGCGCGTCTACGGGCTACGGTCTGGCGAGCCGCATCACTGCGGCATTCGGCTGCGGCGCGGATACGCTGGGCATTATGTTTGAGCGTCCGTCTAACGGAAAGCGCACAGCCACTCCGGGATATTACAATACGCAGGCATTTGAAAAGCTCGCGCACGAGAAGGGGCTGTATGCGAAGTCCATCAATGGCGACGCGTTTTCACGCGCGGTCAAGGAAGAGACCGTTGAGACGATTAAGAAGGATCTTGGACAGGTGGATCTGGTGATCTATTCCCTTGCGGCTCCCCGCAGAACCATGGAGGACGGAACTGTTTACACCTCCTCGCTTAAGACTACGGGGGACGCGTTTACGGAAAAGAGCCTTGACTTAAAGCACAACACCGTTTCCGAGAAGACGGTTGAGCCGGCGACAGCGGAAGAGCTGGAAAGCACAATTAAGGTTATGGGCGGCGAAGACTGGGAAGACTGGATGGACACCCTGTCAGCAGCGGGAGTACTGTCTGAGAACGCTGTGACAGTGGCGTACTCCTATATCGGACCGAAGCTGACGTATCCGATTTACTATGAGGGAACGATCGGAAGAGCAAAGCAGCACCTGCATCATACCGCAGAGCGCATGAATGAGAAGCAGCAGGCGTATCACGCATACATTTCCGTGAATAAGGCGCTTGTGACACAGGCAAGCTCAGCGATCCCTGTTGTGCCGCTGTATTTTGCGATCCTCTACCGCGTCATGAAGGAGAAGAACACCCATGAGGGATGCATCGAGCAGATCTACCGTCTGTTTTCTCAGAAATTATACAGCGGAGAGGTCTGTACAGACAAAGATGGCCTGATCCGCATGGATGACTGGGAGATGGATGAAGATACTCAGAAGCAGGTGGCTGAGACGTGGCAGAAGGTGAATTCCGACAATGTGCGCAGCCTTGCTGATATCGAAGGCTATTGGGAAGATTTCTATCACATGTTCGGCTTCGGATTCGACAGCGTGGACTATTCCAAGGATGTAGAAATCTGATAAAACTTATTGAAACACTATGCTGCCGGGAACAGAGAGTCAGAACGTTCCCGGCAGTTTTTTGATTATTCGTTTTTGGAGGTATGAATATGCTTTATTTTGAAAATGATTACTGCGAGGGCGCGCACCCCGCGGTGCTGCAGCGGCTGATTGAGACAAATATGGAAAAACTGCCCGGATACGGGACGGATGGCTACTGTGAATCTGCGAAAGATAAGATCCGCGCGGCATGCGCATGCCCGCAGGCGGATGTCTATTTTCTGGTCGGAGGGACGCAGACGAACGCGGCGGTCATCAGCGCGCTGCTGAAGCGGTATGAGGGAGTGGTCGCGGCGTCCACGGGCCATATCAACGGACATGAGGCGGGTGCGGTGGAATACACGGGCCATAAGGTACTGGCGCTGCCGCAGAAGGACGGAAAGATTTCTGCCGATGGGCTGCGCGGATACCTGCAGACATTCTTCGGCGACGAGAATCATGAACATATGGTATTTCCCGGGATGGCGTACATCTCCCATCCGACGGAGTACGGAACGCTCTACTCGCTGGATGAGCTGGAGAAACTGTCTTTGGTATGCCGCGAGTATTCGATCCCGCTCTTCCTGGACGGAGCCAGACTGGGATACGGGCTTGCAAGCGGCGGATCGGACGTCACATTGGAAGATATCGCGCGTTTGACAGACGTATTTTATATCGGCGGAACCAAGGTCGGCGCGCTCTGCGGCGAAGCGGTGGTGTTTCCTGCGGGCGCGCCGCATCATTTCCTCACGATGATCAAACAGCAGGGAGCGCTGCTTGCAAAGGGAAGGCTTCTCGGGATTCAGTTTGACACGCTCTTTACGGATGATCTGTACAGAAAGATCAGCGAAAACGCGATCCGGACAGCCGATACGCTGAAAAGCGCGTTGCGCAGGAAGGGGTATGAGTTCTATCTGGACTCACCGACGAATCAGATCTTTGTGGTTCTGGAGAACGAGCAGATGGAGCGGCTGAGCCGCCTGGTAACATTCAGCTTCTGGGAAAAGTATGATGATACGCACACTGTGGTGCGCTTTGCGACGAGCTGGGCGACAAAAATGGAGGAGATCGAAGAACTGATCCAATTGCTGTAAAATAAAACTGCCGCCGTGCGGCTTCGGAAATACCGTGTATCTCCGAACTGCCCGCACAGGCGGCAGCTGCTGTTATACTTCCGCAGACTCGTCGTCTTCTCCTGCCATCTCATCGAACTGAGCAGCGTCGAGCATCTCATCAAACGCGTCCGCCGCGATGTCATATTCCTCGTCGCTTTCAATATTCTCGAGCATCGGCTGGCCGCCCTCATTCTCAGTGTAGCGGTACAGATAGACTTCTCCGTCTTCATTCTCACCGTTTTCATCGAGCGGCAGCAGGGCGATATACTCTTTGCCGTCTGCCGGGAAGATAGTGAGGACCGCGCACTCCACTACAGTGTCGTCGTCCAGCGTCAGGGTGACGGTGGGATGCTCCGGGTTAAAACCGCCGCAGTCGCTTCCGCAGCTCTCGCAGCTTCCGGTGCAGTCGAACGTATTCTTCTCGAAATCGCTCATGGGTAAATACCTCTCTTTTCTATTTTTTGATAGTATATCATCTTAGCATTACTTTAACAGATAGAGAAAAGAAAAGCAACCTTTTTAAGATTTCCTATTGACGGATGGAAACTGCGGTTTTATACTAAGGACAGTTGATTTTGCGCGGTGACAGAGTAAAGCATGACGGGGCTAAATCCCCGCTGCCTACAGTCTGATACACCGCTGAGAGGAGTACGTTATGGAAATCAGATTTGAAAAACGAGAGAAGCTGCAGGAGAAGCCGGATCAGAAAGCCCTTGGATTCGGCAAATATTTTACTGATTATATGTTCGTCATGGACTATGACGCCGGACAGGGCTGGCATGACGCGCGGATTGTTCCGCACGAGGCGATTCAGATGATGCCCGCAGGTGTGGTTCTGCATTATGCGCAGGAGACGTTCGAGGGCCTGAAGGCTTACAGAAGGGCAGACGGAGAGATCCAGTTATTCCGTCCGGAGATGAACGCGCGCAGAATGATAAAGTCCAACGAGAGACTCTGCATGCCGGAAGTTCCGGAGGATGTGTTTGTGGAGGCTGTCAGGGCGCTGGTGAAGGTTGAGAAGGACTGGGTTCCGTCTGAGCCGGATACATCCCTGTATATCCGCCCGTTTATGTTTGCCACAGAGGTTTCGCTGGGCGTACATATGGCGAATTCCTATTGTTTTATGATCATTTTATCCCCGGTAGGCGCTTACTATGAGGAGGGGCTGAATCCGGTAAAGATTATGGTTGAGGATCAGTATGTCCGCGCGGTAAAGGGCGGCACCGGATTTGCAAAGTGCGGCGGCAACTATGCAGGCTCTATCATTGGCCAGGTACAGGCTGAGAAGGAAGGCTGTGCGCAGGTACTGTGGCTGGACGGCACAGAGCGCAAGTATGTGGAGGAGGTAGGCTCCATGAACATCATGTTCAAGATTGACGGAGAGATCTACACTGCTCCTATCGAGGGAACCGTGCTTCCGGGCGTGACCAGAGATTCCATTATCCACATCCTGAAGGACTGGGGCTACAAAGTAAACGAGACCCGCCTCTCCATCGATGATCTGATGCAGGCAGGACGTGAAGGCAGACTGGAAGAGGTATACGGAACCGGAACAGCGGCTGTTATTTCCCCGGTAGGCGCTCTGCGCTACCGCGGTGAGGAGATCACGGTGAATAACTTCGAGATCGGCGAGCTGACACAGAAGCTGTATGACTGCCTGACCGGAATCCAGTGGGGCAGGATTGAGGACAAATACGGCTGGACAAGCATAGTAGACTGACAGACAGATAAACAGGCCGCGGGAGAGAATCCCGCGGCTTTTTGCATGAAAGGGGAAAATATGAATCAGAACAGAACTCCAATATTGGAAGCGATCGAGGCGTTTACGGAAAAACGGCCGGCATATTTTAATATTCCGGGACACCGGATGGAGCGGGGGATCAGCAGCCGCTGGACAGACCGCGTTGGAACCGGGATTTTCGCCTATGATCTCACCGAGGCGGCGGGACTTGACGACCTTCATCATCCGCAGGGAGCGATCCGGGAGGCGCAGGAGCTGGCGGCAGAGGTGTTCGGTGCAGAGAGGAGCTTTTTTCTCGTGAACGGAACCACCTGCGGCAACGAGGCCATGGTGCTCTCCTGCGCAGGGGAGGGAGAAAAGCTTCTGGTTCCGAGAAACGTCCATAAATCCGTGATGATGGGAATGATCTTAAGCGGTGCCCGTCCGGTCTATGTAATGCCGGAATATTCTGAACGCCGCGGCATCTGGGGCAGCCTGCGGCCGGAGAAGATCCGCCGGGCGTTTGAGCAGGATCCTGAGATCCGGGGGCTTCTGCTGGTCAGCCCTACCTATTACGGCGTATGCAGTGACCTGCGGGCGCTTGCAAAGATCTGCCATTCATACGGAGCGATGCTGCTCGTGGACGAGGCGCACGGCGCGCATCTGTATTTTTCCGAAAAGCTTCCGCAGGGGGCGCTTCGCCAGGGCGCTGATATGTGCGCGCAGAGTATTCACAAAGTCACGGGATCTCTGACGCAGAGCTCCATGCTTCACCTGGGAAGCGCGCGGGCGGACGAGGGGCGCGTCAGGGCAAATCTTCAGCTTGTTCAGAGTACGAGTCCCTCCTACCTGCTCATGGCGTCGCTTGACGCGGCGAGATATGAACTGGCGGTGCACGGCACGGAGATGATGGACCGGGCGGCAGAGCTGGCAGAACGTGCCAGAAGCGCCATCCGCAGGCTGCCGGGGATCTCCTGCCTCGATGCGGGAGAAGAGCCGGAGACGTTCCGGGAACTGGACGCCACACGCCTTACGTTCTCCGCGGGAGAGCTCGGCATCAGCGGATTTGAACTGCAGGATATCCTGTATGAGCGGTTCGGGGTGAGCACGGAGCTGGCCGACTATGAGAATGTCCTCGCGGTGATCACTTACGCGAATACGCAGGAGGATATTGACCGTCTGACAGGGGCGCTTGCCGTTCTTTCCGGTGAAGGGCATACGGGCAGAACGCGTATCCGCCCGCTGCCGCTGCCCGGCATACCGCCGATGGCGCTGACTCCGCGCGAGGCGTATTTCCATGCAAAACGTTCTGTGCCGTGGAGAGAAGCCGTTGGAAAGATCGCGGGGGAAATGCTCTGCCCATACCCGCCCGGAATACCGCTTGTCTATCCGGGAGAGATCCTGACGCAGGACGTCTGGGAGTACATGGAGCGCTACCGCAGGGAGGGGCATCCCTTCCACGGACCTGCCGATGAACGGCTGGAGAGCTTTCAAATTGTAGATAAAAAAGAATGAAATTTGGACGAATAGATTTTCAAAGTCTGAATATTATGCTATACTGTACTTATGTTTGAGAAGATAACATATGTGTTTACAGCAGCGCTCCGAAGTCACCGGGCGTGAGTTGAGACGACAGAAAGGAATGGCGGATGGCACAGAAGAAATTAATTTCATGGAATGTAAACGGTCTGCGTGCGTGCGTTACAAAAGGATTTCTGGATTATTTCAGAACCGCGGACGCAGATATTTTTTGTATTCAGGAGACAAAGCTGCAGGAGGGGCAGATAGACCTCGCGCTGGAGGGATATCATCAGTTCTGGAATTATGCGGAGAAGAAAGGTTATTCCGGAACAGCGATTTTCACGAAGGAGGAGCCCCTGTCTGTCAGCTATGGGATCGGAATCGACGAGTTCGATCACGAGGGAAGAGTCATTACGCTGGAATATCCGGAGTACTATATGGTCACGGTATACACGCCGAATTCTCAGAGCGAGCTGGCGCGGCTGCCGTGGAGAATGCGGTGGGAGGATGAATTTCTGGCCTACCTGAAGGGGCTGAAGGAGAATAAATCTGTGATTTTCTGCGGGGATCTGAATGTGGCGGCTGAAGAGATCGACCTCAAGAATCCGAAGAGCAACCGCAGAAACGCGGGATTTACTGATGAGGAGAGGGAGAAGTTCCGCTCGGTCAAAGCGGCGGGATTTATCGATACGTTTCGCTATTTTTATCCGGAGCAGGAGCAGATCTATTCCTGGTGGTCATACCGGTTCAGGGCGAGGGAGAAGAATGCAGGGTGGCGCATCGACTATTTCTGTGTGTCCGACGCGCTGAGAGACTGCCTGAGAGACGCGAAGATCCATACCCAGGTATTGGGTTCCGATCACTGCCCGGTGGAACTGGATATAGAGATATAGAAGAACGATACGCAGGGAAAGGCAGGTACAAAAGGTGAAAAGTGCGAGAATGTTAAAGACAGGGCCGGGAATTCCCGTGCCGCTGGGGGCATCGGCCGGAAGCGGGGGATATAATTTTGCAGCCGTGATCCCCGAGGGAAGCGAGGCGAGCCTTCTGCTGTACCGCAAGGGAAGCAGGGAGGTACTCCAGGAGATACCGATTCCTTCCGGAATGATGACCGGGGAAGTGGGAGCTGTGTTTGTGGAGGGCGTAAGCCCTGAGAAGTACGAGTATAATTACCTGATAGACGGAGAGGTGGTACAGGATATCTGCGCCGCGGGAATCGTCGGAAGAGAGAAGTTCGGGGAACCGTGGGACGCGGAGGACCCTCATAAGGTGCGGTGCGCGCTTTCCGTTCCTCCGCAGATGGAGACCGTTCCTCTGCAGATTCCGTTTGAGGACTCTCTGATCTATAAGCTGCATGTGCGCGGGTTTACGATGGGAAAGAACTCGCGTGTAAAGAAGAAGGGAACGTTCGAGGGCGTAAAGGAGAAGATCCCGTATCTGAAGGAACTCGGGGTGACTGCCGTGGAACTGATGCCGCCCTATGAATTTGAGGAGCTTCCTCGCCCCAGGCGCAGCAGGCAGGAACAATACCGAAGCAGTGCCGCAAAGGAAGAGCGGATCAATTGCTGGGGGTACGAAAAAGGCTGTTACTTTGCGCCGAAAGCATCGTACTGCGCCACGAAAGATCCTGCCCGGGAGTTTGCCTCTCTGGTAGATGAGCTGCACAGAAACGGCATGGAGTGTATTGTGGAATTCTATTTTCCGGCTGAGATCACTCCGCTGTACGCCATGGATGTGCTGCATTACTGGCAGCGGGTATTCCGGGTGGACGGGTTCCATCTCATGGGCGACGGGGCTCCGCTGCAGCTGACAGCCGCTGATCCTCTGCTTCGGCACACGAAGCTGCTGGGCATGGGGTTTGACGGAGAGAGCGTTTACCGGGGCAGGGAGCCGAAGGTGAGAAATCTCGCGGAGTATAATCTGGCGTTTCAGAATGTCATGCGCCGGTATCTCAAGGGCGACGAGGGAGTGCTCGAGGAGGCAGCTGCGCGGATACGCCGGAATCCGGCATACTGCGGCGTGATCAATTACATGGCGGAGCACGACGGATTTACAATGTACGATATGGTTTCCTACGAGAGCAAGCATAATGAGGACAACGGTGAGGATAACCGTGACGGAAGCGACAGGAATTATACCTGGAACTGCGGCGCTGAGGGAGAGAGCAGAAAGACGGCAGTCAGGAAGCTGCGCATGAAGCAGCTGAAGAACGCGTTTCTGTTCCTGATGCTTTCGCAGGGCACACCGCTTATTTACAGCGGCGATGAGCTGGGAAACACGCAGGGCGGCAACAATAACACGTACTGTCAGGACAATCCTCAGGGCTGGAACGACTGGAATAAAAGCAGATGGAATCAGCAGCTTCTGGAATTCGTCAAGGCGGCGGCAGCGTTCCGCAGAGAACATCCGATTCTGCACGGAGCCGGGGAACTGCACATATCCGACTACCGCTCCAAGGGAATCCCTGATCTTTCCTATCACGGAGAGAAGGCGTGGTTTCCTGATTTCTCCTACCGGCAGAGGGCGCTCGGCATGATGTACAACGGAGCGTACCAGGGCGGAAAGGACGAGGTGATCTATGTCGCCTACAATATGTACTGGGAGCCTCTGAAGTTTGCGCTTCCGTCCCCGGGAGAGAAGAAAGTGTGGCGGTACGCGGTGAACACGGAGGAGGAACAGAGCTTTTATTCTGATGAGGAGGCGCAGAAGCTTCCGAAAGATACGAAGAGTATCGAAGTTCCGCCGAGATCAGTTGTGATTCTGATAGGAGAGTAGGGCGATGAAAGCTTGGCAGCATTTTAAGACGATTACAAAACATAAGCTGATGGTGATGGTCTACTGTTTCCGCATCGGGCTTTATAAACAGGGCCTGCTTCACGATCTTTCCAAATATTCACCCACGGAATTTCTGGTAGGGTGCCGGTATTATCAGGGAGACCGCAGTCCCAACAACGCGGAGCGCGAAGCGACCGGCGTATCGCTTGCCTGGCTCCACCATAAGGGAAGGAACAGGCATCACTTCGAGTACTGGGTGGATTACGGCATTGACTGCAGCACGGTTATCACAGGAATGGAGATGCCGCGCAAATACGTGGCGGAGATGGTTATGGACCGTATCTGCGCTTCCAGAGTGTATCTGGGCGAAAAATATACGGACGCGTCTCCGCTGGAATACTATATGAAAAATAAGGAGCGCCTGTGGTTTATCAACCGCAGGACGGACGCGCAGCTTCACTTTCTGCTCCAGATGCTTGCGCAGAAGGGGGAGCGCCGGACGCTGGCGTACATCAAATACCGGTTCCTTCGCGGTGACGGAAAAAGCAGGACGCAGCCGGGACCGGGATGCTTTGCGAAACGCTGCAGATAAGAGCTGAATTTTACGGGCGGGAATCTTGACAAACGGGCAGAAAAAGCATATACTTCGAAAAGGATAGTTTGAATTTCAAAATAATTTTTGATATGGAGTATGTATAGATGATGATGACAAGAATTATCGGCACAGGCAGCGCGCTGCCCGAGGCTGTTCTTACGAATGATGATATGTCCGCCCTGGTAGATACCAGTGATGAGTGGATTGCGTCCAGAACCGGAATCCGCACCCGCCATCTCGCGGGAAAGGAAAATACCGTGTCCATGGCGAGCGAGGCCGCAAGGCGCGCAATGGAGAATGCCGGGGCGCGGCCGGAGGAGATTGACCTGATTATCGTGGCAACGTGTTCTGCGGATAATTTTTTTCCCAATACCGCATGCAGCGTGCAGAAAGAGCTTGGAATCCCGTGTACGGCTGCCGCGTTTGATATGAATGTCGCGTGCGCCGGTTTCGTGTATGCTCTGCATACGGTACATGCGTACTTTCTGGCAGGCATTTACAGGAAAGCGCTGATTGTCGGCGTGGAGGCGATTTCCCGGCTCATCGACTGGACAGACCGAAGCACCTGCGTGCTCTTCGGCGACGGCGCGGGCGCAGCAGTGGTGGAACCGTCGGAAGAAGGCGGCGTCATCTGTATTTCCCAGCATGCGGACGGAAGTCTCGGAGACGCGCTGCTGTGTGAAAACCGTGAGATTGAAAATCCGGTTTCACAGAAGGAAGCGCAGCTCTCTTATATTAAAATGAACGGACAGGCAGTCTTCAAATTCGCGGTGACCCGCGTTCCGGAATGTATCCGCGAGGTGCTGGACCAGGGAAATGTGGATATCAGCGAGGTGAGCCTGTTCCTCATGCACCAGGCAAATGAGCGCATCCTGCAGTCCGTGGCAAAGCGCCTGAAGGTTGATATGTCGAAATTTCCTATGAACCTGCAGAAGTACGGAAATACCTCCGCGGCGAGTCTTCCGATCCTGCTCGACGAAGTGGCGAGGGAAGGTCTTATAAAGCGCGGAGACTATGTGGTTTTATCCGGATTCGGCGCAGGGCTGACATGGGGAGCCACACTGATGAAATGGTAATCTGCGGGCTTTCCGCATAAACAGCGTTTATGGCGGGCACACTGTAAAAAAGGAGTGTGAAGCCATGGGGAAAAAGATAGATTTTTCAGAGTTTGAACAGCGCTGGTCTCCGGAGGAGCTGGCGTATATGGATTCCTGTTCAGCGACAGACTGTACGGGCCTGATTCCCAATCTTCCGGTATCGGACGCCGAGATAGAGTCATATGAAGAGCTGTATCCGTTTCTGAAAATGCCGAAAGAAGAGAACAGAGAGTGAACAAGAAAGGATGTGCCCGCGCCGGGCACATCCTTTCTTTTAGAAAAATAAGTGTCATATTTGCGCAGAAGAGCACATAAGATAGCGTTGAAAGCTTTCAGGCAGGGCAGAGTATGAAGGAAAAAGGGAGAGGACGATCAGATGAAAAAAGTGGTAAAAAGGCTGGTCCTGCCCGCAGTCCTGGCAGGACTGGCAATGGAAGCGTATCAATATTTGGGGGAATTTTCTATGAGTCATGAACAGGTGAGCGGGCAGTATCCTGCGGTACAGGCAGAAGCAGCTGTGAATACGTCTGAGCCAACGGCGCAGCCGGAAAATACCGAACCTGATCTGAACAGTTTTCTGGCGCAGGAACCGTCAGAAGATGAACGGCTTCTTCTGGATGTGCAGTACATCTGCCAGAAGCCCGATTATCCCACCGGATGTGAGAGTGTAAGCTCCGTGATGCTTTTAAATGCCGCAGGTATTTCCATGGATGTGGATACCTTTATCAACAGCTTCCTGCATATAGAGAAGCTTGTGTCCGATGAGAGCGGGACGCACGGCCCTCATCCGGATGAAGCGTTTATTGGAGATCCCAGAGGAAGGGGATTCGGATGTTATGCTCCGGTCATCGTCTCTGCACTGGAGCAGGCGGCTCCGGAATATTATGTGCTCAATGAAACCGGGAAGACGCTGGAAGAACTGACGGATACATATGTGAAGAGAGGAACCCCGGTACTTGTCTGGGCAACCATCAACATGACGCAGTCAAAGCCCGGAGCTTCCTGGAGAATCGACAGCACGGGAGAGGAGTTTGTCTGGAAACAGGGGGAACACTGCCTTGTGCTGATCGGCTATGACACGGAAAATTATTACATGGCGGACCCGTACACAGGGGAGCCGGTTGCTGTATATGAGAAAAGCCTGCTGCAGTCCCGCTACGAGGAGATGGGCATGCAGGCGGTTACAATTGTGAAGAAACCGCAGTAAAAAAGAACAGCAAAGAGGAGGAAGCGATATGAAGGCTGTAGTATACAAAGGAAACGGGGAGATTGCGCTGGAGGAGCGGCCGCTCCCGAAAATGAGAAAGCAGACGGACGCGATTGTGGAAGTGACGCTTACGACAATCTGTTCGAGCGATCTTCATATCAGACACGGAGCAGTGCCCAGAGCAGTGCCCGGTGTGATCCTCGGCCATGAATTCGTAGGCCGGGTGGTGGAGACGGGAAGCGCAGTAAGGAATGTAAAGGTAAATGACCGCGTGGCAGTAAATGTCGAAACCTTCTGCGGAGAGTGCTTTTTCTGCAGGAGGGGATTCGTGAATAACTGTTCGGATGCTGAAGGCGGCTGGGCTCTGGGATGCCGCATCGACGGAGGCCAGGCGGAATATGTCCGGATCCCTTACGCCGATCAGGGCCTGTCCAGGATTCCCGACAACGTGACGGACGAACAGGCGCTGTTTACCGGGGATCTGCTTTCCACAGGCTACTGGGCGGCAAAGATGGAGGAAATTGAGGTGGGCGATACGGTAGCGGTGATCGGGGCAGGTCCGACAGGACTTTGTGCAATGATGACAGCACGCCTGTACCGGCCGGGATGCATCGCGGCCATCGACACTGACAGAAGCCGTCTGGAAGTGGCTTTAAAGAACGGATTGGCGGATGTCGCAATCGATCCGGAAAATGAGGATGCAGAGCAGCGGATCGCAGGTCTGACCGGCGGGCGCGGCGCGGACCGCGTCATTGAGGCAGCGGGCGGAGCGAATACGTTTGAGATGGCCTGGAAGATTGCGCGTCCGAACGCGGTTGTCGGGATCGTCGCCATGTACGAGGAGGATCAGGTGCTTCCGCTTCCGCAGATGTACGGGAAAAATCTGACATTCAGGACAGGAGGCGTGGATGCCTGTGACTGCGCGGAGATCCTGCGTCTGATTTCAGAGGGCAGGCTGGATGCCAGGTGCCTGATTACACACAGAGGAGAGCTCAGTGATATCATGGAAGCATACCGTGTGTTTGAGAACAGAGAAGACGGGGTGATCAAATGGGCGATACGTCCTTGATATCCGGGAAGCACTTGACGAATATGCAGAAGTATGTTATTTTAGTATTCATAATGAACAGGAAAGGAAGGGAATACACACATGGACGATGATTCTGACGGGGATCATATGTTTAAAACTGAATTGAGAAATGCTCCATGTAGCTTTATGATATAGTGAGAGGTACAGGGGCTGTCTTGGCGCGCACTTCTGCGGCGGACAGCACCTGTGCCTTTTTGCGATTTTACAGCGGCGAGAGGCCGATGAAAGCTGAGCATTTCAGAAAATTTTGTTTTAAGGAGAAGACATATGATAGGACCAATTCTTTTACTCATTGTACTTACATTTTTAAACGCTGCATTTGCCAGCGCGGAGATAGCCGTGATCTCCATGAACGACGCAAAACTGAAGAAAATGACCCAGGATGGGGACAAAAGGGCGAGAAAGCTTTCTATTCTGACAGAACAGCCGGCGCGCTTTCTGGCTACGATTCAGGTAGCGATCACAATGTCAGGATTTCTGAGCAGTGCATCCGCTGCGGATAACTTTGCCGGACCGCTCTCCGACGCGCTGATTCGCGCGGGAGTCGCAATTCCGGAGCAGGTCTTAAAGACTGTGGTGGTATTTCTGATCACCCTGGTGCTGGCGTATTTCAACCTGGTATTCGGAGAGCTGGTGCCGAAACGTATCGCGATGAAAAAAGCGGATCAGCTGGCGCTGGGAATGGCCGGTATGCTCTACGGCGTATCGAAGGTATTTGCCCCGCTGGTATTCCTGCTCACAAAATCTACAAATCTGATTCTGCGCCTGTTCGGACTGAATCCTGATGAGAATGAAGATCAGGTATCCGAGGAGGAGATTCTCCTGATGCTTGCGGAGGGAAAGGAACAGGGTGTGATCGACAGCCATGAAAATGAGATGATCCGAAACGTATTCGAATTTGATGATATTCAGATTAAACAGATCTGTACGCACCGGCTGGAGGCGGATACGCTGAAGCTTTCCGACACGCTGGAATCCTGGGCGCATACGATTCAGGAAACCCGCCATACCTACTATCCGATCTATAATGAGAATCAGGACGATGTGATCGGTGTGCTGGATACGAGGGAATACTTCCGGCTGAAAGATCGGACAAAAGAGCAGATTTTCAAATACGCAGTGGACAAACCGTATTTTGTGCCTGAGAACATGAAAGCAAACGTACTGTTTCAGAATATGAAGGAAACCAGAAAGTATTTTGCCGTGCTTGTGGATGAATACGGCGGCATGACGGGAATCATCACCGTTCATGACCTGATTGAGGAACTTGTCGGCGAGCTGTATGAGGAAGATGAAGAAGCGGAACCGGAGGAGATCACAAAGATCGGCGAGAACTGCTGGAGTATTCTTGGAAGCGCTTCCCTCGAGGAGGTTCAGGAAAAGCTGCATGTAACGCTTCCGACGGATATGTATGATACGTTCAGCGGCTTTGTATGCGATGTCATAGGCAGAGTGCCCAACGACGGAGAGACATTCAGCTGCGAATACCAGAATATGCAGATTGACGTTCACTCAGTAGAAAATCACCGAATAGGAGAGAGCACGCTCGTGGTAAAAGAAACTCCGGAAGAAGAATAAGGAAGCTGCGGGCGAGGGCGGAACATCCGGCTGAAAGGATGCATAGGATAATCTTGAAATATCATTCAAGAGGATTTGTTCATGGACAGATATAGAACGAATAACCGCCCGTGCTGCGAGCGCGGCGTGCAGCAGCGCTCTGCCCCGCAGCAAAGCGGGGAGACGATGTACAGCCATGTAGATCATATGGTTCCGGCAATGGCATACGTCCCGATGCAGAAATGGGAAGGGACGTTTGAACTTGGAAAAGGACTCAGAATGGGAACCATCTTCCCGAATCTGTGCAAGCCGTTCTGCGGCAGGGGAAAGCGGGGTGGATGCAGATGATGTACCGGAATGGAAATAACAGGGAGCAGATCTTAAAGAGGCTCAACGAATCCAGCTTTGCCGTCAATGAGCTGACGCTGTATCTGGATACGCATCCGGAGGATGAGCGCGCCATGCAGATGTTCCGTGAGAACATGATGACACGCAAATCCTGCCTGAACGAGTACGCCCGCAATTTCGGTCCCCTGACGATTGATACCGCGGACGATACCGCAAGCCGCAGCTGGCAGTGGATGCAGCAGCCCTGGCCGTGGGAGGGCCAGCCGAAAGGAGGATGCAGGTAAATGTGGAATTATGAAAAACGCTTACAATATCCTGTGAACATCACGACTCCGAACGCGCAGGTGGCTCAGATTATCATGAGCCAGTACGGCGGCCCTGACGGCGAGATCGGCGCATCCATGCGCTATCTTTCCATGCGTTTTGCGGCGCCGAACCGAACCTGTATGGCGACGCTCACGGACATCGGCACAGAGGAACTGGCGCATCTGGAGATGGTGTCCACGATTGTGCATCAGCTCACCCGCGACCTGACGGTGGAAGAGATTGAGAAGTACGGCTTTGCGCCTTACTATGTAGATCACACGACAGGCATATGGCCGCAGGCGGCAGGCGGCGTCCCGTTTAATGCCTGTGAATTCCAGTCTAAGGGAGATCCGGTCACGGATATGTTTGAGTGCCTCGCTGCAGAACAGAAAGCCAGGACCACGTATGACAACATCCTGCGGGTAGTGAAGAATATGCCGGAGGTGGCAGAGCCGATCCGTTTCCTGCGTGCGCGGGAGGTCGTGCATTTTCAGCGTTTCGGTGAAGCGCTCAGATCACTCCAGGAGCAGCTGGACGCAAAGAACTTTTACGCGTTTAATCCGAGTTTTGACAGTCCTGCCATGTGCAGCTGCGACTCCTGTGACGAATCATAATAGAAAAGGGGCTGTCGGTTAATGCCGGTTTTTAGCCCCTAACGCATAAGGATGAGACAATTCAGTAAAATCCTGACTTCTATTAAGCCATGGATTCCTGCTGGGCGGTCTCATCCTTTTCTGTTTCCCTTTCCCGACAGGGGAAACTATGCAGAAAAAAATATCAGCCAGTACAGGCTGCTGAAAAGTGGGATGGATAATAAAACTCTGTATGCGCTCAAGCGTAATAAGAACATAATACTGCTGACATTGGA
>CAKNMY010000051.1 GCA_930989745.1 uncultured Lachnospiraceae bacterium | reverse complement strand
TGACAGGACCTGCATTTAAAATGAAGGACGATCCGCGGGTGACGCGGGTGGGGAGGTTTCTGCGCAGGACAAGCATTGATGAGCTTCCGCAGCTTTTTAATATTTTAAAGGGCGAGATGAGTATTGTGGGACCGCGGCCGCTCCCGACGTATGAGACAGAGCAGCTTGCCCTTTGGCAGAGACAGAGACTTTTGGTGAAGCCGGGGCTGACCTGTTACTGGCAGATCAGCGGCAGGAACGACGTATCGTTCGACGAGTGGATGGAGATGGACTGCCGCTATATTGAGGAAGCGGGAGTCTGGACGGATCTGAAGATTATCCTCCGGACCATATCCGCGGTGCTGAAGGGAAAGGGGGCATACTGAAATGGCTGTGCTGATCTGCGGAGGTGCCGGCTATATCGGCTCTCATGTAAACAAATGTCTCAGCAGGAACGGCAGGGACACAGTGATATACGATAATCTTGTGTATGGCCACAGAGAAGCTGTAAAGTGGGGAAAATTCGTGAAAGGGGACCTGGCCGATACCGGGCAGCTTGCGCGCGTCTTCAGCGAGTACTCCATAGACGCGGTCGTCCATCTGGCAGCGTACGCCTATGTGGGCGAGAGTGTCATCAAACCGGAGGAATATTATATCAACAACGTCTCAAACACCCTGAATCTGCTGAAGGTGATGAGAACGTTCGGGTGCGGCAGGATGGTGTTTTCTTCCACCTGTGCTACGTATGGAGAGCCAGACAAGATGCCGGTCACAGAGGACATGCCCCAGAATCCTGTCAATCCCTACGGCCGGACGAAGCTGATGGCGGAACAGATTTTCAGAGACTATGAACATGCATACGGGATGAAATTCGCGGTACTGCGCTATTTCAACGCCGCAGGGGCAGATCCTGAAGGCTGTATCGGAGAGAGCCATGATCCGGAGACACACCTGATTCCGCTGGTGCTTCTGGCCGCGGCTGGAAAGCGAAAGGAGGTCTGTGTCTTCGGCACGGATTACGATACGCCTGACGGGAGCTGCATCCGGGATTATATCCATGTCGAAGACCTGGCGGACGCGCATCTTCGGGCGCTCGCATATCTGGAGCGGGAAAACAAAAGCTGCTTTTTGAATCTCGGAAATGAGAGGGGAACTTCTGTGTATGAGGTGATTGAGGCAGTGCAGAAAGTGACAGGCAGAACATTTCCTGTCCGCAGGTGCCCGCGCAGGCCAGGCGATCCGGCAGAGCTGGTCGGAAGCAGCGCGAAAGCCAGAGAACTGCTCGGCTGGGAGCCGAAGTACGGGGACATTGAGACAATTGTGGAACATGCCTGGAAATGGCAGAAAACGAGGGAGAATTCCTATGAAGGATATTAAAATACTGGTCGCGGCGCATAAGCCGTACCCCATGCCGAAGGAGGAGATCTATCTTCCGATTCACGCGGGCAGAGCGGGGAAGGAACCCATTGGCTTCCGGGGCGATAATACGGGAGATAATATCTCGCTTGACAATCCGCGGTTCTGCGAACTGACGGCTGTGTACTGGGCGTGGAAGAATCTGGATGCCGGGTATATCGGCCTGGTGCATTACAGGAGGTACTTCCGGGGGAAAAAGAAAACTGCAGCCCGGAGGGAAGACTTTGAGGAGCTTCTCGGCCACTGTGATCTGATCCTGCCGGCGAAGCGCCGTTATTATATTGAGACGATTCGGTCACACCATATTCACCTTCCCTACGTATATGAGAAAGATCTGCGGATTCTCGAGAAGGTGATCCGTGAGCAGTCTCCGGAATATCTCAGCGCATTTCACACCGTTATGAACCGACGAAGCGCCCATATGTTCAATATGTTTGTCATGAAGAAGGAACTGTTTCATCAGTACTGCTCCTGGATGTTCCCGATCCTGCAGGAGGTGGACCGCAGAATCGACACAGCGGAGTATACGCCCATGGAACGGCGCGCTGTGGCGTATCTGGGAGAGTTCATGCTTGATATCTGGAACGAGAAGAGAGGAATCCCCTATGCGGAAATGCGCGTGCTCTTCCTGGAGAGAGAAAACCTGCTGAAAAAAGGCGGAACATTGCTTGCGCGCAAGCTTCGGGGCGGAAGGTAAGAGAAAGGAGTCGGTCATTTGCGCAGATATGACTATCTGATCGTGGGGGCCGGGCTGTTCGGCAGCGTATTTGCCCAGCGGATGACGGAACTGGGAAAGGACTGCCTGATCATTGAGAAGCGTTCCCATGTGGGAGGAAATATCTATACCCGTGAGATTGAGGGGATCCAGGTCCATGAATACGGTCCCCACATTTTTCATACGGTCCATGAGCGCGTATGGGCATATGTGAACCGCTTTGCAAAGTTCAATCATTTCCGCTATGAGCCGCTTGCCGTCTATGAGGGCAGGCTGTACCATCTTCCGTTCAACATGAATACGTTTCACGAGATGTGGAATGTGCGCACGCCGGAAGAGGCGAAGGAGATCCTGACGAGACAGCGCGCCGAAATTTCCGGAGAGCCGAAAAATCTTGAGGAGCAGGCGATCTCTCTCGTAGGGCGGGATATTTATGAAGTTCTGATTCAGGGTTATACGGAGAAGCAGTGGGGACGCCCGTGCTCGCAGCTTCCCGGCTTTATCATCCGGCGTCTGCCTCTGCGCATGCGGTACGACAATAATTATTTCGAAGACCCCTATCAGGGAATCCCCATAGGCGGATATACAAAAATGGTGGAGCGGATGCTCAAAGGCATTCCCGTAGAACTGAATACCGATTTTTTTGAGGACAGGGAACGGTTCCTTGATATGGCGGATACTGTCCTGTACACAGGGCCTTTGGACGCCTATTTTGACTACTGCTATGGGCCGCTCGAGTACCGCAGCCTGCGCTTTGAGACCGAGATTCTGGATATGGAAAATTATCAGGGCGCGGCGGGAATCAATTATACGGAGAGGGACGTACCGTTCACCCGTATCACGGAACATAAGCATTTTGAGTTCGGAACCCAGAAGAAGACGGTCATCACCCGGGAATATCCGCTCGAATGGAAGCCGGGGGAGGAGCCGTACTATCCGGTGAATGACGCGAAAAATGTGGAGATTTATGAGCAGTACCGGGCGCTGGCGGACAGAGAGAAGTATGTTCTCATGGGAGGGCGGCTGGCGGATTACCTGTATTATAACATGGACAGCGTTGTCCGCTCGGCGCTGAGACTGGCTGATAAGGAAGAGAGAAAGTGGGGTGAGCGTGCCGATGAGGGACAGTAAGATGGATCTGATTCTGCGGCTGCGAAGCAGCAGGATCATCCGCCTGGCGCTGCGTCCGATGCTGAGACTGAGAGTGAAAGCTTTCAGGAGAAGATATCTCGCAAGCGGAGCGGCAAAAAAACTTCTGGCGCTCAAAGGCGCCTTTGAGGGGCAGCGCTGCTTTGTGGTGGGCAACGGTCCCAGTCTGACAGAGAGTGACGTGAGGCGGCTTGCCGGATCGTACACCTTCGCAATGAACCGGATCTTTCCCATGATCGCGCGCACCGGATTTGCCCCGTCCTTTTATATGGCGGTGGATGAGGACTTTATCCGCAGTGAAAGGGAAAATATCAGAAGACTGGACTGCAAGTTTAAGTTTCTTAACAGCAGTTCGTGCCCGCGGATAATTCCGGAGCACGTCTATCCCGTGTTTATCAACAGCGATGTTCCTGTGGATAAGGCGGGTTATGTGAAGCGGGAAATCAGCACACGCGTGGATGAGGGCTTTTCACTGTCTTATTCGGTGTCATGCTACTGCATAGAGCTAGCCATCTATATGGGGTTTACAGAGATCTTCCTGCTCGGCATTGACCACAACTTTCCCAAAATGGCGGACAGGGACGGAAATACAGTGCGTGATCCGGCTGCGCAGGAGCATTTTGCCGGAGGAAGCTATGCGGACGGAAATGTTGTATTTTACCGGGACGCGGTTACGAGCTGTTACGAGGCGTACGCGCGGTACGCCGCTGACCATGGGATCAGGATCATAAATCTGACCAGAGGAGGAAGGCTGGAAGTATTCCCGCGGGGAGACTTTGACCGGACAGTGCCATGATCGCGATTGACCATATCATTTTTTTCTTTGCGGCTGCGCTGATCAGCGTATTCCGCCTGGACGGGCTCATCTATCTGGTGCCTGCCATGAAATATGTGTACGGCGCCGCGCAGGCGGCGGTACTCGCCTGGGCGGTATATCTGATGATGCGGGAGCGGATGAAGGTGAATGCCCTGCTGATTTTCATGGGGCTGTATTTCGGATTTAATCTGGCTGTGACTGTATTTCAGGAGGGCAGCCTGGAACAGATGGTTTCCATGGTGACGAGCGATTTTGCCATCTGCCTTGCCGGATACATCGGAATGAAGCTTGACCACGAAAAATTTATCGTCACCGCGGAGTATATTTTCCGCGGAATGCTATTGCTCAATCTCACGAGCATGCTGGCCTTTCCGGGCGGGCTGGGACTTACGAGAAGCAGCAACAAGATCTTTTTGCTCGCTTCCGACAATGGACTGCTGAAATATCTGCTCGTGTTCTGTGTGGTACACGGGCTGTACGGCTGCCTGCGGGGCAGCGGGCTCTTTACGAATCTCTGGTTTTACGGCGTATGTATCACGGAGCTGCTGATCGGTGACGCTGCCACCTCATATGTAGCTTTTGCAGCGTATCTTGCCGGCCTGCTTTTTCTCGGCATTGTGCCCTACACAAGACTGATATGGCTGCTCTTCGGCAGCATCCTCGCCGCCAACTGGTTTCTGCTGATTTTCCGCCGGATGGAGCTGTTTTCGGCAATCGTGGCTCTGGTCGGGAAAAATATTACGTTCAGCGGAAGAACGCTTATCTGGGACAGCGCCTTAAGGCTGCTGGAGCGCCTTCCGGTCTTCGGATACGGCGTATCGGAAAATACGTACTACGTCGTTTATAAGAATACGCCCATGGAAGCCCACAATATGATCCTGAGCCTGCTGCTGCAGGGAGGAATCCTGCTTCTGGCGCTGTTCGCGGCGCAGATTGTCTGCGTAAATCTGCGGGTGCAGCGGCTGGGAGCCAAAAGCGCTCTGAACTGCGCAGTACTGGGAATCGCATCGTACGGAGTGATGTTCCTGGTGGAATCCCCGCCTATTATACCGGGATTTTTTCTCGTTCTTATTCTGGGGGCGCTATTCCCCGGGGACATAAGCTGCCGGGCGCCGGAAAGGAAACGGAGGTGGAGGATCTATGTCTGAGGCACGCAGGAAACCGGGCGCGGCGATGGCGGTATTTTCCATGTGCAGTATTCTGCAGAAGTGTATGCCCTTTGTGCTGATGCCGTTTCTCACGAGGCTTCTGAGTCTGGAGGAATACGGGATCTACAGCACGTATACCGCCTGGCTTACGATCTTTGCGTCCGTATGCACGCTGAACCTGCACCTGGGCGTATTCAACAACGGAATGCACCGTTTCGCGAAGGATCGGGAGCGCTATGCGTCCTCCATGGTCTGGATTACGGCGCTTCTGGTTTTGATATCGCTGTGGGCCGCCGTCTGCGCGCAGGAAGCGCTCGCAGAATGGCTGTCTCTGCCGGGCAGATACGTTCCCTGGCTGTTTGTGCAGATCCTCTTTCAGCAGTTTTTTAACCTCTGGGTGGCAAAGGAGAGGTATGTCTACGGCTTTCGCCGGCTGATCTTTCTCGTGGGGCTGTACTGCGCGGCGGGAACGGCGCTTCCGGCGGCATCGCTGTATCTGTGGAGAGCGGATGCGCAGGGAGTGATTCTGACAACGGTGTTCGTGCAGGCGGTTTTCGGGAGTGTCTGCGCTGCGGAACTGCTGCTGCGCGGCAGGGGAAGAGCCAAAGGATCGTATATCCGCTATGCGGTGTGGTTTAATCTTGCGCTGATTCCCCATTACCTGTCGGGTGTAATCCTCGGACAGGTGGACCGCACGATGATCAACGCCATGTGCGGCGCCGCGCAGACGGCGGTCTACAGTGTGGCGCATACGTTCGCGCTGGCGCTGAATTTTGCGGTCAGCAGCGTCAATGCGGCGATCGTGCCGTGGACGTATGAGGCTGTTGCCGAAAGAAAGCTGAAGGAACTGAACCGGATAATCACGATCCTCGCGGGCGGGTTTGCGGCGCTGCTGCTCGTGTCTGTGCTGGTGATGCCGGAGATTATGAAGCTGCTTATCACCCGGGAATACTACGGCGCGATCCGGCTGGTTCCGCCCATTGCGGTGAGCAGCTTTTTCATTTTCCTGTATAATCTGTTTGCCAATGTGGAATTTTATTTTGAGGCGAAATACTTCATCTCTGTATCTTCGGTTCTGGCGGCTGTGCTGAATGTGGCGCTCAACTATATTTTTATTGCGGAATACGGCTACACGGCAGCCGCGTATACCACAGGCATATGCTACGCGCTGTACGCGCTGTTTCATTTTATGAATGTCCGGCGGCTGGGGAAAAAATATCTTCCCGGCAAGGAGCTGTATCCGATGAAATTTCTCGCGGCTCTGGCGCTTGTTCTGGGCGCGGGCGTGCCGGCGCTCCTGGCAGTGTATGAGAAGGCCGCAGTGCGGTACGCGCTTCTGGCAGGACTGTCCGCGGCGGCGTTTTTTAGGCGGAGAGAGATCTTCCGGGCAGTGAAATACGTGTTCGCGGGAGAGAAGGAGTAAGCAGGAGATGGATATGCAGAAAGGAAAGGTGACACCATTATGAAATTTATCGGAATCATACCGGCGCGCTTCAAATCGAGCCGTTTTCCCGGCAAACCGCTGGCGCAGATCTGCGGCAGGCCGATGATCTGGTGGGTCTATCGCCAGGCGTATCAGGTGGAGGAGCTGGACGAGATCTATGTGGCGACGGACGACGACCGCATTGCGCAGGAGTGCAGGCGGTGGGATATCCCGGTGCTTATGACTTCAAAAGAGCATGAGACGGGATCAGACCGCGTGGCGGAGGCGGCGCGGATCACGGATGGGGACGTGTATATCAATATCCAGGGAGACGAGCCCACGATCGAGCCGGAGATGATCCGGGAGGTAATGCGCATCTTCGGAGACGGGGAAGTTCTCTTCGCGACGCTCAAGCGCGAGATTACCGACGAGGAAGAGATGCGCGCCCCGAGTACAGTCAAAGTAGTGACGGATGAGAAGGGAAACGCGCTGTATTTCTCCCGCAGCCCGATTCCGTCGAATCTGAAGGGAAAGGAACGGGCAAGAATTTTCCGCCATGTGGGAATCTACGGATATAGGAGAGAATTTCTCCTGAGATTCGCGGAGCTGCCGCCGTCCGAACTGGAGATCGGGGAGGGAATCGAGCCGCTGCGCGCGCTGGAGCGCGGATATCCCATCCGGGTGGCGGAGACAAAGTATGACAGTATCGGCGTTGACCTGCCGGAACACATCGAAAAGGCAGAGCAGTTTATCCGGGAAAAGGAGGGCAAAGAATGAACGGACACGGGAAGATTCTGGACTGTACGCTGCGGGACGGGGCGTACCTCATTGACAAGGATTTTGGAGAGAAGAATATCCGCGGTATCATCGGCGGTCTTGCGCGCGCCGGAACGGACTATATTGAAATCGGATTCCTGCAGAATGAGGGATTCCGGGAGGGCAGAACCGTATTTAAAGATGGAGCGGACGCCGCGCGCTATGTGCCCAAAGAGCGCGGCAGGAGCCGCTTTACCGTGCTGGCGGACTACAGCAGGTATGATATCAGCAATCTGGATCCCTTTGACGGAAGCTCCTTTGACGCGGTGCGCGCCTGCTTTTTTAAAGATGAGCGGTATGCAGTCATGTCTTTCTGCCGGCGGATCAAACAGCTCGGATACGAACTGTTCGTACAGCCTGTGGATATTATGGGATACAGCGACAGCGAGATTATCGAGCTGCTCCAGAACGTCAGCGAGATCCGGCCCGCCTGCTTCTCCATTGTGGATACGTTCGGCTCCATGTATGAGGCGGATCTGCTCCGGATTTATTCTCTGGTACACCACAATCTGGCGCCGGGCATCCGCGTGGGCTTCCACTCCCATAATAACCTGCAGATGTCGAGCGCTCTGTCCCAGTCCTTCCTGAAAATGACGTTTGGGCAGCGGGAGGCGGTCGTGGACGCCACGCTCGGAGGCATGGGGCGCGGCGCGGGAAACACGCCCACGGAGCTGATTGCGGAATATATGGTCTCCAGGCTGGGATACGATTACCGGATGGACGAGCTGCTCGATCTGCTGGACGGATATGTCGACAATCTGCGGGCGCGGTGCAGCTGGGGCTACAGCCTGCCGTATTTTGTGGCAGGCGCGTTCTCCGCCCATGTGAATAATATCTCCTATCTGACGGATAAGAATGGAATTCACGCGAAGGATATGAGATATATTCTCGATAAGATTGGGAAGAGGGAGAGAAAGCGGTACGACTATGAGCTCCTGGAGCGGGAATATCTGGACTATATCCGCTCAGACATCGACGACAGCCGGACCGTGGACACTCTGCGCGCCGCACTGTCCGGCAGAGCGGTCCTGATCGTGGCGCCGGGGGCGAGCGCGGTGCGGGAAAAAGAACGCGTCCTGGAGTGCATCAGGGAGACGGATCCCGTGGTGATCTGCGTCAACTTTGTCAGCGAGGCCTGTCCGGCGGACTACGTCTTTTTCAGCAATGCCCGGCGGTTTGAAGCGTGGAAAGGGCAGACAGAGACGCCCGATGAAAGAATCATCGTGACTTCCAATATTCCGCACGAGGGCACAAGGTGCATGGAGCTATCTTTCGTGCGGCTTGCAAAATATCAGAACAGCTACGCGGACAATTCCGTGATTCTGCTGCTGAGACTGCTGGACATTGTCGGAGCAGGAGAAATCTATCTCGCGGGTTTCGACGGATACGGGAAGGAGCGGGGACACAACTACGCGGATGCGGACATGGAGATCTCCGAGCAGAAGGCGAAGGACAAGAATCAGAGAATCCGCGCGCTGCTGGAGGAATACTTCCGGGAGCGCAGAGGCGCTGCCCGCGTGTCTGCGGTCACCGGAGGTTCCGCATTTGCGGAGACGCTTGAAAACGGCCGCTGAGAGAACGCTGCGGCAGAAGGAGGAAACTGGATATGGGAAGAGACACAAGAGAAGATATCCGCCTGCTGGCGCTCGATGTGGACGGGACGCTGACAGACGGCAGGCTCTACATCGGAAATGAAGGGGAAGTGTGCAAAACCTTTGACGTAAAGGACGGATGCGGGATCCGGGACATTCTGCCCCGGTACGGAATCCGCGCGGCGGTCATTACTGCGAGAAAAAGTCTCATCGTGGAAGAACGATGCCGGGAACTCGGGATTCAGGATGTTTTGCAGAACTGCCGGGACAAGGCGGCAGGCATCCGTGCGCTGGCGGAAAAATACCGCTGCACGCCCGGCAGGGACGGTTCTTACCTTCAGATTGCGTATATGGGGGACGACCTGCTGGATATTCCCTGCATGGATCTCTGCTCGGTCAGCGCGTGCCCGGCGGATGCCGCGGCGGCAGTGAAGCTGCAGGCAGTCTATGTGTGCAGGAATACCGGAGGGCAGGGAGCTGTGCGGGAGTTCATTGAATGGCTGGTGAGAGGAAGGGCGGCGCATGTATGAAAAAGACGGGGAAAATCATCGCGGTCCTTCTGAGCGCCGTCCTGCTGCTGGCTCTCGCTGCGGGTATCGGCATTTATGCGTTTACCCACGGCTTTTACAGGGACTCCAATTTTGTAGAAGATGAAAATGCCATGGACGGCTATGCAGAGCCCCCGGCGGAAGAGGAAAGTATTCCACAGGAGGAAGCTAAGGGAGAGATTCTCACAGAGGAGGAGCAGGAGGATCTCGAACAGAAAATCCTGCAGTTTTCCTCCGAAGAACCGATCGTCACCGATACCGATGTTTATAATATTCTTCTCGTGGGCGTGGACCGCAGAGATACGGGCTGGGCGGGCAATTCCGACACCATGATCCTGATGTCCGTGAATTACGAAAAAGAGCAGATCAGTATGATCTCACTGATGCGCGACACTTATGTGAATATCCCCGGCATTGGCATGAGAAAGCTGAACGCTGCCCACGCGAACGGAGCCGGACCGCTGCTTGCGCAGACCGTGACGGAGAACTTCAAAGTGCAGGTAAACCGATATGTTTCTGTGGATTTTGCGGGGATGATCGGGATTATCGATGATCTGGGAGGCGTCACGCTGACGCTCTCTGACGAAGAAGTGCGGGTGGCAAACGGATATATCCGGGAGATGTGCCGCCTGCAGGGGCTGAACGCCGACGAGTATCTCTACTCCGGGGGAGGAACGTATAACTGCAGCGGCATGCAGGCAGTGGCGTATGCCAGAATCCGGTACGTGGGAAACGCTGACTATCAGAGAACCGAACGCCAGCGCACGGTACTCACGAAAATGATGGAAAAGATCCGGGAGCTGAACACACAGGAACTCTATCGCTTCGCGAAACAGGCCATCCCTCTGGTGACGCACAATATTCCCGAGAGCGAACTGTGGGGGCTGCTGATGAAGATTCCCACGTTCTCCGGCTACGAGCTGGTGAAGGACCGGATCCCGTACGACGGAATGTACCGCGTGATCTACGTAAACGGTCAGGATATGCTCGTGCCGGACTGGGAAGAGACGGTAAAAAAGCTGAAGGAGACGCTATTTTAACAATTCGTCCATCAGATGCGCGTACACGTCCTGGCTTTTTTTCGCCCAGTTTGTGCAGATCGCGTTGGCTGCCTCTTCCGTGGGAACGGTCAGCGTGAGCTCGATGACCTTGCGCCTGCGCTCCAGCACCTGACAGCGCGCCTCGTACTCCCCGGAGTCGGTCTGATAATAATCCGCGCGGGTTGAGACTTCGTTGCGCAGTTCATAGGAATTCTGCTCCAGGTAGCGGCTGATATCCTCCTTGATTGCGTCCGAGATCTGATTGCCGAAATAGTGAAGCGTCCGCTCCCCCTCCCTGGTCAGATGATAGTAGGAAGTATTGCGCAGCGTCTCCACATGCACAAGATTCGACTCCGCCATCTCGGAGAGCGCCTGCTGAAGGTGAAAATAGCTGGTGTATTCCTCGCCCAGGATAAAATCGGAAATCTGAGCGTTCGTCATCGGAAAATTGACCTTGGTGAGCATATATAAAATGATCAGCTTATACAGTGTCAGTGAAGATTCCATAGTGATAAAAACTCCTTTCCCAACCGTCAGGGACGGTAATCTCTGCCCTGCCATACGCCGCGCAGCTTCATCTGCCGGTGCAGTTCATTCAGGACCGTGCGCTTCGCGCAGCTCCACAGCGGCGCGATCAGAAGATCCTTCGGACCGTCGCCCGTCACGCGGTGGATCACGATCTCCGGGTCAAGGCAGGCGATACACTCGATCAGAAGATCGAGATACTCCTCCTGCGTCAGTACGGAAAACACTCCCTTCTCATAATCGATCGCCAGATCCGTCCCCTTCAGCACATGAAGAAGCTGCAGCTTCACGCCCTGGATATGACTGTGATTGATGTAGGAAATGGTTTCCAGCACATCGCTTCGGCTCTCGCCCGGCAGCCCGAGGATCAGATGAACGATTGTCTCCAGGCCGCGCTTCTGAAGCTCACAGACCGCTGCGTCAAAGCAGGAGAGCGGATATCCGCGCCGGATATAGGAGGCAGTGTGCTCGTGGATCGTCTGAAGTCCCAGCTCCACCCATACGGGCTTCTCCGTGTTCAGGGAAGAGAGAAAATCCAGGATTTGGGGATCGCAGCAGATCTTCTCTGAACCGCCGCTTTGCGCGGCCGGAATACCGAGGCAGTCGGGACGCGTGCCGATGGAGACTGCGGCGATATCGGGGTGGCGGACAGCCTCCTCAAGCTGTGCCCGGAATCGGGAAAACGGCAGGTAGGTGCTGGTATACGCCTGAAAATAGGCAATAAATTTGTACACCGGGCGCTTTTTGAGAATCTGCGCCTTCTGCCGTTCGATCTGTTCCGTCACGGACAGCATCCGGTCGCCCGCAAAATCACCGGAGCCCCCGGCGCTGCAGAAAATACATCCGCGTGTCCCGATCGTCCCATCCCTGTTCGGGCAGGTGGCTCCGCCGTCCAGGGCGAGCTTATACACCTTCTCCCCGAAGCGCTCCCTGAGCATATAGTCGAACGAGTGATAGGGCTTCTGGTTCCAAAGAATCATAATACATCTCCGGCAGACAGCCGGTTCCTTTCTGAAAATATGAGCTGTCGAACAGTTGTTTCCCACAACTCCCTATCATCATACCATTTCATTTTAGGAAAGTAAAGCGTAAACGCCATCCCTTTTGACCCGGACACAGAAATATGGTACGATAAATGGCAGAACGAAGGAGGAGAGGAATGAAGATGAAATACGTTTTGGATACCCACACCCACACCGTTGTGAGCGGACACGCCTACAACACAATCAATGAAATGATGCAGGCAGCGGCTGACAGAGGGCTTGAGCTCCTGGGCATTACGGAGCACGCGATGGCGATGCCGGGCGCATGCCATGAATTTTATTTTCAGAACGGAAGGCGCGTGCCGAGAGAGCGCTACGGCGTAAAGCTGCTGTTCGGCGCGGAGGTAAATATCATGGATTTCGACGGGCGGGTGGATATGAGCGATTCCCTGATGCAGAAGATGGATATCGTGATTGCCAGCATGCACGTGCCCTGCATGAAAAAGGGGAGCAGGGACCAGAATACACAGGCGTATATCGAGGTGATGAAAAATCCCTGGGTCAATATTATCGGACATCCGGACGACTCCAGATTTCCGATCGACTATGAAGCTCTCGTGCAGGCAGCCAGGGAGTACGGCAAGCTGTTGGAAATCAACAATCACTCCATGGAGCCCGGCGCATCCCGACAGGGCGCAAGGGAGAATTACCTGGAGATGCTCTCCTGGTGCATCCGGTATGAGGTGCCCGTGGTGGTTGGCAGCGATGCCCATGTGGATATTGAGGTGGGAACACATGAAAACGCCTATAAACTTTTGACTGAAACCGGCTTTCCGGAGAAATTAGTAGCGAATACAGGGGTTGATTTCCTGAAAAAATATGTAAATTGTTATAAATGAAAAGAAATTCTTGATTGTAAAACTTTAATGTGCTAAACTCTTACTATACGAAAAATGCCGCGGGCAGCGTGCGCGGTATCAACACGATAAAAAGAGCAGGAGGCATTATCGAATGAGCAAGAACATTCATTCAGAAGCAGTAGATCATCTGTTTGAGGCGATATTGAGTCTGAAAGATAAGGAAGAATGCTACACATTTTTTGAAGATGTCTGCACGATCAACGAATTATTATCTCTGTCCCAGCGCTTCGAAGTAGCGAGAATGCTCAGACAGAAGAAGACATACCTGGAGATCTCCGAGAAGACCGGAGCATCCACAGCGACGATCAGCCGTGTGAACCGTTCTCTGACGTACGGCAACGACGGGTATGAGATGGTATTTAACAGACTGAATCTTGACGAAGAGCCGTGACAAAGACAGGGAGGAATCCATCAGCGGATTCCTCCCTTTTCAGTCATTCAGCTGATCGATCATCCTCTCGATGATCTGCTTCTTCATATATACATCAAAACTCAGAAGGCAGATAAAAGAAAAGATCTGCAGCCTTTCCCGCTCCTCGGGGGGCGCGTCCGCAAAGGTGCTCTGGGCAGCGCGGAAGCTTTCAGCAATATCATTCTTCAGAAGCTCTGCCTGCTCCTTTTCCATGCTGAATACTTCGTTGTAAATATCCGTGAGGCTCATACCGGATTCCGCGTGGAAGAACTTGTCTTCAAGCGGCTTCAACAGCGCCTGGAGATCCGTGATGGAGAGAATATTTTTGAAATAGTAGATGAAGATCAGCGCCAGCATGTGCTCGCGGGAATACTTCTTCTTCACAGGCGGGGGCAGAAGATCATTCTTGGCATAGTTGTTGATCATGGTCTTTGTCAGGATCTTGTCCGTATCATAGCGCTTGGAAGAAGAGAGCTTGGCATCCATGAAGGTCGTTACCTGATCCATATAGAGATCAATGCCGGGGATCTCCTCCGGCTTAATATAGTCAATTCTGGATATGCTGTTCAGGATGCTGTTCAGCATATCATTTTTATCTATTGTCATTACATCACCTCGCTAACTACAGTATATAGTTTAAAAAACTATTTGTAAACCAAAAAGTAAAATATTTGCGGAATTGACTTCACCTGCAACTCCCCTTATAATAGATAAAACATAGTGCAAAGGCATGAGTTTGAGATCAGCAAAACATTGACATAAAACAGGAGAATGAACATGAACTTATATGAAGGAATGAATCCTGAGCAGCAGGAGGCTGTGGAATACACGGAGGGACCGCTGCTTCTGCTTGCCGGCGCTGGTTCGGGAAAGACCCGGGTGCTGACGCACAGGATCGCATATTTGATTGAACATAAGGGTGTGGCGCCGTGGAGCATCATGGCGATTACATTTACCAATAAGGCGGCGCAGGAGATGCGCGAGCGCGTGGATAAGCTCCTCGAATACGGTGCGGGCAGCGTCTGGGTGTCCACATTTCACTCCGCGTGTGTGCGCATTCTGCGCAGATACATTGACAGAATCGGATATAACACAAATTTTTCCATTTACAAGCCGGATGATCAGAAGACACTGATGAAGGATGTATTAAAGACACTGGATATGGACCCGAAGACGTACAAGGAGCGCTCCATGCTGGCAGAGATCTCAAGGGCAAAGAATGAGAACATTGATCCGGACCTCTTTGAGAGCCAGGCGGGCGGCGAGTGGGCAAAGCGGAGGATCGCCGAGGTATACCGCGAATATCAGAAGCAGCTGAAGCAGAATAACGCGCTGGACTTTGACGATCTGCTGATGAAGACGGTGGAGCTGTTCGTCAAATGCCCGGACGTGCTCGACATGTACCAGGAGCGGCTGCGCTATATCATGGTGGATGAGTATCAGGATACCAATACCGTGCAGTTTAAGCTGGTCAGCCTTCTTGCGGGCAAATACCGCAACCTCTGCGTGGTGGGAGACGACGATCAGTCCATTTACAAATTCCGCGGCGCCAATATTCAGAATATCCTGAGCTTTGAAAAGGTGTTCCCTGACGCAAAGGTTATCAAGCTGGAGCAGAATTACCGCTCCACCAAGAATATCCTCAACGCCGCGAACGGCGTGATTTCTCACAATGCGGGCAGGAAGGAGAAGTCCCTCTGGACAGAGAACGAGGAGGGGGCAAAAGTCGATTTCCGCCAGTTTTTCAGCGGATTTGAGGAGGCTGAATACATCACCGGAGACATTGCGAGACAGGTGCGCGAGGGAAAATGCAGCTACAGAGACTGCGCGGTGCTCTACCGGACGAACGCGCAGTCACGTCTCTTTGAGGAGAAGCTGCTCATGGCGAATATTCCCTACCGTCTGGTGGGCGGCATCAATTTCTACGACCGCAAGGAGATCAACGACCTGCTCGCCTACCTGAAGACTGTGGCAAATCCCAGCGACGACCTCGCCGTGCGCAGAATCATCAACGTTCCGAAGCGCGGCATAGGCGCCACAACGATCAACAGGGTGGCGGAACACGCACAGGAACAGGGGATCGGATTTTTTGACGCGCTCTGCGAGGCGCGCCATATACCGGCAATCGGCAGAAGCCTTGCAAAGCTGGAATCTTTTGTGGAATTTATCGAGGTGCTGCGGACCAGGGCGGAGTATCTTTCCGTAAAGGAACTGATGGACGAGATTATCGAGAAGACAGGATATGTGAAGGAACTGGAAGAGGAGGATACCGACGAGGCACGCGGGCGTATCGAGAATATCGACGAATTTATCACAAAGATTGTGACGTACGAAGAAGAGAAGAAGGCGCTCGAAGAGGAGCCGACCGTGGGAGGATTCCTGAGCGAAGTGGCTCTGGTGGCGGACATTGATACCGTGGAGTCTGACAATGACCGCGTCCTTCTGATGACGCTGCACAGCGCCAAGGGACTGGAATTCTCCAACGTATATATGGCGGGCATGGAAGACGGTATTTTCCCGAGTTATATGGCGATCACAGGGGATGATTCGGACGATCTGGAGGAAGAGCGGCGGCTGTGCTATGTCGGAATCACCCGCGCCATGAAGCATCTGACGCTGACGGCGGTGCAGCAGCGTATGATTCGGGGCGAAACGCAGTATAATAAGGTATCAAGATTTATCAGAGAAATCCCGAGAGAGCTGGTGGATCTTGGCCGCAGCGCGGACGCGGAGAAGAAGAGAGACATTCCGCTTCCGAATACTTCCTTTATGCAGATGAAGCAGAACTTTAAGGCCCGGGCGCTTGATCCGCGCCAGTTTACTGTCAAGAAAGCGGACAAGCTCGACTACGAGGTGGGCGATACAGTCCGGCACGTCAAATTCGGCGTCGGAATCGTGACCGCGATCGTGGAGGGCGGCAAAGATTACGAGGTAACCGTGGACTTTGACCGTGTGGGCGTCAAAAAAATGTTCGCTGCGTTTGCGAAGCTGAAGAAAGTGTAAAATTTGAAGAAACTGTGGTAAAGTATTGGAAAAGGTGGTATAATCTTACTAACGAACGTAAAGGATGGTGACCTGTATGAATAGGATTGATGAGCTGGTAGATTTACTGAAAACGAAAACAAAAGAAGAGGAGAAAGGAAAGAATACACTTCTCTGGGTGCTTGCAATCGTAGGTGCAGTCGCAGCAGTGGCGGGAATTGCCTATGCTGTATACCGCTTCTTCACACCGGATTATCTGGAAGATTTTGAAGATGATTTCGACGATGATTTCGATGACTATTTTGAGGACGAGGACGAAGAGGAGTAACGGACAGAATCCTTGGAGCAAAAGAGAGGCTCCGGTGCACGATGTACACCGGGGCTTTTTTCTGGGCGTACCGCCTCTGTACAAGGGAGAAAATTAAGATGGCAAGAATCAAAAATATGACAGAGGGTTCGCCGGGCAGACTGATTTTTCTGTTCGCGATACCACTGATGATCGGAAATATATTTCAGCAGCTCTACATTATGGTAGATACGATGGTGGTCGGGCAGGGCGTGGGCGTGAAGGCGCTGGCGTCCCTGGGGGCCGCCGACTGGCTGAACTGGATGTTCCTGGGGATGATGACAGGCATCACGCAGGGATTTTCCATTCTGTTTGCCCAGTTCTACGGCGCAGGAGATAAAAATTCCATGAAAAAGGCTGTGGGGAACGCAGTCGTACTCTCCGTTGGATTCGGCTCTGTGCTGCTGATTGTCGGAGAGGGAGGACTGCGGCTGTTTCTGCGGATTCTGGACACGCCTGCGGATATTGTCGGGGGATCTGAGCTCTATCTCAGGGTGGCGTTTGCCGGCATCCCGGTGATCCTGGGATATAACCTGCTTGCCGCGATGCTGCGCGCTCTGGGAGACGGCCGGACGCCGCTGTACGCCATGGTCGCGGCGGCAGTCGTGAATGTGGTGCTGGATTTGCTGTTTGTCATGGTATTTCACTGGGGAATCGCAGGTGCGGCGTTTGCAACGGTTATAGCGCAGGGCTTTTCCATGCTGGTCTGTCTGAGAGCGGTTCAGAAGCTGGAATGGCTGCATCCGGGAAAAGCAGATCTGCGTCCGGATCTGTCCATGATGAAAAGGCTTGTGGTTCTGGGAATCCCGGTTATGTTTCAGAACTGTGTGATCGCCGTGGGCGGTATGGTGGTGCAGAATGTGGTAAATGGCTTCGGATTCATATTTGTCGCCGGATTTACCGCTACGAATAAGCTCTACGGACTGCTGGAGACAGCCTCCATTTCCTTCGGTTTTTCCATGACGACCTTTGCGGGACAAAATATGGGCGCAGGGTTATACAGCAGAATTCGCAGGGGAACGCGCACAGCCGCGGTCATGGCTGTTCTCACGTCGGTTATCATCTCCGCCGCAATGCTTGCGTTTGGAAAGCCGATTCTGGGGCTGTTTGTCTCCGGCGATGCCGGCCAGAAGGCGGAGGTGCTCGCTGTGGCGTACCGATATCTCGCGGTCATGAGCGTCACACTGGCGGCGCTGTACCTGCTGCATCTGCTGCGCGGCGCGCTGCAGGGGCTTGGCAATGCCATGCTGCCGATGGCAGCGGGAATCATGGAATTTGTCATGCGCGTCTGCGCAGCGCTCCTTCTGCCGAAATTCATGGGCAGCGACGGGATTTTTTACGCGGAATCCCTGGCATGGTTCGGAGCGCTGGCAGTGCTGATACCGTCTTATTTTATCACGATGAGGAAGCTTTCCGGGCGTGAACTGAAACAAAATGAATGAGCATTACGGGAAAGGATAAGAGGAAACGATCTGTGAAAAAAGGAGAAATTTACGAGGGAATTATTGAACGTGTGGACTTTCCGAATAAGGGAAGGGTTAAAGTCGGAGAGGATACCGTTACAGTCAAGAACGGAATTCCGGGGCAGAAGGTAAGATTTGTGATCAATAAAAAGAGAAGCGGCAGGGCGGAGGGACGCCTCCTGGAAATCCTGGAGAAATCCCCTCTGGAGACCAGAGAGCCGGTTTGTTCCGTGTTCCCCGCATGCGGCGGCTGCATGTACCAGACCATGCCCTATGAAGAACAGCTTAAGATGAAAGCGGAGCAGGTAAAGAAGCTCATCGACGGCGCGCTCTCAGCCTCCGGCGCGGCGGCGGACTACCGCTTTGAGGGAATCAAGGGAAGTCCCCGCGAATTCGGCTACCGCAACAAAATGGAATTTTCCTTCGGCGACGCCTGCAAGGGAGGCGAGCTGACGCTTGGACTTCATAAAAAGGGAAGTACCTACGATGTGCTGAACGCCTGCGACTGCAGGCTGGTGCACAGCGATATGACCGATATTTTGAGCTGCGTTCTGGAGTATTGCCGCGAGCAGAACTTCACCTATTATCACAAAATGCAGCACACCGGCTATCTGCGCCATCTGCTGCTGCGCCGCGGGAACACCACGGGAGAAATCCTTGTAAACCTCGTGACCACGAGTCAGGAGGAGCCGGATCTGTCAGAACTGAAGGATCGGCTGCTGGCGCTGCCGCTTGAAGGAAAGATCGTGGGAATCCTGCACATCATCAATGACAGCCTCTCGGACACTGTCCGGAGCGACGAGACGAGAATCCTGTACGGACAGGACTATTTCTACGAGGAGATCCTGGGACTGAAATTCAAGATCACGCCGTTCTCCTTCTTCCAGCCGAATTCTTATGCAGCCGAGGTGCTGTACGAGACTGCGCGGGAATACATCGGCGATACCAAGGACATGACAGTCTTTGATCTGTACAGCGGTACAGGGACAATCTCCCAGATCCTCGCGAAAGTGGCAAAGAAAGTGATCGGCGTGGAGATCGTGGAAGAGGCCGTAAAAGCAGCGGCGCAGAACGCGGCGAAAAACGGGATTGACAACTGTGAATTCATCGCCGGCGACGTATTGAAAGTGCTCGATGAAATCGGGGAGAAGCCCGATGTCATCGTCCTGGACCCGCCGCGGGATGGAATCCATCCGAAGGCGCTTCCGAAGATTCTCAGGTATGGAGTTGAGAAAATCGTTTATATCTCCTGTAAGCCGACGAGCCTGGCGAGGGATTTGGAGATGTTCCTGGAGATGGGATATCAGGTGGAGAGAGTCTGCTGCGTGGATCAGTTTTGTCATACGGTTCATGTGGAGACGGTTGTACTGCTTTCCCACAAAAAACCTGACAGTACAATTAGCGTAAAAGTGGAGTTTGGCGAGGGAGAGGGCAAAGTGCCGCTTGATAATATCG
>CAKNMY010000050.1 GCA_930989745.1 uncultured Lachnospiraceae bacterium | reverse complement strand
AAACGGCTCTTGATATATCCGCTTTCCGTGATGCGGGTGCGCGTCTCAAAAAAGACCAGATCACCGGTGCGGATTCCCAGATTTCTGGTATCATCCGCCGATGATACCGGATAATCGAGCACCACCTCCATGGTATCAAAGCTGCGCGCCGTATCGCCGTATGCGCCGTTGACGTGGATGGAGGCGTTTTTTAACTGAAAGCAGCCCTCAAAGCGCTTCTTCTCTCTGGTCATTACGGTGCAGTTCTCCGCCTCCGTATTGTTCGGGTTCAATCCTCCCAGCGGTGTGATGCGCAGCCGGCCGTTTCCCAGAATTTCTGCCACCATACCGCCGAGCGTGTCGGTATGCGTCTCCACAAGCACGGCGTTCTGCTGATCTCTTCCGCCCAGGTCTACCAGCAGGCCTCCCTTCTGTGTGATCTGCGTCTCATAGCCAAGCGCCTCATATTCCTTCTGAAGCCACTGTACGGCCTCCCGGGTATATCCGGTCGGGCTGTCGACCGCAAGCAGCTTTTGCAGGCGGTCTAAAATATACTCCTCATAAATGCTGTAATCGTTCATGTCATTTCCTCCCGATGTAGATATAACTGTAACTAAATTTCAGTATCATGATATAGCATATTCTGCGGTCTGAAAAGACGCTTTTTTCAAAAGTTTTCCTTTAGTTTACATAACTATATTATGTAAACTAAAAATTCTTCTTGTATTTTCTTCAAAATTCGAATATTCTAATTAGGTATGGAGGTACAGATAATTATGTCCTATAAATCTTACGCTGCGCTTCTTGCGCGGATGCATGCACTGGAGGATCCTGCCTACCGGTCGTTTATGTCCAGGCTGATTCCCGGATGTGAGAATCTCAGAGGAATCCGGATGCCCGCCCTGCGCCGCCTCGCGAAGGAGATCGCACGCTCCGACTACCGCCGTTATATGGCGGAGGCACGGGAGGATACGTATGAGGAGACACTGCTGCAGGGGCTCGTCATAGGCGCATGCCCGGCTCCTTTTGAGGAAGTCTGCGCATATACCCGCAGTTTTATCCCGAAAATCACCAACTGGGCGGTAAATGACAGCTTCTGCAGCTCTCTCGCCATCACGAAGTCCCATAAATCCGAGATGTGGGAGTTCCTTCAGCCCTATTTTTTCTCGGAGCGCCCCTATGAGCTGCGTTTCGCGGTCGTTATGGGACTCTGCTACTACAAAGAAGCGGCAGATCTCGCGCAGATCTTCCCTCTGCTCGACCGCATCCGGTCTGAGGAATACTATGTTCGAATGGCTGTCGCCTGGGCATTGTCGATATATTATGTGTCGCATCCGGATATAACGTCCGCCTACCTGCATTCCTGCAGCCTGGACAGCTTTACTTATGGAAAAACATTACAGAAAATTCTGGAGTCCCGGCGGCTGACGCCTGCGATGAGGAAAGATGTGCTGGAACTCAGAAAAAGAGAAAGGAAACAGATATGATACAGGAAATCACACCGCACAGTTACCACAATGAATACAAAAATACATCGCCGGCTGCGGACAGCCCCGTGCTGATCTGCGGAGAGCGCACCGTACTCCTGAAACTTCAGGATGAGCGCATCGTCTACCCCACCTGGAAGGAAGTGACGGAAATTCTGCCCGACGCCGGAGAGCGCTGCCGCTTTCTCTTCACGATAGACGATACCGACTATTTCGGAATTACGGGAGATATGACGGAACCCTTCGGGGATTACACATATCAGCGGCTGAGCTTCCTGCGCACTGCTGAACCGCAGTTCCTCGCCTTTGCAGGCATGGTGGCGCATCAGCTTCTCGACTGGTACCGCAGCGCCTGCTTCTGCGGCGCATGCGGCACAAAGACCGCGCACTCCGATACTGAGCGCGCCATGGTATGCCCAAACTGCGGGCGCGTGGAATACCCCCGCATCGCTCCGGCAGTCATTGTCGGAATTCTCCACAGCGGGAAGCTGCTCCTGACCAAATATCAGGGACGGGACTATAAGAAGTTCGCCCTGATTGCAGGCTACGCGGAAATCGGGGAAACGATCGAGGAAACCGTACACCGCGAGGTCATGGAGGAGGTCGGGCTGAAGGTCAAAAATCTCCGCTATTACAAATGTCAGCCGTGGCCGCTCTCAGGTACGCTGCTCTTCGGATTCTACTGTGATCTGGACGGGGAAGAAGATATCACCCTGGACCGCAGTGAACTTTCCATGGCGCAGTGGTACCGCCCCGAGGAGATTGACCTGTCAGGAGACAACATCAGCCTGACCAAAGAGATGATCACACGCTTCTGTCATGGAGAGACGTGCTGATCTCACGCAAACGTATGCTCATCCAGAATGATCGTAAAGGGACCGTCATTCACCAGCTCCACATCCATCTCGGCGCCGAAAACGCCCTTCTGCACCACCGGGACGCTTTTCGCCGCCTCGGCGAGGAGATACTCATAAAGCTCATTCGCCATCTCGGGTGCCCCGGCCTCTATAAAGCTGGGGCGGTTCCCCTTGCGGCAATTCGCGTACAGCGTAAACTGGGAGACCATCAAAAGTTCTCCTCCCACATCTGCCAGAGAGAGATTCGTCTTCCCGTTCTCGTCCTCAAAGATCCGAAGTCCGAGCAGCTTTTTAAGAAACCGGTCCGCCGTCTCCTTCGTATCCTCTCTGCTGACGCCCACCAGCACGAGAAGTCCTTTTCCAATTTTTCCAACCACTTCCTGTTCCACAGTCACTGAAGCGCGCTTTACGCGCTGAATCACAAGTTTCATGATTTTTTCTGTTCCTCCTTGTCTGTTTTCTTCTTTTTATCCGCGCGGTAGCTGAATACCTCGTCGCGGTTAATCGTATTGTCCGGTCCCGGATAGACCGGCTTTAATGTTGTCTCGTCAATATGGTCGATATTCTTATAAAACTCCCGGTCTGCCGGCAGGTGCGCTCTCTCCAGCCTGCGGCGAAGACTGTTCTGAATGATCGTCAGAATGACCGCGAAGATCGGTACGCCCACAAACATACCGAAAATCCCGAAGAAACCTCCGAAAATCAGGATCGCGACGATTACCATAAAGCTGGACATGCCGGTGGACTCTCCCAGAATCTTCGGCCCGAGGAAATTTCCGTCAAACTGCTGAAGTACCACGATAAAGATGACGAAATAAACGCACTGCAGCGGATTCACCAGCAGAATCAGGAACGCGCTGGGCACAGCTCCCAGATACGGGCCGAAAAACGGAATCACATTGGTTACGCCCACGATCACGCTGACCAGCAGCGCATAGGGAGTTCCCAGAATTGTCGTTCCGATATAGCAGAGGATGCCGATGATCAGGGAATCAATGATCTTGCCGATAATAAAGCCGCCGAAAGTCTTGTGCACATACTGGAAATCCCGGATAATATTATTGGCGGTTGACGTGCTCACGATGGAGTACAGCCCCTTCTTGGAGCTGGCAAGATAGGCCTCCTTATTGTACAGCATATAGATTGAGATTATTGCGCCGATCAGCAGATTCTTTAAGAATACCAGAAAGTCAAACAGTCCTGTGGAAAAATTCAGCACAAGCTGGTTGAGCTGCGGCAGGAAGTCCGAAGTCAGCCACGTCTCCAGCTTTGAGGAATATCTCGTCACCAGAGCGATCACACTCGCCTCCAGATCGGGATTGTCCTTCAGGACATCGGAGAGCCACACCTGCATGTTCTCCAGATACCGCGACGAGTTATTGATAATATTCATAAGGCTGTTGATAATCTCCGGAACCAGCATGGCAATCAGACCGTAAATGCACAGAACCGCAAACACAAGAGAGAGGATGACACATACCATACGGACTATTTTCCGGAAAAGTGAATTGACAGAAATCCCGGCTCTCCGGCAGATTCTGAGAATCACGCTCTTCTCCATAAAATTCACCAGCGGGCAGAGCAGATAGGAAATCGCCGCCCCGTATACCAAAGGCGTGAGGATCGAATAGATCTTTTTCAGTCCAAACGCGAGACTGTCCATGCGAAAGATCAAAAAATAAAACAGGATGCTGCATACCACCACCAGAAACGCGGTGATGCCCCATGCAAGATATTTTTTGTCCCAACGAAATTTCATAAAAAAATCCCTCCCGGTAAGTGTTCTGCTGTATTTTTGCGTACTTTACAAGTATAGCATACTTTATTTTTTTTGTCCCTATGCAAATTGGGGAATTTCGGATATAATGGTTACGTCTTAAAAGAAATGGAGGTTCGCATGAAATTACAACAACTGCTTAGTTATACAAGAAAGGCCGTAGATGAGTATCAGCTCATCGATGAGGGAGACAAAATCGCAGTCGGAATCTCAGGCGGAAAGGACAGCCTGACCATGCTCTGCGGCCTGCACGGCCTGATGCGCTTTTACCCGAAGAAGTTCACTCTGGAGGCGATTACCGTGGATCTGGGGCATCCCGGCTTCAATACAGATAAGATCGCCGCGTTCTGTGAGGAGATGGGAATCCCCTACACTGTGGTACATACGCAGATCGCGCAGATTATCTTTGACGAGCGCAAAGAGACGAATCCCTGCTCTCTGTGCGCAAAGATGAGAAAAGGCGCGCTCAACGAGGAAATCAAGCGTCTTGGCTGCAATAAAGTGGCGTACGCCCATCACAAAGACGATATCATTGAGACCATGCTTCTGTCCCTGCTCTTTGAGGGGCGGTTCCATACATTTTCGCCGAAGACGTATCTGGACCGCATGGATCTGACCGTCATCCGCCCGCTGATGTTTGCGGATGAATGGGATGTCGCGGCATTTGCGAAGCGCTATGAGCTTCCGGTTGAGAAAAGTCCCTGTCCGGCAGACGGATATACAAAACGGGAATATGCCAAGCAGCTCGTGCGCCAGCTCAACAGCGAGCACCCCGGCGCCAGAGAGCACATGTTTGCCGCTATCCTGAACGGCAACATCAAAGGATGGCCGGAACGAATTCTGAATCCGCGGATGCGCGGCAGAGAGTAGCACTTGTGAAAAAGCCGGTACAGACGGGGATCTTCCCCGCCCGTACCGGCTTCCTGTATCTTTGTGTATAATCAGTCCGGAAGATCGTGTCCCTGTCCTACCGGGTTCACGTAAATCTTCTTCTTGCCGGAGCGCTCTCTCTCCTCCACTGCTCTCTTTATGATCTCCACCGCGCCGTCTACGCCGAACAGCCCGCTGTCAACGCAGAGATTATAGCTGTTGAGATCTCCCCAGCGCTTACTCGTATAATAATTATAGTAACTTGCGCGCTTCTTATCCGCCTTCACAATGCGGTCCTTTGCTTTGGCGTCGGTCAGATCGTACAAAGTGGCGATTCGGCGGATGCGGCTCTGCATACTCGCATGGATAAAGACGCTGAGCACATTCGGATAATCCGCGAGCGCGTAATCTGCGCACCGTCCTACCAGGATACACGGTCCCTCATTTGCGATATTCTTAATGCTCTCAAACTGCGCGAGAAATACCTTCTGGTTGATCGGCATATCCGCCATGGAGTTGGAAGCATATCCAAAGGAGTATGTATCCATGACCAGAGAATACAGAAAACTGTTCGTCGGCTTCTCATCATGGTTTTCAAAAAGCTCCTTGCACATGCCGCTGTCTTTTGCCGCACGGTCGAGCAGCTCCTTATCGTAGCATTTAATGCCGTAATCTCTTGCAAGCCTCAGGCCAATCTCTCTTCCGGCACTTCCGTACTGACGTCCAATGGTAATGATAGTATTCATATATGTCACTCCTTCCAAAGCATTTGTAAAGCAGAAATGTCTGCTCCTCTGGATATATTATAAAACAAATTTCAGAAAAAGTACACAATTTTATGCAAAATATCTAAAAAACATGTACACTTCAGTTTTCTCAGAGTATTTGTCAGCGCATACGGCTGCGCAGCTTGGCAAGAAGCGCCTCAAAATATTCCGGCAGAGGGGCCGTCACCTCCAGATATTCTCCTGTGGACGGGTGGATAAATCCAAGCACCATCGCGTGCAGGCACTGTCCCTGCAGTCCGGGGAACGGACACTTCGCAGGCCCGTACACCGCATCGCCCAGCAGAGGATGGCCGATATGCGCCATGTGAGCCCGGATCTGATGCGTGCGCCCCGTCTCCAGTTCACACTCAATATAAGTAAAGCTTCCAAACCGCTCCAGCACGCGGTAATGCGTTACCGCCGGCTTGCCGTTCTTTACGCCCACCGCCATCTTCTTTCGGTCCACAGGATGGCGTCCGATATCTCCGGTCACAGTCCCCGTGTCCTCGCGGAAACCGCCGTGGACAATCGCCCTGTAACGCCGGGTTATAGAATGGACCGCAAGCTGCGCGGCGAGCGACTGATGCGCCGCGTCGTTTTTGCATACGGCCAGAGCTCCTGTCGTATCCATATCAATGCGGTGAACAATACCGGGGCGCAGCACGCCGTTGATGCCCGAGAGCTGATCCCGGCAGTGGTACAGCACCGCGTTGACCAGCGTTCCGGTATTGTGGCCTGCCGCAGGATGGACTACCATTCCTTTAGGCTTATTTACAATCAGTACATCGTCGTCCTCATACAGAATCTCAAGCGGTATATTCTCAGGTTCCGCGGTCAGCTCCTGTTCCTCCGGAATCTCCAGGACAATATAATCTCCCTCCTGGACTTTATAATTAGCCTTCACAGCCTTTTCCTGCACTGTCACGCCCTGCTCTTTTAAAAGCTTCTGCAGATAAGAGCGGGAAAAGTCGGGAAGCTGTTCCGAGAGGTATCTGTCAATCCGCATCGGGAGACCCTCCCCCGCGGCCGTAAGCTCAATCCGTTCAGTCATTCGCTCTCTCCTCTTTCTTTTTGCTGAGAAACGCAAAGTCTTCCTCTTTGTAGGCGAAGAAGATCAGGAGGAACAGCACGAAAACGCCCACTGTCACATAGATATCCGCCACATTGAAAATCGGGAAATCAATCAGCTCAAAATATATAAAATCAACGACATACTTCAGGCGCACACGGTCAATAAAATTCCCCAGCGCACCCGCAATGATCACAATATCCAGAATGTGCAGCGGCAGAAAGCGCTTCCGCATCGGAAGCCGGCAGTAAAGCCAGACGAGCACCGGCACAATCAGAATTGTCATAATGTAGAAAAAGATCTGCTTATCCTGAAACAGGCCGAACGCCATACCCCTGTTCTCGAGGTACTGCAGACGCAGCACCCCGGGAATCAGATCCTTTCCGTCCGTTCCCGCGAGATACTGCACTGCCAGCGACTTGGTCCACTGATCCAGAAGCGTCAGGGCAGCGACGCCCAGAAGTCCCAACAGCAGATACTTTATCCGCATATTTTTCTTATTCTCCATTCAGCAAATCTCCATTGATGAAATTAATCGCCTCCAGAAGCTCCTCATCCGTCACTGTGCGGTCCACAACCGCATGTCCCATGGAATCAAGCAGTACGAACTTGATAGCGCCGTTCTCCATCTTCTTGTCGGACTTTGTCGCCGCGAGAATCTCTTCCGGATTCAGGCCGTCAAAATACATGGGCAGGTCAAATCCAACGTTCATATCTCGGATCTCATAAAATTCCTCTGTGGAGAGATTTCCTCGCTTAAAGGATATGTAGGCCGCCGCCACAGTACCCAGAGCGACACACTGTCCATGGAGCATCTGGAAGTCCTTGAGCTTCTCAATCGCGTGTCCGATCGTATGTCCGAGATTTAATACAGCGCGCTCTCCCTTCTCATCCGGATCCGCCTCCACAATCTTTCTCTTAATATCGCAGCACTTCTGTATCATCTTGACAAGCACCGGATACACGCGGTCATTGATCTCCGTCATATGCACAATCACCCAGCCGTAGAACGCCTCGTCGCGGATCAGCGCGGTCTTGAGCACTTCGCCCATGCCGCAGGAAAACTGCTCATCCGGCAGCGTCTTCAGCGTGTTCATATTCATATATACGAGACGCGGGTGATGGAATGCGCCTACCATATTCTTGTACTGGTCAAAATCCACGCCCGTCTTGCCGCCGATACTGGAATCCACCTGTGCCAGCAGCGTAGTCGGGATCTGTATAAAGTCAATGCCGCGCAGATACGTCGCCGCCGCAAAACCCGTCAGGTCTCCCACAACGCCGCCGCCCAGCGCGATCAGGAGATCTCTGCGGTCAAAATGCTCTTCAATCAGATGCGTGTACAGATTTTTTACGGTGTCCAGATTCTTCTGTGCCTCTCCCGCCGGAAATACGAATGATGTCACTTTGGAAAAGATTTCTCTGCAGGCCTCTAACACCTCCGCCAGATAGAGCTGCTCCACATTGGAATCTGTTACGATGCACGCCTTTCTCCCGGAAAACTCCAGGTCCTTTAAGAGAGCCGGAAGCTGGGAGAAGTTCTCCTCCCATACGATCTTATAATCAAATAAGCCCTCTCTCTTGACAGTTAATTGTTTCATGGTGCCTACCTCCTAAATGTAACGGTATAGAGATACCAGATTGCGTCCCTTTTTCGTCTGGGACAGGACTTCACCGAAGCGGAACTTTCCCTTTCCGCGCACGGATACGATATCGCCGCTCTTTAAAGAATATCCGTTGGATACCGTCATTTTTCCGTTTACGAAGACTTTTCCTCCCTCGATCAGGGGGATCATGCTGCTCCTCGATGACTGAAATGCCAGCGCGATCACGCTGTCCAGGCGGACAGACGCCACGGTGCCGCGCACTTCCTCCTCCTCGGGACCAAACGTATCGGGGCTGTCATAACAGCGGACAGCCTGCATCTCCGTGTGGCGGATGCGGGTGATATTCTCTGTCAGAAAATCTGCCAGCTTCTCATGGCAGAACAGATAAGCCCCCTCAGGGCGCACCAGGATATCCCCGGTTTTTCCCCGGTCAATGCCAAGATTCAGAATCGCCCCCAGATAATCCCGGTGTGTCAGGGGCTCGGCGTACTTGGCCGCAAGCGGCGTAATTTTCAGAACCGCTATGGGATATTCCCAGTCATAACAAAGAGCATCAGGCACAAAAGCTGCTATCTGACGCTCTGCTGTCTCATACCCGCCGAACAGCGAGAGCTTTACCCCTGCGCTGCTTCGGACCGAAGTATTTACAATATGAAGTTCATTTAAATCCAGAAAGTCGGTAAAGGTCACGATATTTCTGTTGTACGCCGTACGCGCCAGCTCTTCCAGCCGCTTTCTGAATAATTCCTCCCGCTCCATGATCAGAAATTGGTACGGATCGGAGGAAGCTCGAACGCTCCGCTTAAAATATCCTGAATATCACCGGAGATCTCCACATTCGCTGGAGTCAGGATAAAGATGTAGCTGGACACCTTCTGCAGGTTGCCGTTGATGGAGTAACATGCGCCGCAGGAGAAGTCAATAATTCTCTGTGCGACCTCCACATCGATACCTTCCAGGTTCAGCACTACGGTGCAGCCTGCCAGCAGGGTATCCGCGATCTCTCTCGTATCCTCCATGGAAGACGGCTTGATAACGCGGACTTCCATCGGACTGCCGCCGGAACGCTTGCGCATCGGAGTGATCTTGGAAGACGCGGGCTTGGACGCTTTCGCAGAGGAAGAAGCCTTCTTCTGCTGAACCGGCTCATCAACCTCTTCCTCATCATCGAGATCCGCAGATGACATCTTCTGGAAAAAGCGCTTCTTCGGCTTCTCCTCCTCATATTCGTCCTCTATCTCATCATCATAGAATTCATCATCGTCATCATAATCATCGTTTAATTTGATCGCATCCAAAAACTTATCTAATACACTCATTTTAAATTCTCCTATTAATTATTGACTACTTTTCACGCGAATAGTCGCGCTCGCCGAAAATTCCCGTTCCCACGCGAACCAGGGTTGCCCCTTCCTCGACAGCGACCTCATAGTCATTGGTCATTCCCATGCTGAGAATATTCATAGTAACATTATCAATATTTTTCGCTGCAATGTCAACACTTAATTTCTTTAATTGACGAAAAATATCACGGTTGTCCTCGGGATCGGGGACATACGGCGCTATGGTCATCAGTCCCTGCAGCGACAGATTCCCCAGCTTCGCGATCTCCTCCGCAAGAGCCGGCGCTTCCTCAACGGAAACCCCAAACTTGCTCTCCTCTCCCGCCACATTGACTTCAATAAGGACAGGAACCGTAACGCCTTTCTTTTCGGCCTGTTCCTGAATGGCCTGGGCAAGCCGCAGTGAATCCACGGAATGGATCAGGCATGCTTTGTCCACTATGTACTTTACTTTATTTCTCTGCAGATGCCCGATCAGATGCCATCGGATATCCGCTGGCAGCACATCGTACTTCTCCGTCAGCTCCTGGACCTTATTTTCCCCAAAGTCCCTCTGCCCGTAAGAGTAGATCTCCTCAATCATGGATGCGGGCTTCGTCTTGCTGACCGCGATCAGCGTCACTTCGCTGCGGCTTCTTCCGGCGCGCTCACACGCCGCGCGGATCCGCGCCTCCACCTGGCTGTAATTTTCCTGCAACATTCCAAATGCCTCCTTTAATACAGGATCTCTTCTTCCTTTACTTGACTTCCATCTCGGACAATATAGTCATATTGAGCGATGCCAAATGTGGTACCCTCCTCAACAATACAATACTCTTCATTCTGGCTGATAATTGAAATCTTCCGAAATACCGCATATCCCTTATTGATACAGTAGACACCCTCCAGAGATGCCGTGGAGGATATTGTATAACGGTTCGTGGAATTCGGCTGGACAAGCACATCGCCTTCCTCGAAAACGTTCTTCTCCACATAATACACGCCAGCCTCTTCATCCTCGGCATAGAGCGTCGCCTCCACAAATTCCGTCGTAGTGTTGCCGTCCTTATCGGTGACTTCCCGGAAGAATCCGGAGTTATTGTCATCTCCTCCGCTGGTCTCATACTCCGTGGGCACTGTGTAAAACTCCTTCTGCACAATGGAGGATACGGGAATCTTCAGCCCGCTCTGTGTGTTCACCACGAGTTCCACTTCCAGGAAACGGTCGTCCGCATAGCGCACCATGCCGTTCTCAAAAGTGATCTTTCCCACGCGCTGTTCTCCGATCTTCATCAGCGAAAAGCTTCCCACCTGTGTAGATCCGTCCTTCAAAAACTTTACGCGGATCGTGGAATTGGATGCCAGAGCTACGGTCTGCCTGTCCGTCAGAGGAATCAGAATCGACCATTCCTCGCTGGTCACCAGCTTATATACCGGATCGCCCGCGCTGACCTGCTTTGTCGTCTTCAGATTCTGCGGAGAATAAGACTTCTGGTTAAAACAGTCTTCTGTAAGCGTATCCTCCGTGTATTCCTCATATCCGTCGGCAGTGTACACCACGAGTCCGTCGTCCGGCGCAGTGACGATCGTCCGCCCGCCCGCAGCCACAGTGTCACTTCCCGAGGAAGGCACATAGCCGGAATACTGCAGCAGATCTCCCTCCAGGGAATATTTAAAATTATATATGGACTGAAAATCCGTACTGTCAAAATTCGCGGAATAGTTCGCTGCCTGAGAGCGGATCTCGGCGAGATCGTCGCTGCTCAGCTCCCGGGTGCTTTCCTGATCCTGGCTGGCCCCGATGCCGTATACGACTCCGTCTTTCTGCACTCTTGTATTCCCGCCCACGTAATAGCTGATATAACCGTCACTTTCGGCAGTATAAACCGTCTCCTCCCTAAGCGCCAGAGCAGTGAACGTCGGATTCTTGGAAAGCGTACCGGCAGTCACCTGATAGGAAGAAATATGGGTCGCAGTCAGATATAAAATAAAGCTGATAACCATATATATAAAAATCGCGCTGAATATGATCGTTCCGATATTCAGTGTGACGAGCTTCTTCAGGGACGCAGGCCTGAGCTTCGGCAGCTTTCGTTCCTTCTTCGTCTTTGGGATCTTGGATGGCATAAAACCGTCTCCTTTTATTAATATACAAATTTACACTCGTTAATATTCTACCATTTTATAAAGTAATACACAAGAAGTTATTGCAGAAATATTAAAAAAATGTGACGTTCCATGCATAATTTTCCGGAAATCCGGGAGAATAGAGTAATGAAATACATCAAGGCATCGCGAAGCGTTGCTGCAGCACATTTAGAATTCCTATGAAACAGGAGGTTGACAGAATATGAAAGCTTTAGATTTTACGGCACTCACCATCGTGATCATCGGTGCCATCAACTGGGGGCTGGTGGGATTTCTTGGATTTGACCTGGTGGCGTTTCTCTTTGGAAACATGAGCTGGATTTCCAGGATCGTCTATGCTCTCGTTGGTATCTGCGGACTCTATTTATTTACATTTTACGGAAAGATCGGGGACAGAAACGATTGACAGAGAAAGAGCCGGTATTCTGTGCTGTGCACAGCCATACCGGCTCTCTTCCTCTGCCTAATGCTATTATAGAGATGCGATGACTTTGTCTTTTAAGCCATCAGGAAGTTCATTCTCGTCCAGGGATACGCTGAGCGTAAATGTAACTTCAAAGAGCTTTCCGATCTCTTCCAGCTTCGCGACTGCTTCAGAAATGTCCTGATCCTCCAGCTTCGCAACCTTTAAGAAGCTGTCCAGATACATCTCCTCCAGATCATGATCCTGGGAAATAATTCCGCAGACAAATCCAATGAATTCATCGCTGTTCCTGATAGGGAATGAAGATACATCGATCAGGCGTACCTTGTTGTTCAGCTCATACATATGTTTCGAACTTTTGTCTAAGTAGACAATGTTGCCATTGGCAGCTTTGATGGCTGCATTTACTTTATCCAAAAGCTGCTTAGTCTTTCCTTTCCCTTTTTTGCCGACAATTAATTGAACCATAGCAGTTTCCTCCTTAGACTTAATATGAACTTATAATTTGACTAAAAACTCGTCTTCCATTGAACTAATTATAGTGCATTTCACCAAAAAATACAAGATACTTTCAAGAAAATTTCAAAAAAACTTAAAAAATCATCTCATCTGTCTTATCCGTTGATCCGGGACAACAGCTGGTTCATATCTTCGTACAGCACACTCTTCGAAGGAGCGTTCATCACAATCGATATATACGGCTCTCCATAGGAATTCTGAGAGAGCAGCGCCAGACAGGAGCCCGCCTGATCTGTCGTTCCGGTCTTTCCGCCCAGAATGGTGACGCCGGAAGGGGCGTTCTTCTGACGGGTGAGGTACTGATCTGTGGAGTACAGGGCAATCTGCGCCGCGGTTCCGTCCGCATGCGTCAGGCTCAGAGTGTAGCTGCCCTGCTGCATGGTGTCCACAAAAGTCTCGTAATTCAGCGCCTCATTGAGCATCAGATATACATCGTACACTGTGGTATAGTGATTTTCATCGTGCAGGCCGTGGGGATTCACAAAATGAGTTCCCGTTGCGCCCAGAGACTGCGCTTCCTCGTTCATCAGATTTACAAACTCCTCCACAGAACCTGAGATATGCTTGGCGATCGCCATGGCGGCGTCGTTGGCGGAGAAGATAATCAGCGCGTGAAACAGCGCGTCCATAGTGACTGTGTCTCCCTCTCTCAGGCCGCAGGCCTGGCTCCCGGATTCGAGATCCAGCATGGAGCTGTCAATTGTAACCATATCGTTCATATTCCCGTATTTGCAGGCGAGGATTCCGGTCATGATCTTCGTGACGCTGGCCGGATACATTTTCTGATACATATTCCGGGCAAACAGCGTCTCACCGCTGTCCAGCTCAAACAGCGCCGCCGACTCCGCCTCATTCACCGCTACGCCGTCCAGCGCAATATTGTCCTGAGACACGCACAAATTCTGCGCGAACAATTCTGAGCGCTGTATCCTGGCAGGCAGCCCGCCGTCCCCGTACAGATACGCCGCTCTGCTGTACTCCATCGGCAGATCCGCGGAAGAGTCTTTTCCCAGTATCAGCACGGCTAAAACGACAGCGAGAACTGCCGCCGCGCCGCCCATTCCCGCCAAGGCCCAGCGTACTTTATGCGGTCCCGGACGGGATTTTCCTCTGCCGCCTCTGCCTTTGGGATTAGTATTTATACATTTCACGCCAGTCAAGCTCACCTCTTTCCAGGGATTTTACCAGCATCTCCGCTGAAGCGAGATTGGTCGCAAGAGGGATGTTGTGCGTATCGCAGAGCCGGAACAAATTGCTTGCTACCGGTTCATGGCGTTTCGGGCTTAAGGGATCCCTCAGGAAGATCAGAAGGTCAATATTGTTGTTTTCGATCTCCGCCGCAAGCTGCTGCTCTCCTCCCACGTGGCCGGGAAGGAATTTGTGTACAGACAGCCCGGACGCTTCCTCAACAAGCCGTCCTGAGCTTCCCGTCGCGTACAGCGTATGCTTTGAAAGAATACCCCGGTAAGCGATACAGAAATTCTGAAGCAGTTTTTTCTTTGCGTCATGTGCGATTAATCCTACGTTCATGTTTGTTCCTATCTCCTTTCAGGTTGTTTCTATTTTTATTCAGATAGCTGATATCCTGAAGTCCCACATTTAAGACAAATCCCATGGAAATATACAGCGTCCACAGGGACGTAAGTCCATAGCTCACAAAGGGAAGCGGGGTTCCCGTATTTGGAAACAGGCCGGTGGCCACGCAGATATTCAGAAAGCTCTGAAAGCCGACCATCGACCCCACCCCCGCACAGATCAGCGTACCTGAAAGGTTCTTCGCCCGGCTGCCGGTTCGGATACACTCAAAGACGACCATAAACAGGAGCAGTATGATCAGGCAGCACCCGAGGAATCCCATCTCCTCTCCCGCCACCGCAAAGATAAAGTCGTTGTGGTTCTGGGAGACGAAATTCCCCTTATTGACCGACGCCACTTCATTGTTGTTCAGGCCCTTTCCGGTAAGCTGTCCGGATCCAATGGCTGTGATGGAGTTCTGCTGCTGAATGATATCATCGGAATACTCCGCGTCCTCAGGATTCAGCCAGGCCATGATACGCGTCTTCTGATAATCCTGAATGATCGGCAGATCGGTCTGCGTAATCAGAATCATCAGCACCACGCCTACCGGGATCACCACGCCCAGGATTCCGCCGATGATCTTATAGCTCAGCCCCGCCATATACATCAGGAAGCAGAATACCACGGCGACCGTGATCGTATTCTTCAAATCCGGCTGTATCAGGATCAGCACCAGCGGAACCGCCAGCAGGACCACAGAAGTCAGAATTGTCTTCAGCGTATTCAGATCATCCTCGTGCTTCATCAGATATTGGGCGAAGAACAGGATCAGGAAGATCTTCGAGAGTTCCGTTGGCTGGAACTGGAATCCGCCGATGGAAATCCATCTGGTGGCGCCCAGCTGTTCAGATCCCAGCGGGATCAGCAGGAGCAGCAGTACAATATTGGCTCCGTAAATAACCCAGTAAAAATTCAATATCCAGCTAAAATCCATCAGAGATACAATGACCATCAGCACCACGCCCCCGATCACGCCGGCAAGCTGCCTCATCTGCAGGCTCTTCATGGCGCTGCCCACAAGGATCACCCCAATGGCGCTTAAAACCAGGATCCATAATACCAGACGGAAATTGTAATTTTTCAGTTTATATCGTCGTAACATTACTCGTTTGCACCTGTTTCTTTCGTTTTAGTCTTTAGTTGCCGTTATGAATAGTTTATCGGATGGGATTCTGCAAATGGTATCTGTGCCGTCAGTACGCTGGGTGAGTAGGTGATCGATACCGTCACCTGGTCTTCCTCCACAGTCATGTACTTGCTTATCGTTTGTATCAGGTCGTTCTTCAGCATAATCATCGTTGTAGGCGAGCAGTCCAGACGCTCGGATACGAGCAGCAGCTTCAGCCTGTCTTTCGCAATTCTGCTGGATTTCTTCTTCCTTGATTCAAACCATCCCATATTGCTTCCCCCTATCTGTGAAAGAAGCGGGCAAGTCCGCGTCTTTTTGTTTTCAGTTCCAGAAACGGCACATCCTCTCCTGTCAGCCTCCGGCTGATATTCAGGAATGCCTGTCCTGCCTGGGATCCGTCCCCCGCAAGCGGTTCCCCCTGATTAGTGGAGATCACCACCTGTTCATCGTCCGGGATCACTCCCAGCAGATCCACTGCAAGAATATCCACAACATCATCCACGGACATCATCTCCCCGCGCTTCACCATATCCACGCGTACGCGGTTTATGATCAGTGAAATACTGTCCCGGAGATCATTCGCCTCCAGAAGCCCTATAATGCGGTCCGCATCCCGGATCGCGGATACCTCCGGCGTCGTGACGACAATTGCTTTGCGTGCTCCGGCAACAGCGTTCTTAAAGCCCTGCTCGATGCCTGCCGGACAGTCCAGAAGTATGTATTCAAACTCTTCTTCCAGATCTTCACACAGCTTCTTCATCTGTTCCGGAGTAATGCAGGTCTTGTCCCTTGTCTGCGCCGACGGGAGCAGATACAGATTCTCATACCGCTTATCCCGGATCAGCGCCTGCTTCAGCCGGCAGTTGCCTTCAATGACATCCACCAGATTGTAGACAATCCGGTTCTCCAGGCCAATCACCACATCCAGGTTGCGCAGCCCGATATCGGTGTCCACCAGAACCACCTTCTTATCCAGCTTGGCAAGCCCGATGCCGATATTGGCGGCAGTCGTGGTCTTTCCCACGCCGCCCTTGCCGGATGTTATTACGATCACTTCGCTCATATTCTGTTATCCTCCTGATTTCTGATTTTCCATCTTTTGTGGATAACTCCCTGCTGCGGGGTTAATCGGTCTGTCCTGCCGCCACTTCATCTGTCACTGCCTTATTCACGATAATCTCGGATTCATCTTTTAAGTCAAAGTAGTAATTGAATACATCCTTTGCTGCCAGAGCCGCATATGTGGAACTGTAGCCGTGGGAAATACGGACCGCAACGGCGATCTGCGGGTCATCGTAAGGCGCATAGCCTACAAACAGGCCGTGGTTGGCGCCGCTCTCCTGAGCAGTACCGGTTTTGCCCGCAACCTCCACGCCCAGGTCACTGTAATACGACATATTCCGGATCACTGCGCGCATTCCCGCATGCAGATCATCCCATACATACTCCGGAAGGTCCAGAGTGCTCTCTGTCTTGGGAGTGTATTCTTCTAATACGTTGCCGTCGGAATCCGTCACCCTGGAGAGCAGCGAAATCTGATAACTCGTGCCGCTGTTCGCAAGCGTAGTCACATACCGCGCAAGCTGTGAGGTGGTGTAGTTGTTCGTACCCTGTCCGATAGCAGACGGAATTGCCGATTCATCCGTCACCTCCGGTGAAGATTCCGCAATCTCAATCCCGCTCTTTTTATCCATATCAAAAAGCTTTGCATACTGTGTGAGTCTTTCCAGCGCTCTTGTCTCCGAATACGTCGTATCGTCATCCGGGTCTGACTTTCCAAGCTCATAGGCGATATTACTGAAATACACGTTGCAGGATTCCTCTATAGCACCCCGGATGGAAAGATTTCCATGTCCGTCCAGATTCCAGCAGTGCAGAGTCGGCGATACTTTGTCAAACGCACCATTACAGTTAAAATACGTGTCATCATCGATCACACCCTCCATCAGTCCCGCAGTCGCGGAGATCATCTTGAAGGTGGAACCTGGCGCCGTCTTCTCCTGAGTCGCCTTGTTGTACAACGGCTCGGAGAGATCCGAGAGCAGGCTGTTGTAATAATCCGCGTCCATCTGATTGGCAAGGCGGTTATTGTCATAGCCGGGATAACTTACGCAGGCGCGCACAGCCCCGGTCTTGGGATCCGTGATAACCATGGAACCGGAACACGGCTGCAGAGCGAGCTGCGCCGGTGTGATCAGGAGCTCGCGGATCGCGGTCTGGATCAGTGTTGCCGCATCCAGAAGTCCCGCGCTCAGCTGATTATAGCGGTCGTCCCTCTCCAGCACGCCCTGGTCATATAACAGGTAGCAGACATCCTCCCCGGTGATGGTATCATCCAGAAGCATGTATTTAAACAGCATCTTTCCAAAATCCGTGTCCGTGGAGAGATAATTGGAAATATAATCCGCAAGCTGCTGGTAAATGTCGTCGGAGGTCAGATACGCATCCTCTCCGTCTGAGATTGCGGAGATGTCGATCCAGTTCTGTCCCGCAGCGTAGGTCAGAAACTCTCTCAGGCTGATGGACCCCTCTCTCATATACTGCTGGTATACTTCATCGGAGGTATCCATTGCGGTATTGGACAGGATACCGGTCTTGCGTATCAGGAGCTCATCCACAATATAGGAAAGATATCCCTGCATCTCCTCGTCCAGATCGTTATAGGCTGCCGGAGAGCTGCTGGTCAGTTCCGCCCGTACAGCGTCAAAGACCTCCTGCTGCTTTACCTGATACTTTGCGTAGACCTCCTGCTCCTTCGCGGAGGCATCGGCTGCCGAAAAATGGCTGATATCCAGAATATTATTGTTAAAAAACGCGTAATAGACATCATAGATCGGTATCGGAACACTGCTTCCGTCGTATTCTGTATCCTCATCCAGCTCCTTGAGGGAGGTGTCGATATGTGTTGCCACAATTCCGGCGATACGCTGTTCCAGAACCTTATACGCGGCAATCTGCAGATCCTTGTCTATGGAGAGATATACATCATTTCCCTGTGAAGGCGCAATGCTCTTCTCCTCGTCCACTTCCAGAACAGTTCCCACATTGTCCACATAAATTGTCTCCTCACCGTCTGTTCCCTGCAGCGTCGTCTCCATATACTGCTCAATGCCGGCCTTTCCGACCACGGAGTTTGTGGAATAGCGCTCAGGATCCTCCTCGGAGAGTTCTTCCAGTTCCTCGGTGGAGATCTTTCCGGTGTATCCGAGGATCGGGGCGAAATAGACGCTGTCCGTATAAACCCGGATATATCCCTCTTCAATATCAACGCCCGGCAGATCAGCCTGGCGCTCCATCACCGCGGCGATGGTCGCCTCGCTGACATTCTCAGCGACCGTAATGGTAAGATACTTCTGATAGCTGATATTATTCAGCAGATAACGGATTGTCAGAATCTGCAGCTGCTCCTTCTTCGTAAGTTCCTCGGGAAGCCCGTGCTCCGCTTTTTCCTCCGAAGTATACTCTTTGTTATCATAGGCAAACAGAGCAAACTTGTCGCTCAAAAACTCCATGATGGTATCCGCGGAGGAATTCGCCTCATCCTCCTCCAGATCTTCGATTTTGGCGTGGCCGTATATATCCGCGCGGAAACGGGAGAGCGACGTACCTTCCACATCAAAGATAAAATTGTCCGCGTTATCCAGAACAATATGGAAATCGTTCGTGACGGTATCCCCGTTGGCTTCAATCAGTTTGATCAGCTGATAGATCTCTCCGTTCAGAGAAAGCGCGCGCTCCTTATTGGAATCGTACGTTCCGCTGTCCTCCAGCGTGACCGAGTAGGACAGCTCGTTGGATGCCAGCACATTGCCGTTTACGTCATAGATATTTCCGCGGGTGCTTTTTATGGGCCGCGTCCTTGTGGTCTTCAGGCTGAAGTTATTCACATACTCCTCGCCATTGACAATCTGCAGCGTAAAGAGCCGGTAGATCAGGATCAGCGCCATGCACAGAAACAGCAGCAGCAGCACGGCAGAGCGCTCGATCCGGAATTTTCTAAAAAACTTCTTTATTTTCTTAACCAAAGTGATCTCTGTCCTTCCATTTCGTTTGCAACCAGTATCCGGTTAATCTTGTAGAATATCCGGTAGAATATCATAGTCATCACGACCGTGTAGATAAGCTCCGGAAAAACAACATGCCTTACATAGCTGAATACCTCCAGGCGCCCCCGCAGCAGGAACTGCAGAACGTATACCGCAAGGCCGTACGCAATATCGCTCCCCGCCACAAGCAGC
>CAKNMY010000049.1 GCA_930989745.1 uncultured Lachnospiraceae bacterium | reverse complement strand
TGTCCTCCCCGGTGATCTTCCTCTTTACTCTGCACGGCACGCCCGCCGCGATCACATTCGCCGGTATGGATTCCCTGACCACGCTCCCGGCTGCGATCACTGTGTTGTCTCCGATCTCGACTCCCGCAAGTATCGTGGCTCCGGCTCCGATCCACACATTATTTCCAATCCGGATTGGCTTTGCCACTTCCATTCCCGCCCTGCGCTGTTCGGGATCGACCGCGTGCTCCGCTGTGGTGAAGCAGCAGTTAGGTCCGATGAAGACATCATCTCCGAATGTGACGGCCGCACCGTCCTGTATGATGAGATTATGGTTGGCATAAAAATGATCCCCCACGGAAATGTGGTATCCGTAATCGCACCAGAACGGCTGATTCACCGTCGCCTCCTTCCCCATACTGCCCAGAAGCTCACCGAGCAGCTCTCTCTGCGCTTCCCGGTCATTGGGGTGCAGCTGATTATATCTGTAACACTTATCCTTGCATCTGGCTGTCTCCGCTTCCAGTTCAGGAACACCGCACGCCTGAAACAGACAATTTAACGGCACATCTACTCTGCTCATCTCTTCCTCCAAATTCATGCGTCGCCGTACTCAGACGCTCTTTACTCCGATCTTCTCTCCCATATGAACTCTCGTCTCAAAACCGTGCCGCGAATTTCTCAGCAGATCCCGGTCCATGCGCACTTTCCCCGGTTCCAGCAGAAGAATCACCGTGGAGCCTCCGAACTCGAAATGCCCCTTCTCCTGGCCGCGCTTTACGGAAGACGCGCCGGAGCGGTTCACAATCCTTCCCACCAGCAGAGCGCCCACCTCCATCATCAGGATGTTGCCGAAATTCTGTGAGCGCAGAATACTGTATTCCCTCGTATTCTCCTTATAAATCGGAGTGATGTCATTCGCAATGGGATTGACCGTGTGCAGCACGCCGTCAATCCGGCGGATGCTGGTGGTAGCCCCGTCGTCCACATAGCAGTAATGGTGATAATCCCTCACCGTCAGCCGGAACACGCACGCGTATCCCCCCGCGTAGCGCTTCGCCAGCTTCCTGCTGCGCAGCAGCGTATCGACAGTATAGCGCGTATGCTTGATATTAAAATGACGGTCCTCCTCGATCGGATAGACGCTCAGCAGGCTGTCGCACGGGCTGATGAGATGGGACGGCTCCAGATCAACCGCGCACGCCTCCGGAACGCGCTTTCTGCAGAAATAATCGTTATAGGAAGAAAACGACTGCTTCTCATACTCCGACATATCCCTGTGTCCTCTGCGCACATCAGCCGGAATCAGCGGCTTCGACAGCCTGCTGTTCAGAAAGATTCCCGCCATGCGGGACACCGGCGGACAAATCAGAAACTTCACAAGCATTCTTCCCGCAAAGTGGCTGTACAGCTGCCTCATTATAAGGTCCTGCCTGTCAGCAGCTCCAAGCAGCTCTCCATTCCTGTTCTTATATTTCATAACCTGCACCTTCTTTCCGAAAATATCTCCTCCCCCTCTATGTTGACACGGGATGCGGCAGGTGTCAAGTTACAAATTTCAGAAAATTGCGGGCGACTCAATACACACAATTTCAAATCCCGTTATCCTTTCTTGCGCAGATCAGGAACAGCGGTGTGGGGTTGTAAAAATCATCCCGCTCCCGGTAAAGCTCCCTGCTGATTTTCAGATCCACGGAAAAAGAAGCCATTCCCGCGCCAGCAAGCGCTCCTACATCCCAGCCCGGACGCACACAGGAACTGATCGGAAGCTGCCGCTTGATGCGCTCACACTCCTGCATCATCTCCCGCTCGATGCGGTTATGGGCGTGATTCTCCGGAAGCTCTGAAGTATCGGTAAAATCACAGTCTCCATAATTGGCGTCAATATTTATAATCACTCCGCCCGGTTTTAACACGCGGCTCCACTCTCTGTACGCCCGCTGCACATCGGGCAGCGTCCATGTCAGATTCCGCGATACGACGGCATCAAAACTCCTGTCCGGAAAATCCAGATTCTCCGCATCCATCACCCGGAATTCACAGTCCGCGCCCTCTTCCATCGCAAGCTTTTGCGCTCCGCGCACCATGTCCGGCGTCAGATCCACACCAATCGTTTCATGCCCGGCGCGGGAGAGAAGAATTGTGAAAAAGCCCGTACCGCAGCCCACGTCAAGAATTCTCAAATGCTCCCCCGGAAGCTGCCGCCTCAGCAGCCCGTCAAAGCGCTGTGCCAGCGGGCTGTGCAGTTCCTGGCGCCGCTGCTCCAGAAAGCCTTCGCTGCGCTTTGTCCAGTAGTTTGTGATCTCCTCCTTGCGCGTATCCAGATGGTAATTGATCTTTCCGTACGCGATCATGGCTCCGTCCTCCACAACCTGCAGGCTTCCGGTCTGATAGAGGATTACGCCGTCAATCTCCGCCACCGCGGTCTCCCGGATTTTACCGTCATAGCCCCGCACTGAGCCCAGCACGTCTCCGCTGCGCACCAGATCTCCCGGCTTCTTCTTGGGATACCAGAACCCAAAGCCCGATGCCGCCTGATACTGCACCTGCGTCACCTCGAGCGGGAAATACGTCCGTGAAACATCGTGAGACTTCAGAATACCGAGTTCATCAAGAATCGCGCACACATCCTTCTTCATGGACTGCACTTCCTCCGCCGTCCATCTTCCCATGCCGCCCCTTTTCAGAAGCACACCTGGAATTCCCGCTGACGCCGCGCAGCTGTAGGCGCCTCCCCGGATGCTCTCCGAGCGGACCATGTACGGCACGTCTGTGCAGCACGCCATGCGCCGCGCCGTACGGCTCACCTCCGGCGCCGCTTTCCCCGGATAATACGTGTAGGGCACCAGTTCCTCGTAACTGTCCCCGCTGTGCAGGTCAATATAGTAATCCGCCTCCGCAAACAGCTTTTGTTCCATCTCCCAGGCCAGGCGCTGGGTGAACGTGCCGTCCGCTCTGCCCGGGAATTCCCGGTTCAGGTTTCTGCCGTCCTGTCTGAGGATACTGCCCTCCCGCTGTTCCAGCGCTTCCCGGCAGACTGCCTTTACCATGATGATCCTTCCCGTGACGTCCTCCGGGGAAATCTGCGCGGCAAGCTCAAGCACTGCCTGAATACCCACATATTCCTTTGCGTGAATTCCGGCAGTGATCAGCACGGTCTTTCCCACCTTATTGCCCTGAATGACTGCCGCGGGCATCACTGCCCCGCCATCCAGAAACGAAAAAAAGCCGCTGCGTTTTTCCCCCGGCGTCAGCTCTGAGAGAATCAGTTCCTTTCCGTCTTCTTTTGTGTATGTCTGCTTCATCTGTCACACCCTGCCTTCCGTTGTCTGCTGTCCGTTTCCCGCGGACGCTGTCACCATAAACATCGGCGTAGAGCCATAATTGAGCTTTTCCTCCGCGCTCCACACTCTCTCCCATACGGTCTGATCAGCGCGGATCTCCTCAAATCCCAGTTCCTGAAGCGCCGTGAGGTCCCACTGCGGCCTTGCCTGTGACGACAGCGGCATTTCCAGCGCAATCCGCTCCATCCGGTCAATGTCCGTACAGAGATAGTGGTCGTCGAGCTGCTTTTGCTCCACATTCTTCCGATCCTGTTCGTACGCCCTGCGCTTCTCCTCGTCGTAGAGATAGCCGTACCAGTTTGCGTCAAAATTCAGGAGCCTGCCGCCCTCGTCCAGTACACGAAGCCACTCGCGGTAAGCGCTTTTGGGATGCTCCAGATTCCAGGTCAGATTTCTGGAAATCACCACATCAAAGGAATTGTCCTCAAATGTGAGCTTCTGAGCATCCATCTGCAGAAAGCGGATGCGGTCTTCCAGGCCTCTCGTATTCTCCCGCGCCTTCTCAAGCATTCCGGGCGTATAGTCGACTGCGGTCACGCGATAGCCGTTCTCAGCCAGAATCCTCGGAAAAAATCCCGGACCTGTGCCAACGTCCAGAATCCTCAGCTCTTCTTTGGGCTTGTCGGGAAACTGCTCCGTCAGCACGTTCAGCCACGCCTGATACTGCGTTCCCTCGAGTTCCTTTTGATTTACTTCGGAATACCCCTCCGTGCGGGTGCTCCAGTAAGACTGTATCTCATTCAGTAGTTTCATAGTCCGTATTCTCCATGTTATTATTTTTGTTCATCATGTTTTGCCAATCCCAAAGTCATGCTTTTTCATGTGGGCACGGCTTGAGATTTCGGCATCTTGTTAATACTTTAACAGATTACAGGGGAGCCCACAAGCCCGGGTGGGGGATAAAATTTTGCTCAGAACGCAGAAAGGAGAGGCCGTGTTCTGACCTCTCCCTTCTGCTATCTCAATATTTTCTTCATCCACACATGGGGACAGTATTCATCAAGAAATACTTCTCCTTCTGCCCGGTATCCCTGCTTCTCGTAAAATTCCTCTGCGCGGAGCTGGGCGGAAAGCCATGCCTGCGTCCCTCCGTCCGCCAGAATCTGCGTCTCCGCCTCACGCAGCAGCCCGGCGCCCAGGCCGCTGCCGCGGAACGGCTTACGGACTGCCACTCTCCCGATCACATGCGCGGATTTTTCACTGCTCCAGTAATAACGGCAGACAGCGGCCGGCTCCCCGCCGACGTACATCACAAGATGCACCGCTCTGTCATCTGTCCCGTCAAATTCCTGCTCAAATCCCTGCTCCTGCACGAATACTTCCTCCCGGATCCGCACCGCTTCCTCGGGCAGGGTATCATACCTCTCGGTTTTCCATTCCTTCACCTGGTTCTGTTCCTCCTGGACAATGCGGAGATTCGCGCTCCGCTTTTCTGCATGCATTATACCTCTTTTGCGGTTTCTTTTCCACAGGAATTTGTTCTAATTGAAGAATACGGGAAATAAAGTACATTGTAAGGCAATGTCACGGACAAGGGAGGAAATTTGTGTATGATTATAGTCGCATTTCTTGCCGGTGTGCTCACCGGCGCTGCCGGGGTCATTCTCTGGGCGCTCTGCGCGGTACAGAAGAAGGACAGGAAGGACTGATTTTTGTCTTGAATTTTAAATGGAGAGTGCTATAATAAAGCTATGGAAGCATAGCTCAGCCGGGATGAGCGTTCGCCTCACACGCGAGAGGTCATGGGTTCGAGCCCCATTGCTTCCACTTTTTTGTCCCTAAAATTTGAAGTTCATTTTTGCACCGGTCATTATGGCGAATCGGGAGGCCACGGGTTCGAATCCCGTATGCTCCCTTGTTTCTATTTATTTGCATTTGCTTTTGCAAGAAAAAGGAACCCATCTTTGAGTTCCTTTTTCTTGCAAAAGCTTCTATAATAATTTAAGATTTTCCGCAATCCATGCCGCCCCCAGAAGACCTGCTGTGTTTCCAAGCTCTGCCTGCAGGACTTTTACATTCCGGAAGCTCGGCATGATATTTTCATACAGAAGCTCCCTAATCCGTTCCAGAATATACGGCTGTTCCATGATTCCTCCACCCAGCACCACACAGGACGGGTTAAAAATGTGAATCAGGGAAACAAGTCCCCAGATAACCTCCCGTATCCAGTCATCCACAAGTCGGCGCACAGGTTCCTCTGCAAGCCGCGCAAAAATTTTTCTCCCGCTGTCAAGCTGGGACTCCCACGCCGAGGCCTTTGCCACAAGAGCTGTGACAGATGCGTACCGTTCATAGCATCCGCTGAACAGATCCTCCTTTGCATTTCTGTCTTCCCCATGTATCACCATAGCACCGAATTCTCCCGCCGAAAAGCAGCTTCCTCTCCAGAGTTTTCCATCTGATACCACAGCGCCTCCCACTCCGGTTCCATAGGTAATGCATAAAAAATCCTTTTCTCCCGCTCCCGCACCGAAAATCCCCTCACCCAGCGCCGCTGCATTTACATCATTTTCCACCGCTACCGGCACGCCGAATTCCCGCTCAAGAATTCTCTTTACATTCATCCCTGTATAACCAGGAATATTGGAGTTTGCGTATCTAATGACTCCCTTATCAGCATCCACCTGTCCCGCGGTGCTGACGCCGATACTGTCAAAGGGAGCATACAGACGAAGAACCTCTCTTGCCGTCTTCATCACAGCTTCTCCTCCGCGATAGGCATTCGTGGGCGTTTCCTTTATACCGCTCAAGGCATTCTTTTCATAAATCCCGGATTTTATTGAAGTACCTCCGATATCCAGCACTGCAATTCTCATTTCTGCACCACGCTCCTATTCCCCGGCTGCCACCTTAATGACACACTTTTTCAGATACCGCTCTCTGAGGGCTGCCGCACCGGGAAGATGCGGCTCCTGAGCCATGCATATAATAAATCTTCCCTCTCCCATAACCATGCGCGCACTTTTTTCCGCGGTGCAGCTGCCAAAATCTTTCTCTGGTGAGAACGGCTCCTTTTCCTGAACTTCTCCAAGTCCTACAAGAATAGCCTCTGTTCCCTCAAGATCAATCTGAATGTCCATATATTTCCTGTGAATCTCAAAGTTTAATTTCTCTTCGTCTCTCGCCTGCGCTTCCATCACATTAGCAAACACACGATCACCGCAGATTTCCGTGCGCCCCAATGGAAGACTTTTTAAATCCGTTTTCTCCATAAAATCAATGGCAATATCCAGATTTTCAGAAATGCCCCGGTATCTTGACACATTTTTAATCTCATCATATATCATAGCCTTATTCCTCCCATATTTCTCAAAGTAATCATGGCACTGAAGTCTAAAGACTCATCGAAAGGTTCGCCAGCCTCAACGTCATTTACTTAGAATTTGATCACATCCTAAATCCTCTTTGAACTGATTCTGAATATATTCTTGTCATGCGGATACCTCCTTTGTACTTTAATGTGGTTGGCGAACCAACAGTATTGTGTCTTAGGAAGTTTTTTACTGTAAGCTAAAGCAATAAGGAGGCGTCTGTTCTTTCTGCAGCCGCCTCCCTTCTCTGTTCTGTCTGTAACAGTACCCACAGACCTTCTTCTCTGCTGCTTACTGCTGTCCGCTGATTGCCTCCACATATCTTTTTGTTATCAGCATCGGTCTTGTGATTACTGAACCTACCACTGCAGCGTGGACTCCTGTATTCATTGCCTGCTTCAGATCCTCCGGGCACCAAATGCCTCCCTCGGCGATGACAGGAACGCCGCTCTTCTTCACCAGAGCTTCCATCATCTTAAAGTTCGGCAACTTTGTGCCCTTTGTATAAGAAGTATATCCGCTCATGGTAGTTCCCACCAGGTCAAAGCCGCAGGCTGCTGCGCGCATTCCTTCCTCCGTACAGGAGCAGTCTGCCATGAAAACCTGTTCCGGATATTTTTCCCTTACTTCGCTAAAAAACTCCTCCACGCTCCGCCCGTCCGGACGCGGACGTGCAGTAGCGTCCATGGCAATGATATCCACACCGCAGGAAACCAGGGCGTCTACTTCCTTCATCGTGGGGGTAATATAGACCTCGCAACCCTCGTATTCCACCTTGCAAATACCGATGATCGGAAGGTTCACTATTCTTTTTATCTCGGCAATATCCTCCACACTGTTTGCGCGGATTCCTCCCGCCCCGCCCAGCATCGCTGCATATGCCATGCGAGACATGATAAAAGAGCTGTGCAGAGGTTCGTCAGGAAGCGCCTGGCAGGATACAATCAGCTTACCCTTAATTTTTTCCAGAATATCCATTTTACTCATTTGCCCGTCTCCTTTAGATTTCCGAAATCGCATCGTCTATCATCTTTGTACATTTCTCGATCTGCGGCAGATCCGCTTTGCAGACTGGAGTAAGCGGAGCGCGCACGCTTCCGATATCCATACCGCGTCCCTTCAATATTTCCTTCATTACTGCATAGAGATTGGCACGGCATGCGCACATGGCATAGATAATCTCGTCAATCGTATTCTGGAGCTTCAGAGCATCCGCACATCTTCCCTCCCGAAACGCCTGATCTGCCGCCAGGAACAGTTCCGGCATCACCGCATACGTTCCTCCAATGCCGCCGTCTGCACCTATCATTCTTCCGGAGATAAACTGCTCATCAGGACCGTTAAATACTATAAATTCTCCTCTTGCGGCAGTTCCCTCTGTCTTAAACATCTGAATATCCTGTACAGGCATGGAAGAATTTTTTACCGCTTTAACTCTCGGATTTTTCAGCATTTCTCTAAATAAACTCATAGTAAGCGCTGTTCCCGCAAGCTGTGGGATATTATAAATGACAAAATCCGTATTCGGCGCAGCTGCACTGATGGTATTCCAATATTCTGCGATAGCATACTCCGGCAGATGGAAATAAATAGGAGGAATCGATGCAATAGCGTCCACACCTACCTCTTCTGAATGACGTGCCAGCTCCACACTGTCCTTCGTATTGTTGCACGCTACATGATTAATTACCGTGATTTTCCCTCTTGCGGCTTTCATAACACTTTCAATAATCAGCTTTCGCTCCGCGACACTCTGGTAAATGCACTCCCCCGAAGAACCGTTGACATACACACCCTTGACACCCTTTTCTATCAGATATTCCGTAAATTTCACTACGCGCTCAGGGCTTACGCTGCCGTTCTCGTCATAGCAGGCGTAGAACGCCGGGATGACGCCTTTGTATTTTTCCAGACTACTCATTATTATTTACCTCCTTCACTTGCTATGAAATTATCCACCGCTCTGCTGTCAATTCATCCAAGGAATATTTTTCAAAATTCTCTATTTTTTATTTTCCAACAATTTCACTGAGCGCTACTTTTCTATTTTCATATCTTGATTTCGTGCAGGCATCCGCCGTAGCAATTGCAGCTCTTGCTGCCTCGCCGGTGAGGAGAGGTTTGAACTCATCGGACGGCTCCATACCATGCATCAGTTCGTTTAAGTATTTCATCTCTTTGTTCATCACACCCTGCAGCCATAACGGCGGAATTTTATCGGGATTTCCATACTGGATTGCCCCGTCCATCTCTGTACCGTGGTAAATACTGGTACGGTTTTCGTCCTCCTCTTTTGTCTCATGAAGCAGAAAATGTTCTTCCCTTCCATCAACCTTCAGAGTACAGCCTGCATCAAACATATCCAATTTTATCGCACCCTTGGTTCCCTGAATCAGCAGATAATGTTCCGGCCAGTGGAAAGCTGATCCCCACTCCATCACTGCAAAGCGGTTGTCCGAGAATTGGGCATTGATAAACAGCATATCATCCTCGTCACCGAACTGTTCTCCCACATGAACTACATTTCCGCCGGTCATAGTAACGTACTCCGGCATTCCTCCCATAATGAACTGTACACAATCCAGTTCATGAATATGGTGGTATAAATGACCGCCAGATTTTTCGCGGATTTTCTTCCAGGATACGGACGGTTGAATATCCTCCCATCCGTTCCGTGCAGAATGGCAATAGAGGACTTTTCCGATCACGCCCTCGTTAATGAGTTCCTTCGCTCTTTGTACACCATGGAAAAAGTTCATAATATGACCTGCCATAAAGGTTACTTTATTTTCTTCACAGGTTCTCACCATCTCGTCACAATCCTGATAATTAAGAGCAATGGGTTTTTCACAGAATACATTCTTTCCATGCTGAGCTGCTTTGATGACCGGTTCCTTATGCAGATAGTTCGGCGTCGCAACTACCACCGTATCCACATCCTCCCTTGCCACCAGTTCATCCAGCGAAGACGCCGCGTCACATCCCAGCTCATCGGCAATCTTTTTTCCATTCTCAGGGTCATATACCACCGTAACCTCCGCGTCATCCAGCCGTTTTAAAATCCTCGCCAGCTCTGCTCCAAAATAACCTACTCCTACAACTCCGTACTTTACCATAGTTTTATATCTCCTTTCACAATATGTTCTTATTTCACAGAACCTTCCGACAGACCGCCTGCAATTTTATTTTGAATCAGACAGAAGAAAATAATGGAAGGTATTACGACTAAAGCAGATGCAGCCATCATATCGCCCCAGTCCAAAATCTCGGCCCCATCCAAGGAGCGCAGTGCTACGGCAACAGTCATTTTCTCCGTATCATTCATTAAGATCAAGGAATAAAGGAATTCATTCCATGCGTTGATAAATGTGTAGATAGCTGTCGCCACAATACCTGGCGCCACCAGCGGCAACACCACGCGTCCGAACACCACAAGTTTATTCGCACCATCTATGCGGGCAGCTTCTTCGATTCCTATCGGTACACTTTTAAAGAAGCCCACCAGAAGCCATACCGCGTAGGGAATGCTGAAAGACAGATATACAATAATCAGCCCGATTCTGGTATTCGTCAGTCCCAGTTTTGCCATCACAATGGAATAAGGAATGGCAAGCAGGATCGGTGGGAAAATATATGTAGTTACCAGTATCTTGGACATAAAGGAACCAAATTTGGGAAAAAACCTTACAATTCCATATGCCGCCATGGAAGCTATTGTGATAGCTATTGCTGTGGTCGCCAAGGAAATAATGATACTGTTTCTGATATTTACAATGAAATTCAAATCATTAATAACATGTTTAAAATAATCCAGGGTCACTGTCTTCGGTAGAAATGCAGTAGGATTTCCTGTCAGTTCTCCCTTACCCTTGATTGATGAAATTAAAATCCATAAAAGCGGAAACACTGCGATACATGTCAGAATAAGCAGATATACATGACATATCGCATTTCCTACCCGCCCCTGTCTGCGTCTCATTACTTATCCTCCTTTTCCCAGTGTCCAATGACTGCAAAGTATCCAATACATACCGCCATCATAAAAATGAACAGCAATACAGTTACAGCGGATGACTGTCCTAGAAGCTTGGTTCCCCATCCCATATCATATGCATATACAGGTACGGTCTGTGTGGAACCTGCCGGACCGCCTCCGGTAATCAGATAAATGATATCAAAGTTATTAAAGATCCATACCGTACGAAGCACTACCAACAGCCCCATAACAATCTTGATGTGGGGAACTGTGATGTAAAGAAATGACTGCCATTTCTTAGCCCCGTCAATTTCTGCCGCCTCATACTGATCCTGTGGTACTGTCTGCAGCGCCGAAAGTACATTGACCATGATCATCGGTGCGCCAAACCAGACATTAATAAGTACCAGTACTATGAATGCCAGTGTCTTTTCTGTCAAAAACTGAGGAGGTTCGTCGCAGATTCCCATCTGCACCAGAAGGTTCGGAAGAATACCATACACGCCGTTTAATATCCATTTCCAGGAAAACGCAATAACGATGGATGGAAACGCCCACGGTATAATCAGCAGTGTCTTATATGCGCCCTTTAAATGTTTTACTCTGTTCAATGCAAGAGCTGCAGTAAATCCCACGAGAAGCTGCCCGATCAGAGAAAATACTGTCCACTTCAGTGAATTAAAAAAAGCATTCCAGAAGCTCTTGTCTGTAAGAATTGTCACATAGTTATCAAATCCCACAAAATGATATGTCGGTCTTATCAGATTTTTATTTGTAAAGCTATAGAAAATACTGGAGCAAATCGGATAAAGGAACAGCGCGCATACAACAATGATTGCAGGAAGCACAAACAGCCACCTTGTCAAATTTCTATTTTTCATATGCTCTATCACCCTTTGTCTGGGGATGCCGTTCTAACAGCTTTCGGCATCCCCCATTTTTTACTGTGCAGCTGCTTCGAAAAGAGTATTTAGTTCCTCCTCTGCAGCCTTTGCCGCCGTCTGAACATCTGTTCCATTCGTAATAATATCCTGGAACATTTCTTCTATTACATGCTGATTTACAAGTAAACCAGCCTGCAGGTTCGGTCCATGCTCAAATCCGATAGCTGTTCCGCCTGGAATCTGAGAGGCAATAACCTCCTCCGCATGCTGGAACTGCTGAATTGTTTCGTTGTTCTTGTACGCATCCAAGTCCTCAATACCTGCAACTGACGGAAGCATTCCCACCGGCTGGGATGCGAGGAAGTCCAGATAATTATCTTCCTCATATAATGTCTTAATAAATTCCTTACAAATATCCGGATGTTTGGAATTTTTCCATACTACGATTGGCTGGTTGGAGGTTGTAATTCCCTTCTGCTCAGATCCGTCAATAGTCGGAATTGGATAACAGTCCACATACTGTAATAAATCCGGAGAGTTTTGTTCTACACCACCGATCTGGAAACCGGAGTTAAAGTCAAATGCCGTCTTGCCCTGATAATACAATGTTGCTTGATCCAGAACATCATAATTCACAGAGTCTTTAGGTGAACAGTCATTATAAACCTTCAGCCAGTAATTGATTCCGTCAATCGCCAAATCACTGGTCAGATTTGCTGTTAAATCATCATTTAACAGACTTCCGCCTCCGCTTCTGACATAAAAATTCAAAAAGTTTGTTGCCTGGAAGTCATTGGAGCCACACGGGAAAGAAAGGCCGTAAACGCCATCCTTGGTAAGTGTTTTTGCCGCTTCATACAGCTCATCCCATGTGGTTGGTACTTCCAGATTATTCTCCTCCAAAAGATCTTTTCTCACCCACATAACCATTGCATGTGAGTACAAAGGAATAGAATAATTATTTCCGTCTACCGTACCCTCTTCCAACGCATTTTCGGAAAATTTATCACGTCCGATTTCATCAATCAAATCATTCAGGGGAATCAGAGCATCGGAATTAATCATCCCCACAACGTGTCCTACCAACGCTGTACTCATATCCGGAACATTTCCAGAGGCAAGCCCGGTAGTCCATTTTGTATAAAAGTCGTTCCATGAGAAGGTTTCAATTTTAATGTTTACCTTGGGATGCTCTTCCATGAATTTATCCGCCGCTGCCTGGATGGTATCCAGCCGTCCGCCCTGGGTGAATGAATGCCAGAATGTAATATCACCCTCCAGCTCTCCGTCCTCATTTGTGCTTGATATCGGTTCCGCATCCTTATCGTTCGTCTTGCCAGACTCACTTCCGCATCCCGCAAAGGAACTCACAGCCATAAAACCCGCCAATAATAACGCCAATTTTTTCTTCATAAAGCTCTCCTTTCATTGTGTACTTCTCACATTTTTGTATAATCTCTGCAACTTTTTCTAAAAACGCGTTCCTTTTTTGTTGCTTTTCTTTGTGATAACTGAATTATATGATATTTTTTTATGCAATTCCACGGAACTTCCATTTATTAATAGCACTAAACGACACTTTTGGGTTTTGTTTTTGATATTTTTAAAAATGCACAAAAAAAGCACTGTCGCAAATACATATCGGCAGTGTTTTTTGTGCATTTATAGTATAATCATTATGTCTTTTTGTTTTTTTCGGTTACTTTTCACTACATTTCATCAATTTATAGGACAGAACCTCACTATTCCTTCGAAATTTTCCGGTATTGATTGGGAGTAACTCCGAAGTATTTTTTAAAAACCCGAATGAAAAAATTGGCGTCCTCATACCCTACACTGTAGGCAATATCATTTACACTCTCCGAAGAGAGCAGCAGTCTGCGCGCTGCAAGATTCATCCGCATATCCCGCAGATATTCACCGGGGCTTTTCCCGGTCTGTTCCTTAAAAAGCTTGCGGAAGCGCGTCTCTCTCAGCCCCGCCATGTCACACAACCTTGCAGTTGTATAAACTTCTGTTGGATGCAAAATCATATAATCCACCACAGATCGGATTCTCTTATCCATCTGCTCCGCACTTCCCGATGGGGGCAGAGGAAATTCCCGTTTAATCTGCATATCCTTCTTGGTACCGCGGGATATAATATTTCCGATCAGCAGTTCCAAACATCCTCTTACCACAAACATTCTCTCCGGTCCCTGCATGTGGATAGCTTTGTAAATATTTTCAAAATATTCCCGCTCGCCGCTGTTTTCCAATACTGTCGGCATAGAGTAGTAATCCTGAAGGAAATCGCCTCCCTCATAGTATACAGATGTATTAAAACGTATACTCATGAAGGAAAATTTTTCTCCCAATGCATGACAGGAGAGGATGCACCCCCTGGGAATATAGACCACCTGATTTTTCTTGACGGTTATCTCTCTACCGTCTATAACAAATACCGCAGTTCCTTCCAGAATATACCTGAGCATACTGTATGGTATCTTGCTCTCTGGCATATACCATGCCCTTCCGAAAGAATATTTATCCACATATAGAAAATTAATTCTAATACCCTCGATGTAAGTATATTCCGTCTCTGCCTTACCTCTTTCCACTATGTAGCCTCCTTCGCAGGTAATTCTGCTAATTATAATCCTTTTTAACATTTTTAGCCATTTCCAGAATACCCCCCTCTCTTATTTTTGTCAAATATTTTTTAACATCAAATTATTTTATCATTTAAGAACTGGAAAATGCGAAATGATATAGATTCACAATGTAGATTTAATATCTGCCCTGCTGCCTGCTGCAGCCGGTCCCCATACTTCCCATTCCGATTTGCTCCGGATCTATGGCATTCAGAGAACATCCTGCAAGTCCGTAACAGAAATGGGCTCCTCCGCCCAGGGACTATTCGACACATATATCCGATCCGGAAGCGAAAAAAGCCCAGCATCGGAGTAGTCAAAAGACGCTCCGGTGCCGGGCTTTAGAAATATATCATGGTTTTTACAGGCTGTCCTTCTCCACAACCTCCCCGTCTCTCCAGATTCTCTCCAGATCATAGAACAGACGGTTCTCCTCATCGAAAATGTGAACGACCACATCGCCGTAATCCATAAGAATCCAGTTAGCGCTCTGGTAGCCCTCGATCTGCTTCGGATGGTATCCGGCTTTTCCAAGCGCTTCCTCAGCATTGTCAGCCATCGCCTGCACCTGGTTGCGGTTGCTTCCGCTGGCGATAATAAAATAATCTGCGAGCGTAGAAATCTTCTCAATGCTGATCACGCGGATATCGTTCGCTTTCTTATCCTCAAGCGCCTCAATGACGAGACGCGCCATCTCTTTTGCTGTCTGAGCCATAAATCTCTCCTTTATTTACTGTTGTGAATATTTCCATAAAACAGATATGCCTCCTCGGTCGCCGGATCCGTTGTCTTGGGATTCTTTCCCAGATAACCCAGCGTGTCCTTGAGAATGCGGTACATGCACTCATTCAGGTCCTGGAACGCAAGGCGGCGCACTTCCCTGAGATTCGGAGCCTTGTACCGGTTCGGCTCAATATAATCTGCGATATAGATAATCTTCTCCAGCATACTCATATTGGAGGTCCCCGTCGTGTGCCAGGTGATGGCATCGAGAATCTCCAGATCCGTCACATCATACTTCGTCTCCGCCAGAAACGCGCCGAGCTTGGCATGGAGCAGAAACGGGTTGTCCCTCTCCAGATCCGTCACCGGTATCTTATATTTCTGGCACATCTTAAGTTTCTTTTTGTTTGGGATATTCTTTGCACAGTCGTGCAGAAGCCCTGCGACCTGCGCCTTCTTTATGTCACAATTATAGTTCATTGCCAGAGCCGCGGCTGTGTACATCACGCCCATCGTGTGCTGATAGCGGTCGGCATCCAGATACTTCTTCAGCTTTCGCTGCATCCTTTTTAAATCATACGTTTCGTCTGCCATGTTTGCTTCCCCCATCAAAGGTAAATCCCTTTTTCCCTGATATAAGACAGCACACTCCCGCTCAGATAATAACGGATACTCTTTCCTTCCCGAATCCAGTCGCGGATCGCGGCGGAAGAGATCTCCAAATCCGGATTATCCAGGCAGAGAAATTCCCCTTGAAACTTTTCCGCAAGCCTTCTGATCTGGCGGTTAAGCTGCTGTCGGCTTGTCTGATTTCTTGTTGCCACAATAATCTTACAGGCATCACAGATTCTCTGCGGCTCTCTCCAGCTCTCAAAGTCAAAGAGAGAGTCTGCTCCCAGAATAAAGTAAAATTCATCATCCGGGCAGAGCGCGCGCAGCTTCTCCAGCGTACGGTACGTGTAGCTGTACCCCTCCTGCTCCATCTCTATGGTGCAGAGTTCAAAGTGGGGATTGTCCGCAATCGCCATGCGCACCATCTCCACGCGCTCCTCATCGGACGCACGGCCGCGGCGGTCACGCTTGTGGGGCGGATTGCCGGCGGGAATGAACAGAATACGGTCCAGCCCGAACTGGTCATAGGCAGACTCTCCCAGAATCAGATGTCCGATGTGGATGGGATCGAACGTACCGCCCATGATGCCGGTTTTTCTTTTTTTCTCTCTCATCCTGCCTTACCTGTCTTACGGCAAAACAATTTTCTTTTTGTCGTCCTTTCCCTCTTTATAGAGGACGATTTTCTTTCCAATCACCTGCACGACCTGGGAACGGGTGCGCTCTGCAAGCATCTGCGCCAGCGCGCGCGGATCGTCCATACAGTTCTGCAGGACATTGATCTTCACCAGCTCTCTCGCCTCAAGCGCCTCCGCTACGGAAGCGGTGACTTCAGGCGTGAGAGAGGACTTTCCGATCTGCAGGATCGCGTCCTGCGTCATTGCAAGTCCTTTTAAATATGCTCTCTGTTTGCTTGTCATAAAATTTCCTCTTATTTATAATAATCAAATTCAAAGCCATACATCTTCACAGTGTCACCCTCCTCGATGCCAAGCGCCTCGAGTTCGTCCAGGATACCCGTATTCTTCAGGAAATTCTGGAAGAACATGAATCCCTTCTCGGAATCCAGGTTCGTATAACCGAGCATCTTGTCGATCTTTGGTCCCTCGATAGAATAAAGATGATCTTCCAGCTTCTCCACCGTGTACGGAAGATTGCTGCGCATCAGGGCATCTTCCGGGAAAAACTCCTGTTCAAAGGTAATCGGCTCTGTCTTCGTCTGCTCCAACAGTTCCTTCACGAAGAATAACAGCTCTCTGATCCCCTGTCCGCTGACTGCGGAAATCGGGAATACGCGGATGCCCTGAGGCTCAAATTCCGCCTTCAGCTTATCCACCGCACTCTCAGAGCCTTCCTCCGTGTAAAGAGCGTCAATTTTATTTGCCGCAATCACCTGCGGGCGGTGGGCAATCTCAGGATTGTATGCCTCCAGCTCGCGGTTGATCTTATAAATATCCTCAATGGGATCGCGTCCTTCCACAGACGCCGCGTCCACGATATGGATCATCACACGGGTCCGCTCGATATGGCGCAGGAACTCGTGTCCGAGTCCCGCTCCCTCGGAAGCGCCCTCAATGAGTCCCGGGATATCCGCAATGACGAATCCCCCGCAGCCGTCCATATCCACAACGCCCAGGTTCGGATTCAATGTCGTAAAATGATAGTTGGCGATCTTCGGACGGGCGTTGCTGACTCTGGAAAGGAATGTGGACTTTCCGACATTCGGGAAGCCTACCAGCCCCACATCCGCAATCACCTTGAGCTCCAGGCGTACTTCCAGTTCCTGGGCGTCCTGACCCGGCTGTGCATACTTGGGAACCTGCATGGTGGCGGTGGCGTAATTCATATTGCCCTTTCCGCCTCTGCCGCCTTTTAACACCACCTGGCGGCGGTTGTCGCCGGACATGTCGGCAATGACCTTTCCGCTCTCAGCGTCCATGACTACGGTTCCTTCCGGAACCTTCAGCACGATGTCCTTACCGTCTGCCCCGTGGCATCTCTTCTTTCCTCCCGGCTCGCCGTCCTGCGCCGAGAACTTTCTCTTATGGCGGTAGTCGTACAGGGTATTTAATCCTTCGTCAACCTCGAAGATCACATCTCCTCCGCGGCCTCCGTCTCCGCCGTCGGGACCGCCGTTTGCCACATACAGCTCCCTCCGGAAGCTCACATGGCCGTCTCCGCCCTTTCCGGAACGGATGATTATTTTTGCTCTGTCTGCAAACATCGTTTCACCTGCTTGATCTGTTATTATTAAAAGAGGCTCCAAACCGAAACCGATTTGAAGCCCATGTCTTACTCTGCTACCGGAAGAACAGAAACCTGTTTTTTATCTCTTCCTTTTCTCTGGAATCTTACGATTCCGTCAGCTGTTGCGAATAAGGTATCATCTTTACCGCGTCCTACATTCACACCCGGATGAATCTTGGTTCCGCGCTGTCTGTAAAGAATGTTTCCAGCTTTTACAAACTGTCCGTCAGCTCTTTTCGCACCTAATCTCTTGGACTCGGAGTCACGGCCGTTCTTTGTGGAACCAACTCCCTTTTTATGTGCAAAAAATTGAAGGTTCATATTTAACATTGTCTTACACCTCCTTGTATTTCAGTCGAACATAATCGCGATGCTCTGCGGCAATCGCCTCCAGCCCCAGCACACAGCTTCTGACAAGAAGCTCCGCGTCATGGGATACCGGCTCTTCAAAACTGACTTCCATCCTTCCGCTCTCCTCTTCTGCCTCAAACTCAAATGCCTCGTCTGTGAGCGCTTCCAGGGAATTCAGCAGGTTTGTCATCAGTACCGATACTGCTGCGCAGATGATATCACTTCCGTACTCCGCATAGCCGGCATGACCGCAAACCTTAAGTCCTGTGATGGACTCTCTTTTATAAACGGTTACATGAATCATGATTCATTAAGCGTTGATTTTCTCAATCTTAACCTTTGTGTACTGCTGTCTGTGACCGTTCTTCTTGTGGTAACCTGTCTTCGGTTTGTACTTGTAAACGATAACCTTCTTAGCCTTACCGTTCTCAATTACGGAAGCGGTTACGGTAGCGCTTGCTACGTCCTCGCCAACCTTTAAGCCGTCGTTGCTTACTGCAAGTACATTGTCAAATGTAACAGTCTCGCCAGCTTCTACACCAAGCTTCTCTACTCTAATGATATCGCCCTCGGCTACTTTGTACTGTTTACCACCTGTTGCAATAATTGCGTACATATGGCACACCTCCTATTATCATTACTCGCCAAATTCGGTGACCCTGTGCGGGTGCTTCTACCTCTTTGTGCGGCATACTGGTTAATCATAATGCATGATTTTTCATTTGTCAATAGTTTTCGGGGAGATTTTTCAATTTTTTTCAAAAAGCATCTGCTTTCTTGGAACATGCGATCGCAAGTATTCCCGGACCGATATGGCAGGCGACGCTTAAGGAAATCGCGTCTATATCCACCACCGGGATATTCGGGAATCTCTCCTCAACCTCCTTGTAAAATACCTCCGCTGCGTCGCGATTCGTCGCGGCGGATACCACATGGAGCACCATATCCCCTTTCTTCACCGCATCGGCAAAGCGCGTCTCCATATCTTTCTGCATTGCGTCAAGCATCGCTTTCTTCGCCTGCTTCTGTCCGCGCACCTTCGTGTAGGCGTCGAGCTTGTCTCCCTGGATCTGAAGCACAGGCTTTAAGCTTAATACGGTTCCGATCATCGCCGCTGCCGGTGTGATGCGTCCGCCTTTCTTTAAATATTTGAGCGTATCCACCATGACATAGATGCTGGACTGCAGAGCTTCTCTCTCAAGGATCTCCTTGACCTCCGCAGCGCTCTTTCCGGCGTTCACAAGCGCGATCGCGTCGCGCACGGACTGTTTCTGCGTGACAGAGATTCTCTTATTATCCACAACCTGAACTCTGCCGTTAAATTCCTTGGCCAGTCCCATCGCTGTCTCGCAGGAATTGGAGAGCCCGCTTGACATTGGAATGTGAACTATGGAGTCATATTGCATCAGTGTTTTCTCCCACAGATCCATCAGATCTGCCGGTGAGGGCTGCGAAGTTGCGACTGACGCGTCTTCTCCGAGGCGGCGGTAAAACTCCTCCTGACTTAAGTCGATATCTTCATAATAGACCACGTCGTCTATAAAAAACGGCATCGGAACCACCTGAATCCCCATCTGCTTTGCCTGTTCCTGGGTAATGCCGCTGTTACTGTCCGTAATAATGGCTGCCTTTCCCATATCGTACCTCCTGATTTTTCAATGTGTTTGCATTATGTTCAGTATATCACACTGTGCGGAAAAGAGACAGCACTTTTTTACAATGATCTGCTTCACGGATTATGCGTATAATTCCGGAGGGCAAAACTGGGAACAATACGTTTCAATTGTAAGCGCGGCAGCCAGAAGTCTGCGTTCATCCGCGCCGTACATAATGATTCCTTTTGGAAGTCCATCTTCTCCTGTGCACAATTTCAAAGCGAGCGACGGCAGTCCCGTGAAATGCATTATGTTTGTCGGTCCGGTCATGATACACACATCATAGTTTTCAATTTTCCCGATAACCTGTCTGCGCATTCGGGCGCGCTCTGCCATTGCTTCTCTGTAAATCAGATCATCCGCGCTTTTTTGCGCTGCTTCCCGCAGTTTGGTTATTCCGTATTTCATCATTGTCTGCGGATGTGCTTCGTAATAAGCAATGATATCATCCAGGGTTTTCAGCTTTGCTGATGACTGTGAAAGATACTGTTCCAGGTCCCGCTTAAATTCACACTGCATAATACGGTACTGGTGCGGAGAATACGGCTGTGTGATTTCGGAAAACTGCGTGCCTTCACTGCGAAGCGTATCAAAGAGCTGCTCATATCTCCGGTATTGTTCATCCGGCACCATCTCTCTGTTGAATAAATTAACTCCTTGTGCTATTTGAAAACATGACTGGCTTACCAGCTCAAATTGCCCAAAGTATCCCTCTATATGTAGAAACAAGCGACATTTACTTTAGAAAATAAGATGTTTTATTTTCCCAATATCGC
>CAKNMY010000048.1 GCA_930989745.1 uncultured Lachnospiraceae bacterium | reverse complement strand
AGCAGATAGTAAACCGCCGGAGCGATCACCGCGGCAAAGACAGCGTAGACAGCAAGTCCCGAAATCTCATGGGGAACAAACTCCATGGAGGTCTGCTCATTTACAGACTTTGTCACAATCTCCGACGTCGTGCGGGCAAAAAGGGCAAACTGCATAGAAATCATATAACTCAGCAGCTTTCCGCGCACCCCGCTTTGAAAGCTCAGTATGTAGACGAGCGTCCCCGCCAGCCACCAGACGGCTGTCATAGCGCTGACGATCCATCTGCAGGCGGACATATAATGATCCCCCAAATAGGCTCTGCCCATACATGCAGCGCATACCAGCGCCAGCACTGCAAGCGAGAGTTCCAGGAAGAGCAGCAGTCTTTTTTTATCCATTCTGAGCTGGGCGCCGGAAAATGGAGCGTACAGCAAAAACGGCAGCGGAGCCGCCTGAAAGAAATATCCCCCGAACTGTACCAGCAGGTACATCACCTGACTCTTCCCGCTATTCATTCCAGCCTCCCATAGCGCTCCGGAACAGCCAGTCATTGTATTTCTTTCTGTTTTCCGTTTTTTCCTTTCTGCTGAGCATAAAGGTCATGCCCATGATCTCACAGGAATCGGCGCTCATCTGCTCTATGCTTTCCATATTTACAATAACGCCCCTGTTGATCCTCAGAAACCGCTCGTCCAGCCGCTCCATAAAGCTCCGGATACTTCCCCGGATCTTTACCTCAGAACCTGTGATCAGATGAATCAGCAGGTTGTTATGGCTGCTTTCTATATATGTAATCATGTGCAGCGGAATATCCTGCTGCTTCTCCCTGCCCAAATGTACAACTGCCCTTTTCCGCCTCTCGCTGCGCACAAGAAACCGGCGCCTGACCTCGTCAAGCTTCTCTCTGGTATAGGGCTTCACCAGATAGTGCAGAGCGTTCAATTCATAGATTTCAGGACCGAATTCTCTGCTGTTGCTGATATACACCAGCTCAATTCCGGGAAAGTATCTGCGTATCTCCTTTCCCGTCTCGATCCCGTCGCCCTGCTCCATAACAATATCCAAAAATATTAAATCAAAATAAGAACCCTGCTGAATCTTACGGAACACTTCCATACCGTTTTCGAAAGCATCAATCTGCGCTTCGCTCCAGATCTCCCTGATGTCTCTGCAGAGTTCTTCTCTGTCTTCTTTTTCGTCGTCACAGACTGCTATATTCATTCGTATTTACTCACCTATCTTTTTTGGTATTTACTCAAAAAATATACCAATATTTTACAGTTATGTAAATTGTTACTATATAGTATATTATTTTCACTTTTTCCCGTCCATTACCATTTATCCCATTTTGCCGCCATTCATACCTTCTTGGCCAACATCTTCCACTTATCCCAAATTTTTGCCAGTTATCCCGAAAGACTTCTCCTGCGGGCAGAATGGCTGTATTGTGATATATTATATACTTTTTACTATGCATCGGAGGTACTTATGCCGCGTTTACATCGATCGGGGAAACTCATTCCCGGTATCCTGCTGACAGTTCTGACGCTGCTCGGAGCAGCGTTTCTTCTCTTTTCTCTGTATTCCACAGAGATGATTCCCGTTCTCTATCTGGCCCTCGCCTCGGGCGGCGCGCTGCTTGGGGCGGTGCTCACTTTTCTGCTGACACGCAGGCCGGAGCGGAAGGTGCGCCTTATTCTGGGCATTATTTGGACGGCGCTCTTTCTCGCGGCTTCGCTTGGCGCCGGTTTTGTTGTACAGCGGGCGCACACCGCCGTCCGCGCGGTGACGGAGCCGAAGGCTGAAGTCTCAAACGTCTCATTTTATGTGAAGACCGGCGATGAGGCCTGGTCGCTCTCCGACGCGTCCTCCTACACGTTCGGCATCCTGAAGGTCCAGGACCGCGAAGGTACGGACGCGGCGCTCGCGCAGGCAGCCGGGCAGCAGGGCTTTGCTCTGACGACCGCGGAGTTTGACGGGATGACACAGCTTGCAGACGCCCTGCGCTCCGGCGCGGTGGACGGGATCGTGCTGAATCAGGCGTATCTCGGACTTTATGAAGAGCTTGACGGGTACGCGGATTTTCCGTCTGAGATCCGGGCTCTTGCCACGGAAAGCCTCTCCTATCCGGCGGAAAAAGCCGAGGTGACGCCCTCTCCGGAAGAACCTGCGGCTGAAGCTGCATCGGACTCTGAGGTGATTAATCTCTACATCAGCGGCAGCGACACCAGGGAGGACACGCTTCCGGGAAGGACACGCAGCGACGTCAATATCATCGCGAGCATTAATACCACCGCGCATAAAATCCTGCTGCTGTCCACGCCGAGGGATTATTATGTGCCGCTGTCCATCTCCGGCGGCGTGCCGGATAAACTGACTCACGCGGGCATCTACGGCGTGGACGTCAGCATGGATACTCTGGAAATGCTCTACGGTATCCATATTCCCTACTATTTCCGCGTAAACTTCACCGGGTTTGTGGATATCATCAACGCGCTCGGCGGGATTGACGTGCAGTCGGATTACGAATTCACTGCCGGTGAGTATCATTTCCAGCAGGGCAGCAACACGCTGGACGGGGAAGCCGCGCTCGCCTTCTGCCGGGAGCGCTACTCCTTTGCGGAGGGCGACCGCCAGAGAGGCAAAAACCAGATGGCAGTCATCCGCGCTGTGATCCAAAAGGCGGCAAGTCCCGCGATTCTCACAGGATACGCGGATATTCTGGACAGCGTGCAGGACTATATGCAGACCAATGTCCCCTACACGCTGCTCGCGGAACTCGTGCGGGAACAGCTTGAGAGCGGAGCCTCCTGGGAGATTTCCACCTACAGTGTGGACGGCACCGGGGACACACAGATTCCCTATTCCATGAGTTCCTCTGTATACGTTATGGTTCCGGACACCGCCACAGTGGAACACGCCAAAGAGCTGCTCGCTCAGACGGCCGCCGCTTCCTGAAACGCCGGGGCCGCGCTTTTGTAATTTCACAGAATCATAACCTCACGGTCCGCCCGCTCACCGGACGTGGGAAAGGAGGATTTTATGAACCTGCAGGCACAAAATTTTCTCTCGCTGCTGCGCGCGTTTATCCACAGCGTACCGCCGCGCCTTACTGCGCCTGACTGGGAGGAGCTGTACCATATGTCAAAGAAAAATAATCTCGCACCCGCCATCTGTGATACCGCGCTCTCTCTTCCGGAATTTTCCTCAGCTTCTCCGGATGTCCGCCGGAAATTTACCGACACGCTGCTCGCGCAGTCCGGGGCTCAGCTTCTGCGCACAGAGGAGTTTTTCTCTGTATACGGGCAGTTCCTCGCCTGCGGAATCCGCCCCCTGGCGCTCAAGGGGATTGTCTGCCGCACGCTCTATCCGAAGCCGGAGCTGCGGCTCTCCTGTGATGAGGATATCTGGATTCCCGCCGAAGCGCTGACAGAGAGCGACCGGATTCTGCGCGGCGCAGGATTTACGCCCGCTGTTCCCTGTGAGGCGGTGGATGTCAGCAGCGTCCAGGCGCTCACCTACACCGGCGCCGCGCTCACGATTGAGCTTCATATTAACCCCTTCGGCACCACGGACGAGATCCGCAGGAAAATGAACCTCCTGTTCAGCGATCCCTTTTCACACGCCGTCGCGATGGAAATCGAGGGACATACGGTGTATACCCTGGACTACACGGACCATTATCTCTTCCTGTTCGCCCACCTGTATAAGCACTTTATCGGAGCAGGCGTGGGAATCCGACAGATTATGGACCTGCTGCTCTTCGGGCAGAAGTATCACCGCCTGAGTGACTTCTCCCGCATCCACCGCGCGGTGGCTTCCCTCGGGGCTTCCTCCTTTTACCGGGCGGTATTGAAGATCGGATCCGAATACCTGGGATTTCGAGGCATTGTCTCCTCCTTCCCTCCGGAAAAGCTCGTGCCTTTGATGGATGATCTGATGGAGAGCGGGTGCTTCGGCAATTCCACGCGCGCGCAGCAGCTCAGTTCGATCTATATCTCGCTGCGCCGTCCCGGAGGCAGCAAAAAGCGGCGGAGACTGCTCCCGCTGATTTTCCCTCCGCGCTCCGCGATTGCCCCGCGCTACACGTTCCTCTACGATTCTCCCTGGCTTCTGCCCGCTGCCTGGGCAATGCGCATCACGCGGATCACGGGGGAGCTGTTCTTTCAGAACCGCAGCCTGCTTTCCGAGATGCTCAGCAGAGGACGGCGGAGGGTAAAGCTGTTTCGAAAATACAGATTTTAACAGGAGGATGAAGATGAAAGAGACGAATGATTTATTTGAGACGCTCGCCTCCGGTACAGCGTGCGATTACATATCCGATCTGCGCTTTGCGCAGAACCGGGAACGCGTCCGAGGCTTCCTCATGGGATGGACGCCCGCGCAGAATTACGGCGTGCGCCAGTGGGAGGATCTGGCAGAGTATCTGCTCGGCGGGACGCACACGTTCTCTTCACAGAAAGAGGCGCAAAAGTTTTTGACAGACAGACTTGCAAAATAGAGAAATGGGCTGCCCTGAAAACGCATTTCAGCGGCAGCCCAGCTCATTTATGAACAGTATTCCATCTTACAGTTTTTTTAATATTCCGAGCACTGTGCTCAGTTCTTCCGCTTTCACTTTGTCCGGGAACTTTCCGTTCCGCACACAGTCAGCAAAATATTGGATTTCATTGGCATAAGCGTCACTTTTCGGCAGATTGATGGACCCGGTATCGCCCTGCGCGGCCTCTGTGAGGTCCGTTATATCTCCGTTATCCTCATAAATCATACACTTTCCATTCTCAAAGGACACCACTGCCTTTTCAAACTGAAAACGGTATCTCGCCGCGAACGGATACGCGCCCGCGTACCATGACGCTTCCGTTTCAATAAAGAATTGCGGGAACTCATACACCGCATTGATGCAGTCCTGTTCCGGACGTTTGATGCGATTGCTTTTTACATTCTCCGGCGCGCCAAAGGTATAGACAATGAAATCCAGGTCATGGATATGAAGGTCAAAGGGAACAAGCCCGCTTCTGCTTTCATCCTTCATCCAGTTATCCCAGCTCCAGGGAGGCGTATTGCCCAGACGGCTCATATAGCCGGAGAGAAGTTTTCCGTATTTCTGCGTATCGTATAATTCTTTGATCAGCATGTACTCCGGCCAGAAGCGCAGCACCTGCGCCACCATAAAGTTCACATGCCTCCTCCGGGCAGCGGAGTAGAGCCGTTCCACATCCTCCTCATTCAGCGAAACCGGCTTCTCACAGATTACGTGAATGCCACGTTCCATCGCTTTTACCGCGCAATCCGCGTGCAGATATGTGGGCAGGCAGATATCCAGAATATCCAGCTCTTCCTTCTCAAGCATTTCCTCAAAATCAAGGTAATGGCGCTTCCCGGGATATGGCTCCATCCGTTCGCTGCGGATATCGCACAGCGCTGTTAATTCCGCGTCCTCCATGGCTTCCCATGCCGGGATATGCGCTCCGCTGATGCCTCCCACGCCGACCAGTCCAACCTTTAACATCGTTCTCACCCTCCGTAAACTTCATTTATAATCGTCTGCAGATATTCGCGCGAATCCAGAATCCCCTTCAGCTGCTCCTGGCTGTCCTCCGCCAGTTCCCGCTCAATCGTGACATCGGAATCGTAGCCCAGCTCCCGAAGCTTTACAAAGAGCGCTCTGAAATCCACCTTTCCTTCTCCCAATCGTGTCTCCCTGCCCAGATCATGCCCGTTCGTGGGGTAGCATCCGTCCTTTGCGTGAATATTCCGCACGTATTTTCCAAACACATCGAGCGCGTCCACAGGATTGGCCCTGCCATACAGAATCAGATTGGCTGTGTCCAGGTTCACGCCCAGATTGTCTGTTCCGACTTTCTCGAAACAGCGAAGCATGGTTACCGGCGTCTCCTGACCCGTCTCAAACAAAAGGTACTGCCCGTTGTTCTGCAAATGCTCCGCCACTGTGCGCACTGCCACGCAAAAAGTATTAAAATTCGGATCATTTGGATTTTCCGGAATAAATCCCATGTGGGTTACCACATCGGTAATGCCCAGCTTATGCGCGAAGTCCGCGCCGTCACAGAGATTCTGAATCCGCATCTGCCGATATTCCACCGGAACGAGCCCCAGGGTGATCTGGCCGTCATAGAAATCCCACACCTTCGGTCCTTCCCATCCGCACCAGAACGCGGATACCGTGATCTGATATTTCTCCAGCAGCTCTTTTAAAACAACCGCGTTCTCCTCTTTCCAGACAGCCGGTTCCCAGGCGATCAGCTGACAGGTGTCAAACCCGTTGTTCCGAAGCGTTACGAATTTCTGCTCCATATTTTCCATGGAGTCCAGACTGACACAAGTACCGATTTTCATAAAAGCACATCCTCCTGTTATCTGTTTTTGTTTATTTTACTATGAATACAGCCTTTCTCATATGATATTTTTGACCTTTCTTTGCAATTTTTTGACTTTTTACCGTCCCCATGCTATGATACTGACAACAAAGAAACATCTAATGCTACAGAGAGGATCTCAACAGAAATGGATGCGTTTCAGGAACTTACTCCTGTCATTTACGGAAGCAACGGAATTAACTATATGCGCTTTCGCTGCGAAGCCAATACAATGCCTTTCAGTGCTCACTGGCATAACAGAATTGAACTTTTACATATTGTATCCGGCAGCCTGGAAGTATATCTGAATGATGTGCACGCGACGGCACAGCCAGGTCAGACGGTTATCATTTTGCCGAACACCATTCACTGCGCGTTCACCGGTTCTGCCGGAGCCGAATATCACGTTATTGCCTTTTCTCCGGAAAGATTCTGCAACGATACCATGGCCTCCGGCAAATATATACAGCCGCTCTTTCAGCAGAAGGCTGCCTTCTGCCCTGTGACCTGCCATCCGAAGGTTTCGGCAGCCATGGACGAGCTGATTTCCCTGCTCGCGGCCGGGGAGGAGTATCACCCGCTCTGCACTGTCGGCAAACTCTATGAAGTCATCGGCCTGTTTTACCAGCACTGCGCCGTTGACGCTTCTCAGGTTCGCAAACCGGATGAGCGGTTTGGGGCAGTTCTGGCCTATGTCAACAGCCATTATACAGAAGACATTTCAGCAAAAAATCTCAGTGAAAAATTCGGTTACGATGAAGCTTATTTCTGCAGACGATTTAAGGAGGCAACCGGGACAAACGCTGCGAAATATATCCGTTATCTGCGGCTGGAAAACGCGCAGCACCTGCTGCGGACCAGCAGAGAAAGTATCCGGAATATTGCTCTGAAATGCGGTTTCTCAGATATCTGCTATTTTTCCAGCTGCTTTAAACGCCAGTTTGGCATATCGCCCACGGAGTTTCGGATGGCCGGGGAGTCCTGAAAAGGCAGCCCTTTCCGCGGCTGTATCGGTCCGCAGAAGGGGCTGCCTTCTGGTATTACGCATGGAGCTCATATATCTCTGCCTGCATCTTCGCACCTGTCCATGCTGCGGTGCAAAGCTCCGGATTCTGCGGATAAACTCTTGTGGAGAAGACGTATTCGCCTCCGTTCAGGTAGAGTTCCGCCGCGGAGGTATCCATCAGCAGACGCAGCGTGTGAATCTCGCCCGTCCTGGCGCGGCGCACGGTGCGCCCAAAGCCAGCCTGCTCATCCATGAGAAGCGTCACAATACCGCCGCTGTATTCCACGGAAAACCTTCCGGGGAAGTCCAGACGCCAGCCGCCGGAGCCGATCTCTGTAATCTCCAGATCGAGGCATCCGCCTCCGCTCCAGCTCTCCGAAAACTTCTGGGGGGCTTTTCTGAGCATCTCCAGCTCCTTTACGGGATATTGAAGAATCTTTCCGTCCCTGTACTGCAGCTCGCGCGGCGCAGTCAGCGCGTGCTGCCAGCCATGAGCCGTTGTGGGATTTGTGTACGGCGCGTCCGGGATGCCCATCCAGCCGATCAGGATGCGTCTGCCGCTCTCATCCTCAAAGCTCTGCGGAGCGTAGAAATCAAAGCCATAGTCCCACTCCTCAAAGGACTCCTCCTCGATTTCTCCCGGAAATCCGCTTTTTATGCGGAAGTATCCGCTCTGATAAATGTTCTGATAACGGTATTCCTCCGCCTCCACGCCCTGCGGGCAGACGGCGAGGAAGCTGTGCCCGTCAAGCGTGAAGTAATCGGGGCATTCCCACATATAGCCGAACGGCTGCCGCGTTGTGAGTTCTCCGGCAGGCTTCCACTGCTTCATATCCTCGGAGCAGTACAGAAGCACCGCGCCGTGATCGCCCTTCTTTCTGCCGCCGAGCACCATGTAATACACTCCGCCGCGGCAGAATACCTTCGGGTCCCGGATATGGCAGGTATAGTCTGCCGGGTAGTCTGCGCTTCCCATCAGAAATTCCTTTGGGCCGAACGCGGTTCCGTCCGCGCTGTGCACGTACATTGTATTCGATCCGCGCCCGCTGTTGATATAGTCGTAATCTCCGTCAAACTTGATATTCCCCGTATAGAACAGGTGGATGCCGTCCTCGTCCGTATAGGCGCTGCCGGAGTAGACGCCGTGGCAGTCGTACGGGCTGTCGGGATAAAGCGCTGCGCCCTCATACTCCCAATGCACCAGATCGCGGCTCGCATAATGTCCCCAGAGCTTCAGCCCGCCGTTTACGTCAAACGGTCCGTACTGGAAAAATACGTGGTACACGCCGCGGTACTGGCACAGACCGTTCGGATCGTTGAGCCAGCCGACCGGCGCCATCAGATGGCAGCGCAGCCGCCAGGCGCTGTCCGCAATTCCCTTTGCCTCCTGCTCCAGACACTTTTCCTTCAGAAAATCTCTTAATACGCTCATTCCTTATTCACCTTCAAAATCGGTTCCATAGACCGGGTTGTTCCCATCTTCAGGTTCTTCACATCCGCATAATCGTCCGTGTTGCTGATGATTACAGGCGTCACTGTCTCATAGCCTGCCGCCTGGATCTGCTCCATATCAAAGGTCAGCAGCAGATCGCCCGCCTTCACGGTATCTCCCTCGCTCACATGCGCGTCGTAATACTTTCCGCCCAGCTCGAGGGTGTTGATTCCCACATGAATCAGGATCTCCACGCCGTCTTCGGACGTAATTCCGACTGCGTGCTTTGTCTCAAAGAGTGTCGTGACGGTACCGGATACCGGAGCCTTTACCTCTCCCTTTGCCGGACGGATCGCTGCGCCTTTTCCGAGCACTTCCGCCGCGAACGTCTCATCCGGAACTTCAGAGAGCGGAATCACGGTTCCCTCGATCGGAGCGTATACCGTGTACGGCTCTGTCCTGACCTCCTCACGGATCTCTGCTTTTGTCTCCGTCTTTTCCGCAGGCTTCTCCTCGCGGTATAAGAACCAGGAGATCACGAACGCCACCGCGACTGCCACTGCCATGACGAGCGTGTACTGCAGCGTATAATTTGTCGTAATTAAGTATCCGAAAATACCTGTGATTCCGTATGCCGTCGCGCCGATACCGGTAATTCCGGCTACGAGCGCTCCGCATGCGCCGCCGATCGCTCCTGCGAGGAACGGCTTAAACAGTCTTAAGTTGACACCGAAGATTGCCGGCTCTGTGATTCCCATGAATGCTGAGAGGGATGCCGGAAGCGCAAGGGACTTCATCTTCTGATTTTTCGCCTTTAACGCAGCCGCAAGAGCCGCAGCTCCCTGTGCGACGTTTGCCGCTGTCGCGATCGGCATCCAGGTGTTGATGCCGTCCGCACTCAAAAGTCCTGCCTCCAGCGCATTGTACATGTGGTGTACACCCGCCACAACGGTGAACGGATAAATTGCTCCGGCAAGAGCTGCCCCGATACCGAACGGCAGCGTGATCAGGTATCTCACACCGTCCAGAACTCCGTTCTCAATGAAGGAGAATACCGGGCCGAAGATCGTAAGCGTCAGATAACCCGTGACCAGCACAGTGACGAGCGGCGTCACAAAGAGGTCAATGATCTCCGGCACGATCTTGTGCAGCTTCTTCTCCAGCGCGGACATGAACCAGACGGCGATGACTACCGGGATAACGTGTCCCTGATAGCCCACGAGGTCGATATTATACAGTCCGAACCAGGCGGTTGCCTGCGGTACGCTTTCCGCAGTCGCCACAGACCACGCGTTCATCAGATCCGGATGCACCATAATCATACCGATTACTGCGCCCAGAAACAGATTTCCGCCGAATACGCGCGCCGCGCTCACAGCGATCAGGATCGGCAGGAACGTAAATGCCGCGTTGCTGAACAGATGGATAATCGTGTATGTACCGGAATCCGCCATTGCCGGAAAGACCTTGCTGACAGTTCCGGTTCCGAAAATAATCTGGAGCTATCCGGATGCGAAGAAGACACCCTTTGCTCCGTCGATATTTTCGATTGCGTCCTTGTCGCACTTTGCGTTGTCTCCGATGACGAGCCGGAGCCTGGTGGCACAGTGAGCGGCGGATACAATGTTCTCTTTGCCGCCGATGTGCTCATACACTTCCCTTGCTGCTTTCTGGTAATCCATAAGCGCCCTACTTTTGTGTTATCGTTCACATATTTAAAAATCAGTTTTTCAAGCTATTTTCTGATTTTTATTGAATATTTTATGTGAAATCGTTCTCACTTTTTTATGATTTCATTATACCACTGCGCGCCAATTTGTAAAGTGATGAAAATTCACAAAAAAACAGCCCTGGAATTATGAAAATATTCCAAAGCTGTGTGTATTCCGTCCCGCAGGACGCTTATTCTTCTGTTTTGCCTCTTGTAGATTCCCGAATGACCAGCTTATAACCCATCTTCAGCTCCTTGCAGATCTTCTCTTCTGTCCCGAGCACCTCCAGGAGCATCCGGGCCGCCTCCATCCCGGCGGTCTTGTAATAAAAATGCACCGTCGTCAGCGCAGGCGTCAGAAGCCGCGAGACCGGTGTGTCGCCGATGCCGCAGACCTGTATCTGCTCCGGGATGCTGATTCCCTGTTCGTGGAGATACCTGAGAGCGCCCGCCGCTATGGTATCGGTTGCACAGAAAATAGAGTCCACCTCCGGGTGTTCCCCGAGCATCTGCTTCGCGTTCCGGTAGCCCGACTCATCGGTGAAATCCCCCTCATAGTAGAATGCCTCCACATCTTTCCTGCCGTCTGCGGCAGCGCGGAAACCGCGCTTTCTGTTCTGCCCCGCCGCCACGTCGCGCGGCGTGACGCCGATATAGCCGATGCGCCGTCCCTTCTCCAAAAGGTGCGCGGTAATCTCTTTTGCTGCCTGATAATCATTATAATACACGCAGGAATAGCCCGACAGCTCCTGCCCGAGTATGATCACCGGAACTGTGCACTCCTTTAAGAGCTGCAGGTGCTTCTTTGTGAAGATCGTACTGATAAATATGATGCCGTCCACGCGGTTTGCCTTAAAGATATTCAGGTACTTGAGTTCCTCGGAAATCTCGTTGTTCGTGCTCGCCAGCAAAAGCTCATAGTCCTGCTCCCGCAGCACATCCCCGATCCCCGCCACCATGCGGCTGACCGTGTCGAAATTGATCTTCGGCAGGATCACGCCCACCAGGCGCGTCCTGCGCGTGCGCAGCATCTGCGCCTGGGAGGAGGGCTGATACCCTGTCTCTTCGATCACGGCGCGGATCTTCTCTCTCTTTTCCTCGCTGACGTAGCCATCGTTCAAATACCTCGATACCGTCGCACGGGAAACGCCAGCGAGCTTTGCGATTTCGTTGATATTCATATAGGATCCTTCTCTTCTCAGAAAATAGTCGTGTGCGCTGTTATTTTGCCCCACCCCTATTGTACCAGATCCTCATAAATTCACAACCCAATCTTTTTCCGTGTTCCTTCAGACTGATTAGTTTGCGTAAAACTCGCTCACTGCGTCGAAGAACGCCTGGATATTTTCAAGCGACGTCATCGGCGGGATATCGCATCCGCTGGCAATGACGAAGTTTTTATATTTGCCGCAGCGCTCAAGCAGCTCCGTGGTCTGCATTTTGATTTCCTCCGGGGTTCCGTTCCTGAGCGTCTCTGCAGGCGCAATGTTTCCGATTACGATGCGGTCGCTGTCGATGACTTTCAGGGTATCCTCAATATCCACCGCGTTTCCGAAGCTGTAAGCGCCCGCTTTGATCGTATTGATATTGTCAAGCAGCGGCACTACATTTCCGCAGTTGTGGTACAGAACCATAAAGTTATCATCCTCGACAGCCTCGCAGATTCTCTTCACATACGGTGTGGAGAACTCGCTGATCAGACCCGGGGAGAGCAGTCCTGCAGCCGGCTCTGCAATCGCGATTCCGTTGGCTCCTGCTTCCTTAAACGCCTTCGCGTAGGCGATCAGGAACTGTGTCGCTTTCTCCAGCACGGTCTCCACCAGTTCGGGATCTTCATAGCAGAGAATCATGATCTCCGTCATGTCGAGCAGTCTTCCCGCGAGAGAATACGGTCCGATAATTCCCGCAAGGATCGGACGGTCTGTCACCATCTGGCTGATCTCACGGATTCCCTTTACACACTCTCCGGTGCGCCCTGCGCCGACTTCCGGAACTTTGAGCGCTTCCGCCTCATCCTCGTCGTGAACCAGAGCCGCGGTCACGGTCGGAACCTCGTCCTCGCTGTAATGGATCGGGCTTCCGAACGCCTCCGCCTCCACGGAGAGATCCATCAGGCTGAATACCGCTCCCATGTCGAAACGTTTTGCAACTGCCTCCATGCAGAGCGCCTGCAGATGTCCGTCGCGCACCATCTCATCTACCGTATGTCCGATGATCTGTGTTCCCGGGAAAGAGAGAATCGGCATTGCCTTCTTCACCGGCGCCTCGATAACATCTTTCGCCCACTGCTTCATATTCCACTTCATAAAAAACATCCTCCTTATAACTGTTCTGACGGCTTGTTTGCTTTTCTGAGTCCTATTATGAGGATTTTTCTTTGTCTTTTCTTGTAATTTATTTTGCTTCCTTGGATTTTTATTAGATTATGTAAAATTTTTTCCTATTGGCGGACTGCCCGGAGTCCATCACAGGATATTTACAGTCTGTTCTTATCACCCCACTCACACATGCTGTCCAAAATCGGAATTAACGATTTTCCCCGTTCCGTCAGGCTGTACTCAACTTTCGGCGGAATCTGCGGATACTCCTCTCTGTGAACAAGCTGATCCGCTTCCAGTTCCTTCAATGTGGAACTCAGAGTCTTATATGAAATTTCACCTATATATTTCTTCATTTCGTTAAAACGGACTACTCCGAACTCCATCAGCGTGTATAAGATTGTCATTTTATATTTTCCGTTGATCAGAGACAGGGTATAACTGAAACCTGTGGAACTCAGACATTCATTCGATATACAGCGTTCGCTCATTTTTATTCTCTCCTTTTGGTAAGTATTTAACTTTCATGTTAGTATCGCACTTAAATGTGCGTACTTGTTTTTTGTTTCATTCTTGCTATGATTATAATATCAGTACCAGGAAAAGTCAATTCAGCCTTATCCCCGGCCAAGGGGCAAGCGGCGGCGCGGCCTTATTTTTCACTATTTGTGAATCTAAAGCCGAAATAAGAATTGCGGTTTGGAAAGCCGAAACGAATCAGTATGAAATATCAGAGGAGGCAGATATTAATGAGTAAGAAAATTGTTGTAATTACCGGAAGTCCCAGAAAAAACGGCAACAGTTTTGCCATGACGGATGCTTTTATTCAGGCTGCGGAAGAAAAAGGCCACAGTGTTGTGAGGTTTGACGCTGCCGCAATGAATCTTGGCGGCTGCCGCGCCTGTGAGACATGTTACAAGACAGGAAACGCCTGTTCATTTGATGACGACTTCAACCTTATCGCTCCAGCCGTATTGGAAGCCGATGCGATCGTATTTACCATGCCGGTATACTGGTATTCTATTCCGGCGCAGATCAAAGCTGTCATTGACAAAATGTATTCCTTCTGTGTGGCAGGAAAGAACATTGCGGGAAAGGAGTGTGCCCTGATCGCCTGCTGCGAAGAAGATGATATGTCAGTTCTGAACGGCGTAAAAATCCCTGTGGAACGCTCCGCAGCTCTTATGAAATGGCATATGGTCGGCGAGGTGCTGATTCCCGGCGTATTAAATACCGGTGATATTGAAAAAACGGACGGCTGCCGGCAGGCTGCTGCCCTGGCTGAAAAAATTTAAAGGAAATGGAGTGTTCGATATGAGTAAAAAAATTGTGATACTGAATGGAAGTCCCCGAAAGAAAGGAAATACTTCCATGCTTGTAAAAGCGTTTACCGAAGGCGCAGAGGCGGCAGGGAATACCGTTACGGAATTTTTTCTGGACGGCATGAATATTCACGGCTGTAAAGGCTGTTTTGGCGGACACAGCAGCCGGGAATGTCCCTGTGTGCAGAAAGATGATATGGCTCAGATTTATCCGGCGGTGAAGGAATGCGATGTGGTTGTTCTGGCATCTCCGCTGTATTACTGGAATATGAGCGGCCAGATCAGGACTGCGGTTGACCGCCTCTTTGCCCTGGAAGAGGGAGACGGCAATCTGCTGAGAGGACACGACAGAGCTTCCGCGCTTTTGATGGCTGCGGAAGGCCGCGGATTTGAAGATACGGTTCTTTACTATGACCATCTGATGGAGCACCTGCGTTGGAAAAATCTTGGCCATGTGCTTGCAGGCGGAAATATGAACATAGGAGATATCAAAGAAAAGCCTGAACTTCAGCAGGCATATGATCTTGGAAAGTCCATTCTCTAAAGGCAAAAATGCTGCTCCCCTGTGCAGAAAGTCTGTCAGGGGAGCAGCTGTATTTTGACTGCCCGGTCAGGCAATATTCCGTTCTATGACAGCCGTCTTGCCGCTTTCGGATTTCTCTGACGGCTCATCATCGTCTTTGTCGTCGTCCTTGTCTTCCTCCGGCTGCTCGAGAGCTTTGCGCTCCCGCTCCAGCTTTTCGCGCTCTTCCTCCAGGGTTCTGCGCTCATTCTCCAGGTCTTCATACTGCGCGCGCAGCAGCCTGGTGTAATTCTCCGCCTCCTCGACGGCGCTGATGATACGCTGGGAAGACTGCTTGAGCAAAGCGGCCTTCTCCTCCAGACTTCTGCGAAGTTCCTCGGATTTGAGTTCCTTTCTCACGCTCACGGCTATGGCGAAAAGCGAAAGTATCATGGACACCAGTGTAGCTCCAAACGTGATCTGCTGCACGAATGTCGTGTCCCCTGAAGTTCTGTTGATCAGAAGAGCCAGCAGGACCAGAATCACCAGAACCGCGAGGTAACGGATACGCATCCGGGATTTTATGCTTTTGAGCTTCATCTCATAGGAGTTTTCATCTGTGATCTTTTCGGAACTGTTGTCGTATTGGAGCCATTTTGTCGTTATTCTTATCATAGTCATCCCCCATTCATCGTTTTTCTCAGTATATCACAATTCGGGGACAAGCTCAATCAAAACTGTTTTCTCTTTATCACCGCCAGGCTGATTCCCATGGAGACTGCCAGCGCAAGCAGCGCTATCAGGACAGCGCAGCCAATTACCGCTCCCAGGCTCATCACGGGCAGACGGTCGAGCATCGCGAACAAATCCACGTCCAGCATTTCCGCTGCTTTTGTAACCGCCAGCCCCAGGACGACAATGCATCCGTACGCCACAAGCAGCGCGACTCTGCTCTTTTCTCCTCCGAACTTCAGCTGCACCGGAATCATGACGGCAAGCAGAATCAGCATGATCGGCAGAATGGAAGCAGTGCTGACGAGCAGCTCCATGACAGGCGCCGTATTCCTTGCGATGCTGACAATGGCAATCACCGCGGACGACAGGGCCCAGACACCGCCGCCGAGAATAATGCCGAAGCAGTATTTCTCAGCCACATATCCGCTTCTCGTGATCGGCAGGGAAAAAAGAAATGCGTTTCCGTTGTCAAATTCGTCATAACTGATGGAACTGATCGCAAACAGCGAGACTATAAATGTCGGAAATCCAATAGCAGAAGAGGCGTCTTCCGAGAGCAGCGCCTGGCCGATGCCGACAGCGAACATCAATATGAAAAAGCTCTTCTGCACTTTCATAAGCCGAAAATCCTTAATCAATAATCCTTTCATACTTCATCCCCCCTGATCATCATGGTGATTACTTCGTCAATGCTTCCCTTCTCAACCGCAATCCCCGGATAGTTCTCCATATAGTAGCGCTTCTGATTTGTCAGACAGTCGTATCCGTACGGCCCTCTTCTGACACGCATCAGATACTGGCGGTCCAGCCCCGCGTACTGCCTCTCATCCACCTTCAGGAGCCCGTAATCGCTCAGCAGCACATCGGTGTCCTCGTGCAGTACAATCTTTCCGCTGTGTATCATATAGAGATCATCACACAGCGATTCCAGATCGCTGGAGATATGGGAGCTGATCAGGATCGCGTTCTCCTCGTCCTCCTCCATAAACTCCCGCAGCAGCTCCAGCAGTTCATCCCGGGCGACCACATCGAGCCCCACAGTCGGCTCATCGAGCAGCAGCAGCTTCGCGTGGCTCGCAGTCGCTGTCAAAACCTTCAGCTTCGCCTTCATGCCGGTGGAGAATTCTTTGATCTTCTTTCTGAGCGGCAGTTCAAACCGCTTTGCCTGCTTCAGAAAAAACGCTTTGTCAAAGTCTGTGTACAGATTCGCCAGGACCGGAACAATATCGCTGACGGTCAGATATCCGCTGAAGCCGGAATCCGCGAACACGACGCCGATCTTCTGCCGGTCTTTCACGGTGAGCTCCCCCTGTTCCTTTCCAAAGATCCGGATCGTGCCGCCATCGGTTGAGATCAGTCCCAGAACCGCCTTGAAAGCGGTGCTCTTTCCTGCTCCATTCTGGCCGATCAGCCCGGTGATGCGTCCTTTCTCCACGTGCATCGTACAGTCCAGTGTAAAATCCCCGTAACGCTTTACCAGTCCGTTAATTTCCAACATAGTTCAGTCCTCCATAATTAATTCAAACAGCTCCCGGATCTCATCGTCCGAAAGCCCGCATCCCCGACCCTTCTGAATCGCCTTCTCAAGGTCGGCCTCCACATCCCTGCGCTGCTCCTCCCGCATTCTCTCAGGGTTCGCAGCGGCAACGTAAGTGCCCTTCCCGTGAACTGTGATCGTAAAGCCCTCCTGTTCCAGATTATCGTACGCTTTCTTGACCGTCAGGGCGCTGATCTTCTGTTCCTTCGCGAGTGTGCGGACAGAGGGGAGTGTATCATTTTCCTTCAGATCTCCGGCCATGATCTGCGCCTTGATCTGATCCATGATCTGTTCATAGATCGGTACCATCGATGAACTGTTGATTATAATCTTCATATGCTTCCTCCTGTTTGATAACAGTATATAACAGTACATATCTGTTGTCAACTGTTATATTGTGTTATATACAGATTTTTTCTGTGCGCGCAAAAATGGCTGGGTACACGCTGATTTTCCGTGTACTCCAGCCATTTTTTATTTTTCCTCTGCGTATCTGCACCCTTCCAAAAAAGCGCTTACCTGCAGATCTCCTTTAACGGGCAGATCTCGATGCCTTCTGCCTGCAGCGCCGCGCGGATCTTCTCCACAAACAGCAGTGCCTTCTCGCCGTCGCCGTGAACGCATACGGAATCTGCCTGAATGTCGATGTCTTTGCCTGTTACGGCTTTTACTTTTCCTTCCTTGATCATTCGGATCACGCGCGCGATCGCCTCGTTCTCGTCCCGGATGAACGCGCCTTCCCTGCTGCGGTTCACGAGACTTCCGTCCTCCTCATAGCCGCGGTCGGCAAAGACCTCGAGAGCTACCTTTAAGCCGCAGTCCTTCGCGGCGCGGATTGTCTCGCTGCCGGATAAGCCCATGACGATAAGATTGCTGTCAACCTCTGCGATCGCCTCGCAGATCGCTTTCGACAGTTCGTAGTCCTTTGCAGCCATATTGTACATGGCGCCGTGAGGCTTTACATGCTGCAGCGTGACGCCCTGCGCTTTGCACATGCCGTAGAGGGCGCTCAGCTGATACTGTGTATACGCCTTCGCCTCCTCATAGGAGAGCGTCATATTTCTTCTTCCGAAGCCCATCAGATCCGGAAATCCCGGATGTGCGCCGATCTCTCCGCCTGCGGCTTTCATATTCCGGATCGTCCGCATCATCACCACCGGATCGGACGCGTGGTATCCGCATGCCACATTCGCGGAGGAGATCAGAGGAATGATCCGTTCGTCCATTCCGAGCGTATAGCGTCCGAAGCTCTCTCCAAGGTCACTGTTTAAATCTACTCTGTACATCCTTTCCACCTGCTTTCTGATCAGTCTAATTTCATCATGCGCTCAATAAAGCCCGTATCGGCTCTGCCCTCGCAGAACTCCGGATGGCGCATGATCTGGTACTGGAAATCCAGATTTGTCTCCACGCCGAGAACCACCATCTCATCCAGAGCGGAGCGCATCTTCTGAATCGCTGCCTCCCTGTCGGGGGCGTGTACGATAACCTTCGCGATCATGGAATCGTACTCGGACGGTATCCGGTATCCCGCGTACAGCGCAGTGTCCACGCGCACGCCGTTGCCTGCCGGAAGATGCAGATGCGTCACAAGCCCCGGGCTCGGCATGAAATTCTTCTCCGGAATTTCCGCGTTGATGCGGCACTCGATCGCATGGCCGCGCAGCACGACATCTTCCTGACGGAAGCTGAGCGGCTCGCCCATTGCAATACGGATCTGCTCGATAATCAGGTCTGTCCCTGTCACCATCTCAGTCACGCCGTGCTCCACCTGGATACGCGTATTCATCTCCATGAAGTAATACGTCCCGTCCTGTGCCAGAATAAATTCTACGGTTCCCGCATTCGTATATCCCACAGCCTTTGCCGCGAGCACAGCGTCACGGTTCATCTTCTGTCGCGTCTCCTCGGAAATCGCCGGGGACGGAGACTCCTCGATAAGCTTCTGGTGATTTCGCTGCACCGAGCAGTCACGCTCTCCGAGCGCCGCTACATTTCCGAACGTATCGGCAATCACCTGAATCTCCACATGGCGCGGGTTCTCCACAAAGCGTTCAATATACATGGTGTCATCCCCGAAGGCATTCGCGGACTCACGCTGCGCCATATTGAACTGGAATTCGAATTCTTCCGGATTCTTTGCCACGCGCATGCCCTTTCCGCCGCCGCCGGAGGACGCTTTGATCATCACCGGATAACCGATCTCCTCCGCGAGCTTCTCCCCGGTCTGCGCGTCGTACACCGGTTCCTTCGTTCCCGGAACCACGGGTACGCCTGCCTCCATCATCGTCTTGCGGGCATGAGATTTATTTCCCATGCTGTCGATGACCTCAGCGCTCGGACCGATAAAGGTGAGTCCGTGCTTCTCGCACAGGCGGACGAATTCCGCGTTCTCAGAGAGGAATCCGAATCCCGGATGGATGGCGTCCGCTCCCATATTCAGGGCAGCGGTCACAATGCGCTCCATATTCAGGTAACTGTTCCTGGCCGGTCCCTCTCCGATGCAGATGCGCTGATCGGCAAGCTGCACATGAAGGCTGTCCTTGTCTTCCTTCGAGTAGATCGCAACGCTGCGGATGCCCATATTGCGGCATGCCCGGATGATCCTCACCGCGATCTCTCCGCGGTTCGCAATTAAAACTTTCTGAAACATCAGCGTTCCTCCTTAGTCTTTCAGCTTTTTCACACGGAACAGCGGCTGCCCGTATTCCACCTTCTGCTCATTGCTCACAAGAACTGCCTCGATCTCACATTCAAATTCACTCTCAATCTCATTCATCAGCTTCATTGCTTCCAGAATGCAGACGGTCTGGCCAGCCTTTACCACATCGCCGACCTTCACGAAATCATCTGCCTCCGGGGAGGGAGCCGCATAGAAGGTACCGGTGCAGCCGCCGGATGCACTGCCACTTCCGCCGGCTGGCCCGGGTGGCCTTTGCGGCTCATGGATATCTCAAGATCTCCCTCTTTGACGGAAAATTCCAACATGGAGGAATTCTCAATAATCTTTACCAGTTTTTCAATTTTTTCCAAATCCATACGTTCTACCTCTTTCTATATAAATGCGTGTCTTATCTGTCAGCGGGAACCGCCGTTTCCCTTCACCGCGGCGGCTGCAAAATTCTTTTCCGACTGGGCAAACAGCGCCGTCAGTCTCTTTGCCACCAGCCGGCACTCCAGAACTTCTCTGCACGGACGGTGAATCTGCCGTCTGAGCGCGTCAAGATTCTTCATCTCCTCCATGAGAAGGCGCTGTGCCTCCTCCACAGTCACTGCCTGGAAACGGATCTTGTGATCCGTCTTTCTCTGCACAAGCTTCGGGATATCGACAGAAATCACTGTCGCAATCTTCGCGTATCCTCCCGTAGTCTGGCGGTCCGCCAGCAGGATGATGGGTTTGCCGTGGCTCGGCACCTGCACGGAGCCAAAGGCAATACCGTCAGAGATAATATCCGCAGTCTCCTTATACGCGATGAACGGTCCCTCCAGGCGGCAGCCCATACGGTCAAAGTCACTCGTCACCGTGTACTCGCTGTTTAAAAATGTCTCTTTTCCCTGCCGGGTGAACGCTTCGTCCTGCGGTCCCATAACCACCCGGAGCGTCACGTCTTCCTGATCGAATTCATCCAGGTCCAGCGTCCTGGAGAGGAAATACGGCAGGTATCTGC
>CAKNMY010000047.1 GCA_930989745.1 uncultured Lachnospiraceae bacterium | reverse complement strand
GGTATCCTGATACTGTCGAAAGCGGGAGAGGCAATTCGATGCGGCATCCGGCTTTCGACACTCCCCCCTCTTATGATAGATGATAAATTAAAGGGCTGTCGCATCCATGCGGGCGGTTAGGTAGCGCGATACCGTAACCGGCTGGAGCGGCAGCCTCTTTACGATAGCAGAAAAAGAAAAGCGGTGAAGAGTAATGGAAGAATATTTTGACAAAAACAGATATCTGGCGGAGACGTCCCTGATGGACTGCTCCGCGAAGAGCATCCGGAGGCTTGTGGAGCAGCGCGGATGGAGAAAGCTCGGCGAGGAGCAGAAGATCCGCGAGATCTACCGGTTTGTCCGGGATGACATTCGCTTCGGGTATAATGAAAGTGACTGCATTGCCGCTTCGCGCGTCCTGCGGGAAGGATACGGGCAGTGCAATACAAAGGCAATTCTCTTTATGACGCTTCTGCGCGCTGTGGAGATTCCGTGCCGGATTCACGGCTTTCTGATTGACAAGAAGCTGCAGAAAGGCGTCATGAACGGCAGAATGTACAGGGACGCGCCGGGCGAGGTGCTGCACACCTGGGTGGAGGCGCTCTGCAAAGATAAATGGTATGTGATGGAGGGACTGATACTGGACAGCAGATATCTCAAAAGCCTTCAGGCAATATTTCCGAACAGCCGCGGAACGTTCATCGGTTACGGAGCCGCGGTGAAAGACCTGCATAATCTGCAGGTGGACTGGAACAGAAATCATACCTACATACAGAAGGAGGGAATCGTTCAGGATCTCGGGACGTACGATTCCCCCGATGAACTGCTGAATCTGTACCGGCAGAAGCTGGGCTGGATGAAAGGGCTGATCTACCGGCACATCGCGAGAAGGGTGATGAACCGCAGAGTCGAGCAGATCAGAAATCACGCGGCAGCTTTTCGCTGTCTTTGAACTGGAGAACACTCTTAACTTCATGATAGTCCATCGGATACCTGCCCCCGAAGAGGAAGCCGCAGGCGCATCCAGTGAGCAGAACCGCGGCGAGGACACCGAGGAGTGTTCGGTCAGAGAGCTTTGCAGCCGCGGGCGAAATCTCATATCCATCTTCATTCATTTCAAGCAGAAGCCGGTAGAGTCTGTAAAACACGAGGAAAAGGCCTGCGAGTATAATCACGACGATAATCAGCCCCTGCAGTTTAAGAAGAGCGATAAGGCAGAGCGCCGCATACCAGACGATGAGGGCAAAAGCTTCAGCAGCATGAGGCTCTTCCCCGGCGTCGGACTGCATCGTGCGAAGCGCCATCCAGAAACAGCAGTACATGGCAAAGGACAGTGCGGGGTTAACAGGCATCAGCGCGGAAAGCATGGGCGAACCCTGCAGAAGGCTCAAAAGAATCGTGGTGTTCGCGATAAGAAAACCAAATATGTATACCAGGCGAAGAATGGCAAGAATATAGCATCCTGTAAACCACAGATTTTCCCCGCGCAGGCGGCGGAAACCGAGAAAAGACAAAACAGCGCCGACAGTTGGAAGAATATAGTCAAGCCCCCAAAAGTTCAGCGTAAGCGCGCCCAGCGCCATGCCCAAAAGAACCAGAATTGACGCGTCGTACCATGAGTTTGACAGCTCATATTTCTTATTCATATCCTCATCCCCCCTTTTTTGGATTTTTTCTATATATAAAGTATACACCGTCAGGCGGCTTAAAAAAAGTTGTAATTTTATCAGAATTTAATATTACTGTGCAGGAGGATTTTACACACGGATGGTATGATCTATACTGTAAAAACGAAAAGCAAACAAGACTCAGGAGGTCAAAAATTATGAAAAGAAGAACACTTGCAATCTTATTAACAGCAGCTATGACTATGGGAGCAGCGCTCACAGGATGTGGGGACAGCGCAGGAGACACATCTGCTGAGAGCAGCAGTTCTGACAATACAGATACCGAGAGCAGCACAGAAGACAGCTCTTCAGATACTGCAACCGAAGATTTAAGCGGAACCATCACCGCAGCAGGTTCCTCCGCGTTAAAGCCTCTGGCGGATGATGCGGCTGACGCGTTCGCGGAGTTATATCCGGATGTTGCAATCACAATCGATGCCGGCGGTTCCGGAGAGGGATTAAAGCAGGTTTCCGAGGGTACCGTAGATATCGGAAACTCCGATGTGGAAGCTTCCGAGAAGCTGGATGAGGCACAGGCCGCAGAGCTGGTAGATCATCAGGTATGCGTGATTACCATGGCTCCGATCGTAAATCCGGATGTAAAAGAGGGCGGAGTGGAAAATCTGACGAAGGATCAGCTCATCTCCATCTTCACAGGCGAGACCAAGAACTGGAGCGAGGTAGGCGGACCGGATGAGGACATCGTTCTCGTGACACGCCCAACTTCTTCAGGAACACGCGCAACCTTCCAGAAATACGCGCTGGACGGAGCAGAGGAAGCATCCAACGCATCTATGGAGACCGATGATTCCGGCGTACTGCTTCAGAATGTAAAAGATACCAAGGGAGCAATTGGATATGTAGCGCTGTCTTATCTCGTAGGCGAGACAGGAGTGGAGACTGTATCCATCGACGGAGTGGAGCCGACTCTGGAAAATACATACAACGGAACTTATCCGGTATGGACTTATGAGCATATGTATACAAAGGGTGAGGCAAACGAAGTAACGCAGGCGTACCTGGACTACATCATGTCTGATGAGTATGGCGAGCAGATGGAAGAGCTCGGCTACGGCGTATCTTCCAAGATGACGGTGACTGAGCACTAATCAGTCAAATCGTTTGAACTGAAACGGGAGGATACTTCATGGAAGAAACAAGGAGACGCGGAATGTTCCGGAGAGAGTACGGGTGGAGAGGAATTGCGACACTGTGCGGTATGTTCGTTATCATTCTTACCATCGTCATAGGAGCGTTCCTCATATACAAAGGTTCAGATACTTTCTTAAAATTCGGACACACGCTCTGGGAATTCTTAGGCTCCGCAGAGTGGAATCCCGCAGATAATGCCGACGGAGGCGGAGCGGTGGGCGCGCTGATCTTTATTGTGGGCTCACTCTCCACCTGCGCGCTGGCGCTTCTGATCGCTGCCCCCTTTTCACTGGGATCCGCGATCTTTATCACAGAAATTTCCAAGAAATACGGGGAGCGGTTTTACCGCCCCGTAGTGGAAATTTTTGCAGGTATCCCGTCCGTTGTCTATGGATGGGTAGGGTTAACCGTTCTGGTTCCGTTTATCAAGACGGTCTTTCACAGACAGGTCGGTCATTCGATCCTGGCAGCAGGTATTGTGCTGGCAGTCATGATTTTCCCAACGATCACGAGCGTATCCGCGGACGCGATTGCCGCGGTGCCGAATGAGTGCAGAAATGCCGCGTACGGCATGGGTTCCACCAGATGGCAGACAATCTACCGCGTAGTGATTCCGGCAGCCGGTTCCGGCATTATTTCAGGAATTATTCTGGGGCTTGCGAGAGCGTTCGGCGAGGCGCTTGCCGTGGCTATGGTCATCGGACAGACGACTGCGCTTCCGACCAGCATTTTTTCTACGACCAAGACGCTTACCACAGAGATCGCGTCACAGATGGGAAACGCGATGGAGGGCGGAGAGATGAAATCCGCGCTCTGGACCATGGCACTGCTTTTGTTCCTGATTTCCCTGCTGTTTATCTCACTGATCCATCACTTTTCCAATAAGAAAGAAGGAGGAGAAAAGGCATGAATAAAAAAATAAAACGCTCCCGCATGGTTGACCGCGGGATGACGGTGGTATTCTATGCCATTGCCCTGCTCTTTTTCCTGCTGCTCATAGGCTTTGCCGGAAAAGTGATCATCGGCGGACTGATGGGAGCGACGCCCGAGATGTTCGCCTTTGAGAGAAAGGGAAGTATCGGAAATCAGCTGTTTAACACGATTTACCTGGTGTTTGTGGCGCTGGTATTCTCAGTGCCGATCGGAGTGTTTGCGGGAATTTATCTCGCAATGTACGCAAAGCAGGGATTTCTCACCAAGTTTCTGAGAATCTGTATTGAGACGCTTTCCTCACTGCCGTCCATCGTTGTGGGTCTGTTCGGTTATCTGGTATTTCTCGTATTCATGGGACTTGGAAAAAGTCTCCTTGCCGGAGCGCTCTCAGTGTCGATCCTGACGCTCCCGCTGATAACAACGACCACAGAGGACGCGATACGCGGCCTTCCGCCGGGATATTACCAGGCGAGTATGGGAATGGGAGCAACGACATGGCAGTCCATTTTCCACGTACTGCTGCCCGCAAGTATTCCGAGAATTATGACAGGTGTGATCCTGGCAGCAGGCAGAGGCTTCGGAGAAGCCGCGGTACTCTTATATACTACCGGTTCCGGAAGCACGCTCCGCTGGGGCAACTGGGACTTTTCGTCCCCGACATGCCCGTTCAATCTGCTGAGGCCTGCGGAGACATTGTCCATACAGATCTGGAACCTGCAGACAAACGGACAGGATCGGGCGCTGGCAAATCTGGCGTCAGCGGTGCTTCTGATTCTGGTGCTGCTCTTCAGCATCGGCGCGAACTTATGGGGCAACCATATCGCCAAGAAGACGTCGGGAGACCGGGATTAAGGGAAAGGATACGAAGATAATGAACAGTACGGCAAAATTTGAGATAAAAGACCTGAATCTGCATTACGGAAGTTTTCACGCGCTGAAAAATATCAATATGAAGATCGAGGCGAATAAGATCACAGCCTTCATCGGTCCGTCCGGATGCGGAAAGTCCACGTTTTTGAAAACATTGAACCGCATGAATGACCTTGTGGAGAATGTAAAGATTGACGGGCAGATTAAAATGGGGGATAAGGATATCTATCAAGATATGGACGCGATTTCTCTGCGCCATACCGTTGGAATGGTATTCCAGCAGCCGAATCCCTTTCCGAAGAGCGTCTATGACAATGTGGCGTACGGCCCGAGAATTTTCGGCATCAAGAAGCGCTCTCAGCTCGATGAGATTGTGGAGCGAAGCTTAAGGCAGGCGGCGATCTGGGATGAGTTAAAGGACAGGCTGCACAAGAGCGCGCTGGGACTCTCCGGAGGACAGCAGCAGAGACTGTGCATAGCCAGAGCGCTCGCGGTGGAGCCGGAAGTGATCCTGATGGACGAGCCGACCTCGGCGCTGGACCCGATTTCCACGTCCAAGATTGAGGATCTTGCAATGGAGCTGAAGAAGAAGTATACAATTGTGATTGTCACCCATAACATGCAGCAGGCAGCCAGAATTTCCGATAAGACGGCATTCTTCCTTCTGGGAGAGGCGGTGGAGTATGCGGATACGGAGCAGCTGTTTGCAAAGCCGCAGGATCCTAGGACAGAGAGCTATATTACAGGGAGATTTGGTTGATATGAGAGATTATTTTGAGGAACAGCTGGAAGAGCTGCATGTTCGCCTGACAGAGATGGGATCTCTGTGCGTCAAGGCGATTGAGGAGACGTATGAGGCTTTAAACAGTCGTGACCGGGCTGCTGCGGAGAAAATTATGGGACGCAACGGCGTGATCAAACAGAGAGAACGTGAGATCGAGAATCTCTGTATGAAGCTGCTGCTGCTTCAGCAGCCGGTGGCGACAGACCTGCGCGTGGTGTCCGCGGCCATGAAAATGAGCACGGATATGGAACGTATCGGAAATCAGGCGGCGGAGATCGCGGAGATCCTGCTGACCGGAGATGTGGAGATCCCGGAGGGAAAAGTACATATTCAGGATATGGCGCAGGCAACCATCGATATGGTGAACCGGAGCATGGATTCCTTTGTGAAGCAGGACCAGAAGCTTGCCGAGGAAGTTATCCGGTATGATGACATTGTGGACAATCTGTTTCTTACCGTGCGCAAGGATCTGAGCGCGGGAATCGGATCAGAGGAGAAACTTATGGATCTTCTGATGATTGCGAAGTACTATGAGCGTATCGGCGATCATGCGGTAAATATTGCGGAGTGGGTAATTTACTCTGTCACAGGGGAGCACCCGACGGAGGATGTGGAGAAGTAACAGGAGAAAAAGGAAATCATGGTTTGCTGCGTAGAATCAGAACAGAACAGCTGTGAGCTGATTAAGTATGCTCTGGAGGCGAATGGATTTCTGACCAGAATCATAGAGCTTGGGGAATCCTTTGCAGAGCAGTTATCGAAAGAAATCCCTGAGCTGATCATTCTGGATTTGATACTGGAACGTGACAATGAAGTAGAAATACTGAAAAATGTGAAACGGGTCCGGGAACTGCAGGAGATTCCAGTCATCATTGTGGCGGCGGGAAGCTCGGAATATGACAAGGTGCTCGGGCTTGACAGCGGGGCGGACGATTTTATCACCCGCCCTTTTGGAATTCTGGAGCTGGTCGCAAGAGTCAAAGCTGTGCTGCGGAGCTTTCGTCGGGAACAGCGGCAGGACGACTGCCTGCAGGTCGGCAATCTGAAACTTTCCAGGGACCGCCACTGTGTGAGCGCGGGAGATGAGAATATCTCTCTTACGCTGAGAGAGTTTGAGGTTCTGGAGTTTTTTATGAAGAATTACAGTCTGGTTCTCTCTCAGGAGGAGATAGCCCGTCAGATATGGAAAGACGAGTCCAGGACTGCGATGGTGCGGCTTTGCGTACAGAATTTGAGAAAAAAACTCGGTTCATCGGCGGAGATGATACAGACGGTGCACGGAGTTGGATACAAGATGGATATTGAAGAATGAAAGTGAGTCCCGCAGACAAGCAGTCTGCAGGACTCATTTTGATAATTATAATACAATAAAAGCGCTCCTTTTCAGAGCGCTTCCCTTACTGTGTAAAGCTTCGAAAGGGACTCGAACCCTCGACCCCTTCATTACGAGTGAAGTGCTCTACCAACTGAGCTATCGAAGCTTACTTGTGTCTCGCAAGAACGTTGTTATTATAGTACGGATTTCCGCAAATGTCAACAGAATATTTGAATTTTATTTATTTTTTTCTGTATAACTGAAAACATTGAAAATTTTCGCGGCTCGGTATATGATAGAACTGCGCTGTCCGGTAAAGGCTCAGTGCGTGAAGGCTTAGGAGAGAAAGGAATACGGATATATATGAAGACGCTGGTAATAGCAGAAAAGCCCTCTGTGGGCAGAGACATCGCCCGGGTGCTGAAGTGTTCCCGGCAGGGAAACGGCAGCATCGAGGGGGAAAAGTATGTGGTGACCTGGGGACTTGGCCATCTGGTCACGCTGCAGGACCCGGAGGATTATGATAAGAAGTATAAGGAGTGGAAGATGGAGGATCTTCCAATTATGCCCAAAAAGCTGGAGATCACAGTGATCCGGCAGACGGCAAAGCAGTATAATGCAGTTAAGGGACTGATCCACAGGAAGGATATCGGGGATATCGTCATTGCCACGGACGCCGGAAGAGAAGGTGAGCTGGTGGCGAGATGGATTCTCGACAAGGCGAAGAATACGAAGCCCTGCCGCCGCCTCTGGATTTCTTCCGTGACAGACAAGGCGATTCGTGAGGGATTCTCGAACCTGAAGGACGCGGGGGAATACGACAATTTATACCGGGCGGCTGTAAGCCGCGCGGAGGCGGACTGGCTGGTGGGAATTAACGCTACCCGCGCCCTGACCTGCAAGTATAACGCGCAGCTCTCCTGCGGCCGCGTTCAGACACCGACCCTGGCGATGATCGCAAAGCGGGAGGAGGAGATCCGCAGATTTGTTCCAAAGCCGTACTACGGCATTCAGGCGCTCTGCAGGGGAATCACCTTCACCTGGCGCGACGCGAAATCGCAGAGCCTTACAACGTTTGACAGAGAGCGGGCGGAAAAGATCCGCACGGCTGTCACCGGGGAGAAGCTGACGGTCACAAAGGCCCAGAAGCATGAGAAGAAGGTGCCGGCTCCGATGCTCTACGATCTGACAGAGCTGCAGCGGGAGGCGAACCAGAGGTTCGGATTTTCCGCGAAAGAGACGCTGAACGTCATGCAGCGGCTCTATGAGAATCACAAGGTGCTGACTTACCCGAGAACCGATTCGCGCTATCTGACTTCCGATGTAGTGGGAACTCTGAAGGAAAGGCTGGACGCCTGCGGCGTCGGACCGTACCGCCACGCAGCGGCAAAGGCGAAGAAGAAAGATTTAAGCGGCAAGCTTTCCTTTGTGAACAACGCAAAGGTATCCGACCACCACGCGATCATTCCGACCGAGCAGTTCGTCCAGCTGCAGAATATGACGAACGAGGAGCGCAAAATCTATGATCTTGTCGTGAAGCGGTTCCTCTCCGTATTTTTCCCGCCCTGCGTGTACGAGGAGACGACGCTCACCGCGAGCGCTGCTGCGGGAGAGACATTCGCGGCAAAGGGAAAGATCATGAAGGAAATGGGATGGAAAGAAGTCTACGAGAACAGCGTGGAGGAGGATGACGAAGAGGAAGGCCTGAAGGATCAGACGCTTCCGTCCATTTCCGAGGGAGATGTGCTGGACATCCAGAGCGTGAAGCTGACGGAGGGAAAGACGAAGCCGCCTGCCCGCTTTACCGAAGCGACGCTTCTGTCTGCCATGGAGAATCCGGTGCGCTATATGGAGAGCAGAGATAAGGAGATGGCGAAGACGCTGGGAGAGACCGGCGGACTCGGAACCGTGGCGACCCGCGCGGATATCATCGAGAAGCTGTTCCAGAGCTTTCTGCTGGAGAAGAAGGGAAATGAGATCCTGATCACCTCCAAGGCAAAGCAGCTTCTGGAGCTGGTGCCGGAGGATCTGAAGAAGCCGGAGCTGACGGCGCAGTGGGAGATGAAGCTCTCTGATATCTCAAAAGGGAAATTGAAGAGCGGAAAATTTATGGCGGATATCCGCGATTACACGGAAAGCCTGATGACGGAGATCAAGACCGGGGACGGCACGTTCCGCCATGACAATATGACGAACAAGAAGTGTCCGCAGTGCGGCAAGCGCCTGCTGGCGGTCAACGGAAAGAACGCGAAGCTCCTTGTCTGCCAGGATCGGGAGTGCGGCTACCGCGAGACCGTGTCCCGCACCACAAACGCCCGCTGTCCGGTCTGCCACAAGCGCATGGAGATGATCGGAAAAGGCGACGCGTCGACCTTTGTGTGCAGCTGCGGCTACAAGGAACGCCTCTCGAAGTTCCAGGAGCGCAGGGCAAAGGAGGGAGGCGGCGTGAGCAAAAAAGATGTCGCGCGCTATATGCAGAAGCAGAAAAAAGAAGCGCAGGAACCGGTGAACAACGCGTTTGCCGAGGCGCTTAAGAATATTAAGCTGTAAATGCAAAAGGGGGAGTCCGAAAAAGGACTCCCTCTTAAAGTATGCTCAGATTTCCGCGCCCAGTTCCCGGGCTCTCAGATGCTTTCCGAAGACCAGAAGAAAGACAATGGTGGACACCGCGGATGCCAGAAGATCCGCCGCGGGCTCGGCGTAGAACGCGCTCTTTGCTCCCCAGAAGACGGGCAGCGCCATCGTAAACGCCAGATATCCGCCTTTTCTCAGGATGGAGAGCGCAAGCGCGGTCTTCGTTCTTCCGAGCGCCGTCAGGCCGTCCACAAAAGTGTACTGGAAGCTCAGCGGGATAATCATCATCGTAAATACCCCAATGCCCCACACCGATGTGTCAATATAGGCTGCGTCGCGCGTGAAGAGCAGTACAAAATACTGCGGCAGAAAGCGGCTGACAAGGAACATAAAGCTGGTGAAGATAAGACAGCAGATCAGGATGATCTTCTCCGCCTTGCGGACGCGCGCCGTCTGCTTCGCCCCGTAATTGTAGCTGATAATCGCCTGTGTGCCGCCGCTGATGCCGAGCATTGGAGAGGTGATCAGCATCATGTAGCTCTGCACGATCGTCGCGCAGGTGATCAGCATATCGCCCTCGCCTCTGCCGCCGTAGTGCTGAAGCACCGCGTTCATGGCGATCAGAAGAACGCTGTCCGTGGCAAGGATCAGAAACGGCGAGATGCCCAGGGATAAAATTCTGCGCATCAGGGAAAACTGGTAATTGCCGAAGGTGATCCGTACCGGCACCCGCCTGCTGAACAGAAACAGGATCGCAAACGTGCAGGAGGCAATCTGTGAGAGCACGGTCGCCACTGCCGCTCCGGCCACATCCATGTGCAGCAAAAAGATAAATATCGGGTCGAGAATAATGTTGCACACAGCCCCCACCAGCACGGTCATCATGCCGACTGTGGAGAAGCCCTGGCAGTTGATAAAGTAATTCAGCCCTGCTGCCATGAGCGCGAAGAATGTTCCGCAGGTGTAAATCGTCAGGTACTGATCAGCATAGGGAAAGGTGGTCTCACTGGCGCCGAACCACATCAGTAGATAATCCTTGATGAGCAGGAAGGTGACGGTGAGCACTGCGGCGAATACTGTGAGCAGAAGAAACGAATTTGCCAGGATTTGCTCCGCCTTTTTGCGGCTGCCTTCTCCCATGCGCATGGAGAACAGAATGGAGCCACCGAGCCCCACGAGTGTGCCGAAAGAGGAAAGCAGCGTGACGATCGGACCACAGACTCCCACGCCCGCGAGCGCCACATCGCCGATTTCGCGGATGTTTCCGATATACATACGGTCTACGATGCTGTAAAGTACATTGACGAACTGCGCGATCATCGTCGGCACGGCAAGGCGCAGCACGAGGGAAAGGATTTTATCCTCTCCGAGATCGTTCGTTTTTTTCATTTATGGAAATCCCCCTCTGAATGGTATCATGAAACAGCATCCATAATAGCAGATTTGAGTGCCGCAGTAAAGCGGAGGGAATACAAATTTATTGAAATATCAAAAAAAGTGTAATATAATGAAAAAGATTAATTGACAGAAAACAGCAGCAGGAAGCCCGAAAGAAGCGGCTTCATAGAATGAGAGGAATTTTATTATGTGCGGAATTTGCGGAATCATTGGAAAACACGAAGGAAAGGCAGATATCATACAGCGTATGATGGACAGAATTTACCACAGAGGGCCGGATGACGGCGGCAGTTATGTGAAGGGCAGCGCGGCGCTGGGCTTTCGCAGGCTGAGCATTATCGACCTGGAGACGGGCGCGCAGCCGATGTATAATGAGACGAATGATATTGTCATTGTATTCAATGGTGAGATTTACAATTATGAAGAGCTACGCAAAGAGCTGATCGAAAAAGGGCATGTATTTCGCACCAGGAATTCCGATACCGAATGTCTGATCCACGCGTATGAAGAGTACAAAGAGGGAATGCTCAGCCATCTGCGCGGCATGTTTGCCTTTGCCATATGGGATGAGAAGGAGCAGACGATGTTCGCGGCAAGGGATTTCTTTGGGATCAAGCCGTTTTACTATGGACTGATCGACGGGAATCTCGTGTTCTCTTCTGAGATCAAGGCGATTCTGGAGTTCCCGGAGTATCACAGGGAAGTCAACACAGAGGCGCTGAGCCATTATCTGAGTTTCCAGTACTCCGTAATGGAGGAGACATTTTTTAAAGGAATCAGGCAGCTTCGGCCCGGTACCTATCTGAAATATAAGAACGGGGAGATCGAGCTGTTCCAGTATTGGAACTCCATGCTGACCCCGAATAAGAGGCAGAAGGAAGAGGACGCCGTGGCGCAGATCCATGCGGTCATGGAGGACTCTATCCGCAAGCATCAGTTCGCGGACGTAGAGGTGGGAACACTGCTCTCCGGAGGGGTGGACTCCAACTATGTGCTGATGAAGAGTCAGGTGGATAAGGCGTTCACCGTGGGATTCGCCGAGGACTCCGGCAGATACAGCGAGATCAAGTACGCGGAAGAGATGGCGAAGGCAAAGGGCGTGGAGCACTATAAGAAGGTCATCACGGCAGAGGAGTACTGGGATGTACTCCCGAAAGTCATGTACTATATGGATGAGCCGCTGGCGGACCCCGCGGCAGTGGCGCTCTACTTCGTGGATGAGCTGGCGAGAAAGCATCTGAAGGCCGTTCTCTCCGGCGAGGGATCGGATGAACTCTTCGGGGGATATAATATCTACCACGAGCCGCTGTCGCTGCGGCCGTTTAAAGTGCTACCCAAGGGCGCAAAGCGGGCGCTCAGGAAGTTTGCGGTCAAGCACTCCAATATCCGCGGCATGAATTATATCCGCAGAGGATGCACGCCGCTGGAGCAGCGTTTTATCGGAAATGCCTATATGTTCACGAAGCGTGAGAAGACCCGCGTACTGGCGGAGGGGATGCCTGTGACATCACCGGAAGAGCTCACAAAGTCTTATTATGATATGACAAAAGGCATGGATGATGTGGCGCGGATGCAGTATATCGACCTGAACTTCTGGCTGCCGGGAGATATTCTTCTGAAGGCGGACCGCATGAGTATGGCAAATGCTGTGGAATCCCGCGTGCCGTTCCTGGACAAGGAGGTATTTTATACCGCGAGAAATCTCTCCATGAATAATAAAGTGCGCGGCAAGGTCACAAAGTACGCGTTCCGCAAAGCGGCGCGCGAAGTGCTGCCGGAGTTTACCGCCCAGAAGAAGAAGCTGGGCTTCCCGGTTCCGGTTCGTGTGTGGCTGCGCGAGAAGCCGTATTACGACAGAGTGAAGGCTGCGTTCACCTCAGAGGAGGCTGCGAAGTTCTTCCAGACCAAGTATCTGATGAAGCTTCTGGACGAGCACTATCAGGGAAAGAAGGATAACAGCCGCAAGGTGTGGTGCATCTATATTTTCCTGGTATGGTATCAGGTGTATTTCTGCGGCGGAGAGAAGAATATCCAGTTAAACAGATTTGAGACACAGTAATATGCAGAATCTTTACTGCCGCACAATATGGGACAGCAGACGCGCTGTTCCTGGCTGTGCGGCAGTTTTGAGATAAATTTACAGGAGGAGTAAAGCAATGTTTGATTTTCAGGAAGTAAAGAACTTTGATCCGGAAATTGCCCAGGCAATGGAAGGCGAGATGGGAAGACAGAAGAACAATCTGGAACTGATCGCGTCGGAGAATATTGTCTCCAAGGCAGTTATGGCAGCGATGGGAAGTCACCTCACGAACAAGTATGCGGAAGGATATCCCGGCAGGAGATATTACGGCGGCTGCGAATACGTCGACGTGGTGGAACAGATCGCAATTGACCGCGCGAAAGAGCTGTTCGGCTGTGAGTATGTCAATGTGCAGCCGCATTCCGGCGCGCAGGCAAACGCGGCAGTCTTTTTCGCGGTCTTAAAGCCGGGAGACACGTTCCTGGGCATGAGCCTGAACCAGGGCGGACATCTGTCACACGGAAGCCCGGTGAACATCTCCGGTACATACTACCACTGTGTACCGTACCATGTAGATGAGAACGGCTATCTCGATTATGACGAGGTGGAGCGCCTGGCAAAAGAGCACAGACCGAAGATGATCGTGGCCGGAGCCAGCGCGTACGCGCGCGTGATTGACTTCAAGCGGTTCCGCGAGATCGCTGACGAGGTGGGCGCGGTACTCATGGTGGATATGGCGCACATTGCGGGACTTGTGGCTGCCGGCGTGCATCCGAGTCCGATTCCCTACGCCCATGTGACGACGACCACGACGCACAAGACGCTTCGCGGGCCGAGAGGCGGAATGATCCTCTCAAGCAATGAAGTGAACGCAAAGTACAATTTCAACAAAGCCGTATTCCCGGGCATGCAGGGCGGTCCCCTGATGCATGTGATCGCGGCAAAGGCAGTCTGCTTCAAGGAAGCGCTGACCGAGGAGTACAAAGAGTATCAGCGTCAGGTGGCGAAAAACGCCAGAACTCTGGCGAACGCGCTGATTGAAAAAGGCTTTGATATTGTATCCGGAGGCACGGACAATCATCTGATGCTTGTGGATCTTCAGAAGTCAGGAAAGACGGGGAAGGAAGTGGAGAAGCTTCTGGACAGCGTGCGCATCACCTGCAATAAGAACGCGATTCCGAACGATCCGAAGCCTGCGTCTGTCACCAGCGGCATCCGTCTGGGTACCCCTGCGGTCACCACAAGAGGGATGAAGGAGGATGACATGGAGCTGATCGCCGAGGCGATCCGTCTTGCCGTGCTGGCAGATGAGCCAGAGAAAGCTGTGGCAATCGTGGACGGTCTGGTAAAGAAATACCCGCTCTACGAGTAAGCTTACGAAAATGTAAGACAGCAGAGAGAAAGTGTAAGGAAAATCGATAGCAGGAGCTGCCGGGATATCATAGAATAAGAGGGTAATCACAGAAGAAAGGGGCGAAGATGAGTATGAAAGCCAAGAAGATTATCCTCGGAATTCTGGTTCTGGCAGCTTTGCTGTGCGCGGCAGTATTTTCCTGCTTTTTCGCTGTTATCCTCTGCAGCGCCGACGCGGCAGTCCGCTTTGCGCAGGAGAGGTGCAGGCGCGCGAAGGCGCGGATGAGTAAAAAAACACAGGCAAAGGAGACGCCATATGCCGAATATTATTGAAATTACGGATTTTAACGCCCCGGAACTGGACGTGTATGCCAGGCTCTCGGAGGGACAGCTCTTAAACCGCCATGAGCCAGAGAAGGGAATTTTTATTGCGGAAAGCCCCAAGGTGATCGAGCGGGCGCTGGATGCGGGCTGCGTTCCGATTTCTTTCCTGGCGGAGGACAGGCATATCGAGACACAGGCAAAAGAATTGATACACCGCTGCGGGGATATCCCGGTCTACACGGCGCCGTTTGACGTGCTGACGCGTCTTACGGGCTTTAAGCTCACCAGGGGGATGCTCTGTGCGATGCACCGTCCGAAGCTTTTGTCAGCAGAAGAGGTGTGCAGGAACGCCAGGCGCGTCGCTGTGCTGGAAAATGTGGTCAATCCAACCAATGTGGGCGCGATCATCCGATCCGCCGCGGCAATGTTTATGGATGCTGTGCTCCTGACGCCCGGATGCAGCGATCCGCTGTACCGCCGGGCGATTCGCGTGAGCATGGGAACCGTCTTCCAGGTTCCCTGGACTTTTCTTGACGATCCCGGATGGATGGAGCAGCTGAAGAGCTTTGGCTTTCGCACCGCATCCATGGCGCTTGCGGATGAGACGGTCAGCATAGAAAACGAGCACCTGCGCGCCGAGGAGAAGCTGGCGGTCATTCTCGGCAGCGAGGGCGAGGGCCTGAATCCGGATACCATTTCATCATCCGATTATGTCGTGCGGATTCCGATGGCACACGGCATTGATTCCCTCAATGTGGCGGCAGCAAGCGCGGTGGCGTTCTGGGAATTGGGGAAAAATTGACAGAAACAGGTAAATATATGTGAAAATGAAGATACCAGTCCAAGGTTCGCGCCGGGCTGGTGTTTTTTATTTGGTGGGAGTTTTCTATAGTTAATATATCCTAAAAAGTGTTTTTGGATTATAAAAAATTGTGAATTTTGTCGGGTTTTGTTCTTGATTTTTTTGAGCTTTCTACGTATAATTTTTATGATTATGGAGGTGAGGGTGTTGAAAAAAATTATAACATTACTTTGTATTTTCTGCTCTGTATTTTTCTTGTGCCCTGTCAATGTTCAGGCGGCGGAAAGTACGCAGGCGGCAGCAGTGCCCGTATGGCTGTGCATACCCTTCGCAGGCCTGCTGCTCTGTATCGCTTTGATGCCGCTTGTGAAGGGGGAATGGTGGGAAGCCCACCAGCCCCATGTGGTGATCCTGTGGGTGCTGGCCATGGCGATTCCATTTGCCATTGTATACGGAGTGGGAGAGATGGCTGAAACCGTGCTGGAGTGTACGGTGAATGACTATGTAACTTTTATTATTCTGCTGTTCGGACTGTTCTGCGTATCCGGCAACATCACGATGGAGGGTGATTTCGCAGGTTCTCCCCGTGTAAATGTGGGGCTTCTGGCCCTTGGAACCTTCCTGGCAAGCTGCATCGGCACTACCGGTGCCAGCATGCTTATGGTTCGCCCGGTACTCAAAATGAATTCCTGGAGGAAAAGAAAAGCCCACATCATGGTTTTCTTTATTTTCATGGTTTCCAACATGGGCGGAATTCTGACTCCGATCGGTGATCCGCCGCTGCTGATGGGCTTTATGCGGGGAGTTCCCTTCTTCTGGAGCCTGCATCTGTTCCCGGTACTTCTGTTTAACATGATTGTTCTCCTCTTTGTGTTTTATCATGTGGACAGGCGGATGTACCGCAGGGACATTGCGGAGGGCAGGAAGCCGGATATCAGCAAACCGGGAACGCAGTTCCGCATTGACGGCCTGCACAATCTCATTTTCCTTGTGATGATTGTGGTCGCTGTTATCTTAAGCGGCGTGCTGCCCGGACTGAAAATTTTCCAGGACAGCGCCGGAAATGTCCTGGGCATACCTGTTTTCAGAGACGTCAGACTGAGTATTCCGTCCGTCATCGAGATTGTGATTATACTTGCTGCCGCAGGCTTGTCCTTTAAGACGACGCCGAAGGAAATAAGGACAAGAAACCACTTTACCTGGGGCGCGATCAAGGAAGTGGCGGTCTTATTTATTGGTATTTTTATTACCATGCAGCCGGCCCTGATGCTTTTAAGACAGGTGGGGCCAAATCTTGGACTGGATCAGCCCTATCAGCTCTTCTGGGCGACAGGAGCTCTGTCCAGCTTTCTGGATAATACGCCGACGTATCTGGTGTTCCTCACCACGGCTGGAACCATCGGATTCACCAGCGGAATCTCCACCAGCCTGGGAACCGTTCCGGTGCACCTGCTGTCCGCGATTTCCTGCGGCGCCGTGTTTATGGGAGCGAATACATATATCGGAAACGCGCCAAACTTCATGGTAAAGTCTATCTCCGATGAAAACGGTGTCTCCATGCCGTCCTTCTTTGGATATATGCTTTGGTCGCTGGCTTTTTTGATACCGCTGTTTCTGTTGGACACGTTGATATTCTTTTTGTAAGGAGGGGAGACAGATATGCAGGAAAATCAGAAAAAATGTCTGGAGCTTGCCAACCGCATCTATGATTTGGACGCAAAGGTTTACGAATGCGTGGGATCCTCTCTTGGCAGAACCTTTACCGGCAACAGGGAAAATACCGTGCAGAATCTGTGCATGCTGATGCTCGCGAAGCCGAACGGCCATCTCCTGAGAAGCGAGCTGGCGCTGATCGGAAATATGGCGCGCACAATTCAGGATAAAGAGGCAAGAGGACAGATGCTGACCGAATACGACAGCATTCTCAAAGAGATTGAACAGCTGCCGGACAGCTTCGGCAAAGTAGACATTGTCGATCTTTCCAGGGCCAGGCTGAACCCCACGGCAGGGAAGCTTTCCGAAAAAGATCATCTGGTCATCTGTATCAGCCGGACGCAGGGAAGCGCCGGCAATGATATCGGATTTGAGCTGGCAGACGAGCTGCACATCAATTATTACGACGTGGAAATTTTCAACCAGGTGCTGAATCGCCTGGAGGCGGAAAAGGGTTCTGTCAACGACGCGGAAGCAGAGCATTTCGCAGATTTTGACAAATACAGGAAAAGATCGTTCCGCCTGAAAACCTGGCTCCGGGAATTCAACCGCTACCATGGGCTTCCCAGGCAGGATGCCGTGTTTTTCAACATGAGCGATCTGATCTGCAATCTGGCCCGGACAGAGGATTGTGTGATCATGGGACGATGTGCAGACGCGATTCTCGCCAATAATCATATCCCTCACATCAGTCTTTTTATCAGCGCGCCGTTCTCCCTCCGCATCCAGCGGACCATGGCGTCCAAAAATATGGAACTGCGGCAGGCATCCCGCTTCTTAAAGCAGATGGACCGGCAGCATAAAAAGTACTATGATTTTTATACGGGCAGCCGCTGGGGCAGGCCGGAGAGCTATGATCTTTGTATCAACAGCGCCAATTACGGCATTCGGGAAACGATCGATCTGATTGAACGAATGATTGACCAGAAGAGAAAATAGAAAGTACAACCGCAAGGGCTGTGCTGTATGTCATGAATGAGATGACATGCGGCACAGCCCTTTTTAGGAAGCTTTTGCGCTTCAGTCAATTTTTATCTCCAGCACTTTCAGTAAATTTACGACTTCGGGAAAGGAAAAGACAGCCCCCTTGACTTTGCAGTTTGTGATATCGATCTTATACCCCAGCGCGTCGCGGAAGTCGGCCTTTCTCAGATCGCACTTGAAAAATTCCGTGCGGTCGAGGCGGCAGGTGCGGAAGCTGGATTCGTTCAGGTCACAGTCCGCAAACATGGAATCCGTAAGTTCATTGCCCGTGAAGCGAAATTTCTTCAGATTCATATGAGAAAAGGTGTTATATTTCATACGGCAGTCCTGAAGGCTCCGGACAGGATCCACGAACCGCGCCGAGGGCAGCAGTTCGTGCCAGTGGATGCCTACAAGGCTGCAGCCGCGAAATTCCGCGTACTGAAGCTGCGAGTATTCCGACGCTCGCAGACCGGCAATCATGCAGTGATCGAAGCTGCAGCCGGTCAGGGAACAGCCGGTCAGGCTGCAGTCCTCAAAGGTACAGCGGACAAATTCGCAGTCCGCAAAACGGCAGTCTTTAAAGTCCTCTCCCGTAAATTTCAGATTCTCAAACCTCTCAGATTCGTAATAAAGTTCTTCCATTTTTCCGCCCTCCCTTTATAAAGCAATTATGCGCAAAAGAAGCGCCGCTGTCAATCCCGCAGTTGACATGAGTTCAGAAAAATGCTATATAATAGTACTAATATGCCCGTCAGGGGATGGAAAAAAGAAATAAGGAAAATGATCTGATATGGAGGAGAGATTATGAATCAAAAAAAGGAAGCGCGCCCAGGCGCGTCACTGTTTGTGGTAAGGCTTCTGCAGGGAATGATGATCGGTCTGGGCGCTGTCCTTCCGGGAATCTCCGGCGGAGTGCTCTGCGTGATTTTTGGCATTTATAAACCCGTGATGGAGCTCCTTGCAAGCCCGCTCAAGCGCTTTCGGACCCATGTGCCGAAGCTGCTTCCGGTTATTATCGGCGGAGCTGTGGGATTTCTGGGAATCGCGAACCTGCTGTCATTCTTTTTGGAGAAATATCCGGATCCATCCGTATGCCTGTTTGTAGGGCTGATCGGAGGCATGTATCCATCTCTGCTGCGCGAAGCGGGGGAAAAGGGACGCACAAAGGCATCCTGGATTTCCATGGGAATCGCGTTTGTGCTGGTATTGGCTCTTCTGAGCACGCTGAACGTTCTGTCCGTTCAGATTGAGCCGAACAATGGCTGGTACCTTTTCTGCGGTTTCTGCCTGGCGCTCAGCGTAATCGCGCCGGGAATGAGTTTCTCCACGCTGCTGATGCCGCTGGGGCTGTATACGCCTTTTGTGTCCGGCATCGGACATCTGGATCTGAGTGTTCTGGCATTCGGCGGAATCGGCGCGGTGCTGACGGTCATCTGCCTCGCCAGATGGATCGACTCGCTGTTCTGGAAACACTATTCCGCTGCGTTTCACGCAATCGCGGGAATCGTGGCAGCCGCGACGCTGGCGATCATTCCGTTTGGCAGCTTTATGAAATCAGGCGTCTCCTTTGCCGCGAATGTACTCTGCCTTTCTGTGGGCGTGATCTGCGCGCTGGGACTGGATAAGATGAACAGCAGATTTCCGAAGGAGGCATAGCCCCGATGCTTCACTGAGACAATTAATACGGATATAGAAAAAATTCTGATTGTAGAAGATGACCCCGCGCTCAGCGCGGGGCTTTGTTTTGAGCTGGATGCGGCCGGCTATCTGATTATTTACAATATTTTCCAGATGAGCGTAGCTGCGGATGTGCGGTTCTACGGAATGCTTAAGATGCTTGGAACCACGAGACGTCAGATTCGCAGGCTGATCTACGGGCAGGCGAACCGGCTGTGCCTGATCGGAATTCCGGCAGGACTGCTGCTGGGCTGGCTGCTCGGCATAAAACTGGTACCCGTATTCCTGGGAATCCTGGAAGGAAATCATACGGTATCCGCAAGCCCTGTGATCTTTATCGGTTCCGCTGTGTTCGCATACCTGACCGTACTGATCTCCTGCCTGCGCCCTGCGCGGCTTGCGGCGAAAATCTCCCCGATCGAGGCGCTGCGCATGAGCGACGCTTCGTCGGGAAGCTCTAAAAAGAGAAGAAAAAGAGAGAGCGCGTCCCTGCTGTCCATGGCGATAGCGAACCTGGGCAGAAATAAAAAGCGCACCGTGCTGGTGATCTGTTCCCTGACGCTCGGGCTGGTGCTGCTGAGCTGCTTCTACGCGAAGAATGCCTCTTTTGATATGGAAAAGTATCTCGAGGAACTGACGATTGCGGATTTTGAGCTCGCTGACGGCACGGACGAGGATGTGAACGGCTATCAGCCGCAGAATACGACGCTGGGAGAAGGACTTGAGGAGCGTGTGGAAAGTCTCTCAGGCCTCGAGAGAACCGGCAGACTTTACACACATCAGACGGACTGGCGCATGGATGAACAGACGATCCGGAACCTGGACAGCTTCTATGCGGACAGGATGGAGGATTGGGCGTCCTATGACCCGTATGGGGCTGAGCAGATGCAGACCGCGATAGAGACGGGCGACGCCACGGCGGTGTTCTACGGTGTGGACGGGATTGCGCTGGAAAAGGCAGTGCAGGAGAAGTATCTGCTGGACGGAACATTTGACGCAGAAGCGTTTGCGACCGGAGAGTATGTGATCGCCGTGGGACCTGCGATGGGCCAGGAGGAGGCCGCAGACGGAATTCCGGCGCCGTCCGTTGGAAGTGCGGT
>CAKNMY010000046.1 GCA_930989745.1 uncultured Lachnospiraceae bacterium | reverse complement strand
ATATGAAAACAGGAGAAGAAACATATATGCTGTATATCCCTCATGCCGGAGATACCGCACAGATCTTTCTGAATGGGAAAGACCTCGGGTATATGGCAAATTTCCCCGGGAGGTTAGATGTGACGCAGGCGCTGCGGGACGGGGAAAATACCGTATGTATTGATGTAACAACCACGCCAGTATGGGAGCGCAGAGATGGAGCATCAACGCATCTGCAGATTGCATCGGCAGGCATGGCGGCTGCTCCGGTATTGGAGACGTGGACAGGCCGCAAGACAGAAGAAGAAACAGAGAGATAAGGAGGAAACATGCGATGAAATACGCTGACAGAATCTATTTCGGCGGAGATTACAATCCGGATCAGTGGGACGATAATACAATTGACAGAGATATGGAATTCTTTGAGAAGGCAGGCGTAAATCTGCTGGTACTCCCGGTATTTTCCTGGGCAAAACTGGAGCCCGCGGAGGGAGAGTATGATTTTGAGTGGCTGGATCAGATCATTGATAAGATATGGTCACATGGAATTCATATCTGCCTTGCTACTCCTACAACCGCACAGCCCGCATGGCTGTCCGTAAAATACCCAGAGGTGCTGCCAGTTGACGCAGCAGGCAGGAAACGCACACACGGCATGAGAGTATTCTTCTGTGTAAACAGCCTGAAATACCGGGAGAGAGCGGCTGCGATTGCGGAGGAGATGGCAAAGCGCTATGCACATCATCCGGCGCTGGCGGCATGGCATGTATCAAATGAATACGGAACTTCCTGTTACTGTCCGACCTGTCAGGCAAAATTTCGGACGTGGCTGAAGAAACGGTATAAAACAGTGAAAAATTTCAATGAAAAGTGGCACACATCATTCTGGGGTCGTACTGTTTACAGCTTTGATGAAGTTATGCTGCCCACAGAACTAAACGATGATTATCGGTTCTACCCTGTCGCTCAGCTCGATTATATGCGCTTTCTGACGGATTCCACTGCGAAGTGTTTTGAAAATGAAGCATCTGTACTTCGCCGGTATAATCCGGAAATCCCGGTGATGACAAACATGTCGGGCTATATCCGAAAGCTGGATCAGGGCGTTATGGCGGAACATCTCGACATGGTAGGATGGGATAATTATCCGGCCCCCACAGATCCGCCGTATTTTGTGGCGATGAAGCATGAGATTATGCGTGGCCTGCGCCATGGACAGTCATACTGGCTTACGGAACAGTCGCCGAATCAGCAGAACTGGCAGCCCTATAATAAGCTGAAACGCCCGGGAGAAGTGCGTGAGCTGAGCTACCAGGCTCTCGCCCACGGCGCGGATACCTGTCTGTTCTTTCAGATGCGTCAGTCCATTGCAGGACAGGAGAAATTTCACGGCGCGTTTATCAGCCATTCCGGACGGGAAGATACGAGGATTTTCCGGGAGATGCAGCAGCTCGGAGCAGAGATGAAAAAAATGGGTGAACGCGTGCCGGGCGGCCGCATTGAGGCGCGGGCGGCAATTCTTTTTGACTGGAATAACTGGTGGGCGCTGGAACTCTCAAGCGGCCCCAGCCGGGATATGGACTATTTAAAGACCGTGTCAAAATATTATCAGGCATTTTTTGAGCAGAACATACTGGTGGATATTGTGCGGTTCGATGAAAAACTGGATAAGTATCGTGTGGTAGTCGCTCCGATGCTCTATATGATGAAGGATAATATCGCTGATAATCTGGAAAAATTCGTAAGAAACGGCGGTACTCTCCTGGCGACCGTGATGTCGGGAATTGCAGATGAAAATGACCGGTGCATTTACGGAGAGTACCCGGGACCGTTGAAAAAGATTCTGGGCATTCGGGTGGAGGAGACCGACGCGCTGCGGCCGGAAGAATCGAACACCATGTGTGTGAAGAACGAAGCCGGCTTTGACAAAGACAGCTATTCCTGCGGATTTCTATGCGATTTGCTTCATACCGAGGGAGCTGAAAGCCTGGCTGTGTATGGAAGTGATTTTTACGGGGGCAGGCCTTGTCTGACCAGGAATACATACGGAAAGGGGCTCGCCTATTACATCGGAACAGAGCCTGACGCGGAATTCTTACGTGAATTTATTTTCAGGATATGCGCTGCAAAGAATGTGCGGGCGCTGTATTCGTCTCAGCCCGGTGTGGAGATTACAGAACGGATAAAAAACGGGGAGATCACAGTATTCGCGATCAATCATAACCATGAGGAGGCATGGATAGACTTCAGCGATGAGCACCTGAGAGAGCTTCTGACTGACCATACTGTGACCGGTCGTATACAGCTTGCGCCGCGAGGCGTGATGGTCTGCGCAAAGCAGGAAAACACTCGGCGCTCATAAAGGTTCCCAGACGGTCATGCGAACAAAAAAGAGAGGTAAATCAAATGGAAAGACAACGTATTATGCTTAACAATCAGGAGATTCTCCACGGCGGCGACTATAATCCGGAACAGTGGCTGGACCGTCCGGATATCCTCCGTGAGGATATCCGCATGATGAAAAAGGCAAAAGTTAATGTTGTGACGCTGGGCGTCTTTTCCTGGTCGGTTCTGGAGCCATCAGAGGGGGAATATCAATTTGATTGGCTGGAGGAGATCATGGACCGGTTGTATGAAAACGGAATCCGTACAATCCTCGCTACGCCTTCCGGAGCAAAACCAGTATGGCTGGACGAAAAATATCCCGAAGCACTCCGTGTGGACGAGTGGGGAAGACGGCGCCATCATGGCGTCCGGCACAATCATTGTATGACATCTCCGGCGTTTCGCCGGAAGGTGAGAGATATGGATATCCGTCTGGCAGAGCGGTTCGGCAGTCACCCGGGATTGTTGCTGTGGCATATCTCAAATGAACTCGGAGGAGCCTGCTACTGTCCGCTGTGTCAGAAGAAATTTCAGGATTATCTGGAGGAAAAGTTTCAGGGGGATATCGAAGCGCTGAACAAAGCGTGGTGGACGACATTCTGGAGTCACAGATATCAGAGATTTGACCAGATCGAGCCGCCGTTCGCCAACGGTGAGGGCAGTATTATGGGACTGAATCTGGAGTGGAAGCGGTTCACAACCTGGAATATGACAGATTACATGAAGACAGAGATTGAGGCACTCCGTTCCATAACTCCCCGGATCCCCGTGACTACAAATTTTATGAAGCTTTATCCGGGGCTGGACTACCGGGAGATGGCAAAAGAACTGGATGTGATATCGTGGGACAGTTATCCCATGTATCATAACGATTATGAGCGTCTGTATGATACATGCATTGAGAATGCTTTTGATCACAGTGTGATGCGCGGCATGTGCAAAGAACGTCCCTTCCTGCTGATGGAGAGCGTTCCCGGAGCTGTGAACTGGCATGAGTTCAACAAGCAAAAGCGTCCCGGAATGCACAGGCTGGCGGCAGTTCAGGCGATTGCCTGCGGATCTGACAGCGTGCAGTATTTTCAGTGGCGTAAGAGCCGCGGCTCTTTTGAGCAGTACCACGGGGCTGTAGTGGATCATCTGGGAAGGACTGACACGAGGATTTTTCGGGAGGTAGAGGTGACGGGCAGTCTTCTTGAGATGCTGAAGCCGGTTGTGAAAAGTATTGTGAAGGCAAAGGCTGCAATTCTTTTCGATTGGGATAACCGATGGGCGATCGCGGATATGAAGGGCCTGAGCCAGCAGAAAAAACAGTATGAAAAGACGTGTTTGGGCTTCTATCGCCTGCTTGCCGGGCTCGGAGTGGAAGCCGATATCGTATCCCGCAGGGATGATCTGAGCGGTTACCGGGCAGTTTTTACGCCTATGCTGTACATGACAGAGGAAGATACGGCAAGACGCCTGAGCGAATACACTGCCGGGGGCGGACAGCTTCTCGCAACATATCTAACCGGCTATGTGGATCAGGATACGCTCTGTTTTCTCGGAGGCTTTCCAGGCGCAGGGATGAAGGATCTGTTCGGCCTATACAGCGAGGAGATCGATACACTCTATCCTTCTGACAGAAACAGTGTGAAATTCACGGACGGAAGCAGCGGTGAGGTTCGCGATTTTGCGGAAGTGCTGTGTGTGCAGGACGCTGAGATCCTCGGAACATACACGGAGGATTATTATGCCGGGGGCGCTGCGGTTACCAGAAAAAGCGCAGGAGAAAACGGCGGCTTCGCATGGTATGTGGGAGCGCGTCTGGACGATGCCGCAATGAAAACACTGTTTTTGCGTGTGCTGCAGCAAGCAAAAATCACCACATGCGAAATACCGGAAGGAGTGGAATATCACTGCCGGGAAGACGGAGAATACCGCTATCATTTCTGGCTGAATTATCGCAATGAAAAGGTTGAGATACCGGAAGCTGCCGGAGAGGACCTGCTGACGGGAGAACGCATAGATCAGGGGACATTTGTGAAAGCGATGGACGTGAGAATCTTCAGAGAGAAAAAACAGGAAGACTGAGGACTGGAGGAGACAGGAAAGATGAAAGCAGGAATTGTATATACAAGTACGACACCGGAACTGATTGAGACAGTAAACAGAGAGATTCGCCGGAATCTTGGGGAAGATGTGGAACTGATGAATTATGAGGACCCGTCAATCCTGGCGGAAGTCCGCGAAGCGGGATATGTGACGGCACCGGCGGCGGCACGGCTGGTATCCATGTTTATGCAGGCAACTGCTGACGGAGCGGATGTGATTTTAAATTGCTGTTCTTCTGTGGGCGAGGCAGCAGACGCAGCGGTGAGTATTGGAAAGTTTACAGGCGTGCCGATTGTTCGGATTGATGAAGAAATGTGCAGAGAAGCGGTAAGAATCGGCAAGAAAATCGGGGTGCTTGCAACTTTGCCTACTACGCTGGAGCCTACAAAGAACACGATTCTCAGGGTAGCCAGAGAGATGGGAGCCAGAGTTACACTGGTGGACGGTCTGATTGACGGAGCCTTCGGACTTGATCAGGAGCAGTTCAGACAGGTATTGAGTGATAAGGCAGGACAGATAGCGGATCAGGTGGATGTGATCCTGCTTGCGCAGGGATCAATGGCATATGTAGAGAGCGTGCTGGAGAAGAAATATCATAAACCGGTGCTCTCAAGCCCGAGGTTCGGCGCGGAAGCTCTGAAAAAGGCCCTGGTCGACAAAGGGATGATAAAAGAATGACAGGAGGATGAAAAGATGCTGACAGATACCAGAAAATCTCCGTACGCAAAGGTCTCGCCGGTGGATGGGATGGCAGTTACCTGGACAAAAGGGCTGTGGAAGGAACGGTTTGAAACATGTGCGCAAAGTACGGTTCCGCAGCTTCAGCATATGTTTGAGAGCAAAGATATCAGCCATGTGCTGGAAAATTTCCGGATTTGTGCCGGGGAGGCAGAAGGGGATTTTGACGGAACCGTGTTTGGAGACGGCGACTTTTATAAGTGGATGGAAGCTGCTATGTATACGGCGGCAAAGACAGATAACAGGAAACTGCTGGAGCAGATGGAAGCATACATTGATCTGATTTCCAGGGCACAGCAGCCGGATGGGTATATTTCGACAAAGCAGATTATAGGGGAGCGCCAGGGCAGCGGCGTATCCAGAATGGGAGATATCAATGACTTTGAGGTGTATAATTTTGGCCATCTGTTTACCGCAGCATGCCTATATCAGAGACTGACAGGCAAAGACAGTTTTATAAAGATAGCGGTAAAGGCTGCAGATTACCTGGAAAATATGTATGCGGAGGCGTCGCATACCGGTGAGGTACAGACTGCGGTATGCCCATCCCATTATATGGGGCTGATTGAGATGTATCGCACTACCGGAGAGAAGCGCTATTTAAAGCTGGCAGAGCAGGCGATTGCACTGAGAGACAGCGTAAAGGACGGACTGGATGATAATCAGGACAGGCTTCCCCTCAGGCAGCACGAGAAGATTATCGGCCACGCAGTGCGCGCTAATTATCTGTATGCGGGTGTGGCAGATTTCTGTGCAGAGAAAAACGACAGTGGGTACCGAAAAGTGCTCGACAGAGTATGGAGAAATCTGATTGACAAGAAACTGTATATTACGGGAGGGTGTGGCGCTCTGTATAACGGGACTTCTCCCTATGGAAATTTCTTTGAGGATCAGAAGGTACACCAGGCATATGGGTATGAGTATCAGCTTCCGAATATCACTGCTTACAATGAAACATGTGCTTCTCTGGGAGGCGTATTCTGGGCTTACAGAATGTTTCAGATTGATCCGAAGGCGGAGTATTTTAATGTGATTGAGCGTATGATGCTGAATACGAATCTGGCGGCCGTCAGCCTGGATGGAAAGAAGTTTTTTTATGAAAATATGCTGCGGCGTACAAAAAAACTGGACTATGAACTGATCTGGCCACTGACGCGCTCTGAGTATATTTTGAGTTACTGCTGTCCGCCGAATCTGGCCAGAACCATTGCGCAGTCCAGTGAGTATGCATACAATGTGTCTTCGGATACTGTATGGACCGGCATATACGGAGCAAACCGTGCGGATATCCGGCTGGAAAACGGTGCGGAGTTTACGCTGGTGCAGCAGACGGATTATCCGTGGAACGGAGAGATACATTTCACATTTGAAAACGTGAAGTCCGACAGGGGATTTCAGCTGAATATCCGCGTCCCGGACTGGGCAGAGAACGGGTTTATCCGTGTGAACAACAAGACAAGGAAGCTGACAGCAGAGGAATCTTCCACATATCAGACTGTGGAGGTGAAAGATCCGGCACAGACAGAGGTGGAAGTCTTCTTTGAGATGAAGGCGCGCCATACCGTGGCAAACAGTATGGCAGAAGAAAACTCAAATCAGGCAGCGATCGAATATGGCCCTCTGGTGTACTGCTGTGAGACACCGGATGCCGATGTGGAGACGCTTGACGATATTTTGCTGAATTTAAATGCTGAATACCGGCAGATGGAAATGGAAATTGCAGGAAGGAAAATTCAGGCACTTGAAGCGGATGAATATTGCATCAGAAGAGAAGCGTACGACAGAGAAGCGCTTTATCAGCCGCTGAGATTTTCCGGACTGAAAAAGCAGAGAGTACGCTTTATTCCCTATTACGCATGGGATAACAGAGGATTCGGGGAGATGCGCATCTGGTTTCCGATTGCGTATCTCTGACAGGAGGGGAGAAGAGATGGACAGACAGAAGAGGCAGCCCCTTTCTGTGCTTGGTCAGTTTCCGCAGGCGGATACAAAACGGGCAGAGGAAGTATTGCAGGAGGCTCTGAAGGACTTTGACAGAAAGATCGTTGTCCTGGATGATGATCCTACCGGTGTTCAGACTGTTCACGGCGTATTCGTATATACAGACTGGGAGCAGGATACAATCCTGGAAGCCTTTGAGGAAGAGGCACAGATATTCTTTATACTGACAAATTCCAGGAGCTTTTCGGTGGAGGAGACAAAAGCGGTACACAGGCAGATTGCAGAGCGTGTAAGCCGCGCGGCACAGCAAACGGGAAAAGAGTTTGTACTGATTTCACGTGGAGATTCTACTCTGCGCGGACATTATCTTCTGGAGACAGAAATACTAAGAGAAAGTATTTCCGCCGAACAGGGCTATGATTTTGACGGAGAGATAATCTGCCCATTCTTCCCGGAAGGAGGGAGATATACCTTTGGAAATGTTCATTATGTCAGAGAGGGTGATACGCTGATTCCCGCAGGAATGACCGAGTTTGCGCAGGATAAATCTTTTGGCTATCAGGCATCGGATCTGACTGAATATGTGCAGGAAAAGACGGGAGGGGACTACCAGGCAGCCGAATGTATATGTATTTCCGTGGAAGAACTCCGGGCCTTTGATGTGGATGGAATTTACAGCAAGCTTATGTCAGCATATGGATTTGACAAAATTATATTGAATGCAGTTTGCTATGAGGATGTAAAGGTATTTTGTGCGGCATTTGTCCGTGCCGTAAAGGCCGGAAAACACTTCCTTGCAAGGACTGCCGCGGCATTCCCGAAGGTACTGGCAGATATTTCCGAAAGACCGCTCCTGACCAGGGAAGAGTTAGTGCGTGATGATAAGTCAAAAGGCGGAATAGTCCTTATTGGTTCTCATGTGAAGAAAACCACAGAACAGCTAAACTGTTTGAGAGAATCCGTAAAGAATATTTTTTTTCTGGAATTTAATGTAAATTCATACTTTCAGGATAAAGGGCTGGAACATGAGGTGGACAGGGTAATCGCAGAGGCAGAACACCGTGTGGATGAGGGGGTGACTGTGGTTATCTATACCAGCAGGAACCTTCTTGTGCCGGATACCGCAGACCGCGATGCGATTCTTGAGGCATCTGTAAAAATTTCCGGGGCAGTAACCAGTATCATTGGACGGTTTGGAATAAAGCCCGGATTTATTGTGGCAAAGGGAGGCATTACCTCGAGCGATGTGGGAACAAAGGCGCTTAAGGTTAGGAAAGCTCTTGTTATGGGGCAGGTAAAAAAGGGGATACCGGTTTGGATGACCGGAGCGGAAAGCAAATTTCCCGGAATGCCGTATATTATTTTCCCGGGAAATGTGGGAGAGAGATCTACGCTGCGGGAAATAGTGGAAGAACTCATGTGAAAGGATGGAATACAGTATGAAAAAAGTAATTATATCCCTCGCACCGATACAGGCAGGTACGCCTGTGAATGCCGACCGCCTCGCTGAAGATGTGAAGGAAAGTGTGAAAGCTGGAGCGGCGATGTGCCATCTTCACTGCAGAAAGCCGGACGGGAGTCTGACACCGGACATAAGCTATATGACAGAGTGCTTTGAAAAAATCTTGGAAAAGACTGATGTGGTAGTGCAGGCGTCGACAGGCGGCGTTTCTGACATGAATATTCGTGAACGATGCAATCCCCTGGAGTATGAAAAAGTAGAGAGCGCTTCATTGAACGGAGGTACGACAAACCTGGGTGAAAGTGTGTATATTAATACCTTTGATGATATACGATACTGTGCGGATGCGGTATATCGGCGGGGGATTCTTCCGGAGACTGAAGTGTTCGACATAGGAATGCTTAACAACATGGCGCTTGTGGAGAGAGAGCAGCCCTTTGCGGAACCAATCTTATATAATCTGGTATTCGGGCATAAGGGCGGTATGCAGCCGACGATAGAGGCGCTGACCGCATTTCGCTCTTTTGTGCCGAAGAGAGCTTTATGGGGCGTGACGCACTTTGGAAGAGATAACTGGACATTCCTGGCAGCAGCGATCGCCATGGGGGCGACAGTCGTGCGCGTAGGCTTTGAGGACAGCGACTATCTGGACGAGAACAGCCGTGCAAAGTACAACTATCAGGTGGTGGAAAAGGCGGCGGCTCTGATACGCGCTATGGGGCTTGAGCCCGCTACACCCCGGGAGGCAAGAGACATCTTAAAACTGAAAAAACGCTGATGCTCGGCGGGCATTACGTACTGGTAAAAGAATTGGTTTTCAGCCAGTAAGGGAGGTTATTATGGAGCTTTGGGAGAGATATGTCAGGCGGCTTATCCCGCTGCCTGAAAGTTCTTCAGACGGCTTTTGCCGTGTGCGCGATCTGGATTTTACAGAACAAAGTGCAGAGGAAGAAAACGGCGGTCTGATATATGAGACAGATTTAATGCTTACACGGGAAGAGATGCAGGGAGTGCTGCTGCTTCGGATGCACCGTGTCGGCTGTCTGGCAGAGGTGTTTGAAAATGGAAGGAAAATCGGAGCGCACTACGGCAGCTTTACGGACTGGGATGTGCGCCTGTCCGCGGACGGAGAGCAGAGAAGAAAGCTGCAGCTGAGACTGAGGGAGGATAGAGAAAGCCTGAGTCCGTTTGAACGGGCGGGAATCTTCGGGAAAATTACACTTATATGCCTGCCGCAGGTATACCTGGAAGATTACGCAGTCAAAACGATATACGGAGAGGGATGGCAGATACAGATCAAAGCAGATGCGGCGTTTGCAGGGAAAACGCAGGAGGAAGACAGTGTATACATACGTGTCAATCTGACTGACAGAGAGGGGAAAACGGCCGCTGTATTTAAGGAACAGAAAATCACATTGGAACATCCGGGGACCGCGCTGACTCTGGAGGTGCCGGCTGGCAGGCCCTGGAGCCCGGAACATCCGGTATTGTATGAGCTGATTCTGCAGGTAATACAAAACGGAAAGGTGCTGGAAGAGATCAGAAGCTGTGTTGGTTTGCGCACAATCCAAGTTGCCGGCAAGCAGGTGTTATGGAATGGAAGCCCCCTGAAGCTGAGAGGATTGTGCTACAGGGAACCACTGGGGGATAACAAAGAACTCATCAGAAAAGATTTTGAACTGTTCCGGGAAGCGGGTGTCAACTATCTGCGCAGTCTGTATTATCCGTTCAGTGAAGGCGTACTTAAACTCTGCGACGAGATGGGGATTCTGGCTGAGCAGTCCATGTCCGCGTATCAGGCAGGCCGGGGAATCAGAGCCACACAGAATCTGCCTGACTGCCGGGAACTGTACGGAGAACAGTTCTCGGAACTTCTGAAAGTCTCGCGCTGTCATGTGAGCGTCCTGCTGTGGAATGTGGGGAGCGAGAGCGTCTGGGGAGCTAATTTTCGCCTCTGCGCGCAGATGGCAAAGGCGCTGGCACCGGAACAGCTCTGGAACTTCAGTTATCCCATGACGATCCCGCAGGAGGATATACAGCCGGATGTGTGGAGTGTGCTGTATGCGGACTGGAAGCAGCCGTTGGATGTGAGATATGACCATATGGAGATCGGACATGCCAACGGCAGCCAAAATGAGATCGGCTATGTGACCGGGCAGTCCTGCAGAGAAGACAAACCTGTGCTGCATGAAATTTATGCACATCTGCCCTGCTATAACAGGGACGAAATCCTTCGGGATTACGGGATTCATGAATTTTGGGGAGAGAGCATCCTGAGGTTTCAGGAGAAGATGGAGCAGACGTCTGGAGCTCTGGGTGGTTCAGTGATGGCAGCGTACGATGAAGACGGGAGTTTTTCGGAAAGGCTGAAAGACTGCGAATGGGGAATTTTGGACGCCCGGCATGAGCCAAAGCCGGAATATCACCATCTGAAGATGGCGTTTACAGGCGGCAGACGGGCAGAGGACGTTCAGGAGAGCAAAAAGCAAAGATGCAGGGAGAACGGGCGGGAATCAGCCGCGCTGTTTGAACTCAGCGAAGACAGCGACACGATTCACTGTGTCTGCAGAAAAACAGAACTGGAGATAGACATTTCCAGGCAGACGGGTCTGGTCTGCGGAGTGTGGAAAAACAAAGAGAAGATTATTGAGAGCGGACCGTATCTGCATATCACGAAGATGATACCCGGAGAGTGGAAACCGGAAGCGCCGCGTGCGGAAGACCATAACGGCAGTGTCAGGATTCTGCTGTCCGGAAGCTGCGATATATGCAGAGTGCAGTTTCTTTTGACGGTTACTGCTCAGGGAATTTTGGAGACCGAGTATACGGTGACTGAGCTGTATCGTCCAATGCCGCCGCGTGTCAAGGCGCAGATTGGGCTGGATCCCGGCGGACTGGATGAATTTGGCATATCCTGGATTCTTCCGGCAGAGATGGACACGCTGCATTGGAGGAGAACCGGACTGTGGCAGACATATCCCCCAAATCATCCGGGCAGACCGGCAGGGACGGCGTCAAGAACGGATCTGCGCGAGTTTGAAAGCATGAAGCACAATATTCTCGCTGCATCGGTGAGCGGAAAGCATGGAGGGGTACTTATGATACTCCCGGAAGACTCTTGCAGTATCCGCATGAAAGAGGAAGCACTTCCGGAATATATTGCAGATGACAGAGATGACAGAATTGTATACAGCGGCTCATGGGTGAGGATGCGGGATGCTTCGGGAAATCTTGGAGGTACGGAGACATTGAGCCGCACAGCGGGGGATTTCATGGAATTCCAATTTAAAGGGACAGGAGTGCGCCTGTACGGTCCAGCGGATCATATCGGAGGAATGTATCGGGTAACGGTGGACGGCAGGACAGTAAAAGATGACGGCAGCTGCTTTCCGGAGCCGGTGGATATTGCGGCTGCGAGCCGCGGATATGAGAAGCGGTACGGCGTCTGCATGGCGGATATCCGGGGGCTTTCAGACGACAGTCATATACTGCGGCTGGAAGTGCTGGGTAAACGTGCTCCGGGCGGAAATGATACCTGGGTATCTTTTGATTATCTTGAGGTGCTGCGGGGAGAGGAAAGCCGTCGGGTCCGGATGATCCTGAATCATGATTTTAATTACACACGTCTGGTGAGAGGCTGCTATATGCGGGAGCCGGTGAGGATAGAGTCCGGCAGAACATACCGTGTCAGCATGAGACTGAAGGGACTGGAGGAGGCAGAAAAATGAGTAAAATCGGAATATTTGACAGAGAAATCCCACGCCTGGCGCCGAAACCGGAGCCATCGGAACAGATTCGTCAAAATGTACAGTGCCTGGACGGAATCTGGGAATTTTGCCATCAGCGGAGAGAGACACCCGGCGTTTTTGAGGCGTGGCATCCGATCTTAGTTCCTTCCCATATCGGAGAACATGCCGATGAGGCGGAGGGATTTACAGGGATATACAGCTATCGCAGAAAGATTTTGATGCTTCCGGAGTGGAATGAAACAAGAAAACTGTTAAAGTTTGAGGGGATTAACGGCCATGCCCGGGTTTACGCCGACGGAGTATTTCTGGCAGAGCACTGGAACGGATTTCTGACCTGGACAGTGGATATCACAAAAGCCTGCAGTGGAAAAGAGGAGATTATTCTGCAGGTGGATGTGGACGAAACGCAGGATCGGGTGGGATCTTTCTATCACGGAGGCATTCTGCACAGTGTCTGGCTGTATCTTCTGCCGCAGACGTATATTTCCATGCTGCATCTGTCCACAGAACTGGACGGAGCGTATGAAAATGCTCTTTTGACCGCAGACTGTTCCGCCGAGGCACATCTGCAGGGGTGTGAGATCGAGGGTATCCTTTTTGACCCGTCAGGAGAAGAGATACCGGAAGCATACTTTTGTGAGACTATAGAGGATGCCGTGTGGGATAGAAGGGTGCAGCGGGAGATCTCCATGCCCCTGCTGTGGGACGCCGAGCACCCTCATTTATATACAATGCAGCTTAGAGTATGCCGGGGAGGAGTGGTACTGGAAACAGTGCGGAAACGATTTGGATTTCGCCAGATTGAACGGCGCGCCAACAGGGTCTATGTAAACGGCAAAGAGATCAAGCTGAGGGGCGTCTGCCGCCATGAAGTCTCGCCGCTCCATGGAAGATGCCTGACAAGAGAGATGATTGACGAGGATGTGCGCCTCTTTAAAGAAGCAAACTGCAATTATATACGGACATCCCATTATTCCCCAAGCGAATATTTTCTGGACGCCTGCGACCGGGAAGGCATCTATGTGGAGGACGAGCTGGGGCTTGCCTTTATCGCGAAAAGTACGCCGTACACACAGAGAGATCCGGGGGAGACGGGGCGGTATTTGGCACATTTCCAGGAGGCTATGGCAAGAGATTACAGCCATCCGTGCGTACTGATCTGGTCCCTGTGCAATGAGTCATTCGGCGGCTGTAATTTTGATCTGCTGAATCGTTATGTACACCGCAAGGATCCGACACGTATGACGAAATTCAGCTATCCCATGACCATGCAGCCGGAACATGAGCCTGTGGATGTATGGAGTATTCACTACACAAATCAGGATGTGGATCTGTCGGAAAAGAGAGACAACGTGAGCGTGGGACTGATGGAGGGGAAGGACGTTCCCGTGATTCACGATGAATATGCCCATATCCCCTGTTATAACAGAGAGGAGCACAGAAGAGATCCCAATGTGAGAAATTTCTGGGGACAGAGCATCAAACGTTTTTGGGATAAAATCTGGAATACGCCGGGAGCACTCGGAGGCGCGATCTGGGCGGGAATCGACGAGACGAATGTATTTACCAGGGGAAATACACAGCTTGAATGGGGAATTATCGATATCTGGAGAAGAAAAAAGCCGGAATTCTATCTTGTGCGTAAGGCGTACTCCCCTGTTGTTATTAAAGCGCGGAGCGTACAGCGCAGGGCGGATAAAAGTGCTGAGCTCGAGGTTGAAAACAGATTCTGTCATACGGATCTTTCAGAGACCGAGGTGCTGTATACGGTCGGCAGTATAAGCCGCAGAGTGCGCGGCCCTCAGGTACCGCCGGGATGTACGGGAGTGCTCTGTCTGAAGGACCTTCCGGAGGGTGAGACGCTTACGCTGCACTGGAGAGATGCGTCAGGAAAGTCTGTGGATGAGTACTGCCTGGAACTGGAAGACAGAGAGTGTGAAGAAAGCACTGTACTGAAGACAAGCGGATTTCAGAACTGGGAGATGCAGAGATCCGGAGCTGACGTCATACTCACCCGAGGGGAGAGCCTGCTGATTTTTGACAGCAGAACAGCCAGAATACGGGAGGGAATAAGTCATGGGGAGCGTATTCTGTCCGGAGGACCTGATATTAATATGAACGGCGTTGTGCTGGGCGCCTGGGAAAAAGAGAAATTCGAGGCAGCAGATGGAGAGATTTGCGAGGTTACGCTGAGCGGATGGTATGGCAAAGAGGCAAAAGTGACATTCATTCTTCGCTTCTGTCCTGACGGCCAAATCAAAACGACATATCGCATTGATGAGCTGAATATTCCAATGCCGGATCGTATGAAACTGCGTGTGAGCGTCACGCCTGGCGGATTAAATGAGATTGGAATTTCTCTGGATGGAGTTCCCGGTATGGACATGCTGAGCTGGAAACGGCGCGGACAGTGGACCATATATCCTGAGGATCATATCGGCAGGGCAGAAGGCACGGCTTTACGCTGCAGCAAAGGCAGCGTATTTGGATACAAACCGCAGATTCCATGGAAGGATGAGATGAAGAGTGTGATTTTAAACGGAAGATACGATGTGGATTACCGGGGAACGAATGACTTTCGGTCTCAGAAGGAGCATATCTACGAGGCGCATCTGAAGAAAGCTTCAGCAAGGGGAGCGCTTACTGTCCTGTCGGACGGAAGCCACAGTGTGCGTGCAGAGGTGCAGGAGCCACAGGAACTGCTTGTTTCCTGTAAAGATCCGCGCATCAGATATGGCGGACAATGGTATGAAATGACAGATCCGAAAAGAGGCACATCCTATCGTGAGATGTGGTCCAAAAATCCGGGGAGCTTTGCGGAACTGACCTTCGAAGGGACGGGAGTTGTCTGGTATGGGCCGACAGATGTAATCTGCGGATATGCACGGGTTCTGGTGGACGGAAAGGTGATGGATGAAAAAATTCTGCAGAGAGTAAACGGTGTGGATTTTCCAGGGTCGGCGGACGGATACGATAAGAAATATCACTATCCGCTTTACTCTGTGAGCGGCCTCCAGGCTGGAACGCATACGATCCGTATCGAACCGCTGGGAAAAGGAAGTGAAGAGTCTCAGGATACGTATATTATTGTAGAAGAATTCCGTATTCTCAACGGCTTCGCGCCGGAACCGGTGCGCCTGTATATCAATAACGATTACAACTATCCTATGATCTCCTGGGGAAATTATTGCAGGAAACCTATTTGTGTACAGAAGGGATATGAGAATCAGGCAGTATTTTGTCTGGAATGAAAGGGGGAGGGATTTTTCCGATGTTATATGAGAAGAGCAAAACCGGCAGACTGACGCCGGAGGAATTCTCACATCCGGGAAAAGAGTACCGGGGCGCTCCGTTCTGGTCACTGAACTGCCGGTTGGATAAAAAGACGGCGGATTTTCAGATCGGAGTGTTCGAAGAAATGGGGATGGGAGGCTATAACCTGCATCCCCGTACCGGGCTTGCAACACCGTATATGGGAGAAGAATATATGGAGTTTATACGGCATGCGGTCGAGGAGGGGAAAAAGAGAGGCATGTACTCCTGGCTCTACGATGAGGATCGCTATCCGTCCGGCGCTGCGGGCGGAATGGTCACAGAAGATCTGCGCTTTCGTGCGAGATGCCTGGTGCTGACCCAAAGGCCGCAGGAAAATTTCTGCTCCTGCAGGGATGAATTTGAACAGCGCATCGCAGCGGGGGAAAAGCCGGCGGGTTATTATCTGGCGTCGTATGAGATTATACTGGAGAATGGATATCTCAAATCGTACCGCAGAGTATTGAAAGGCAGCACTTCCGGGGAGGGGCAGATTCGGGATGCATATGTCCGCCTCGCAGCGGAGAGTCCGTGGTATAATGACCAAACGTATGTGGACACGATGAACCGGCAGGCAACAGAACGTTTTATCGAGCTTACGCATGAGAAATATTATGAGGCAGTCGGAGAGGATTTCGGCACATGGATCCCGGCAATCTTCACTGATGAGCCGCAGGTATCCGGAAAATACGCGCTGACTTTTGCGGATTCCGACGAAGACGCCACAATCTCTTATACAGACGATATGGACGAGACATACCGCAGCCGTTATGGAATCCCGCTCCTCGATATTCTGCCGGAGATTCTATGGGAACTTCCAGGCGGCGCGGTAAGCGTTCACAGATATCATTATCATGACCACATAGCAGAGAGATTTGCCTCAGCTTTTTCCGACACGCTTTCGCAGTGGTGCGAAACACATGGGATCGCGCTGACCGGTCATTTTATGTCAGAGCGCACATTGTATTCCCAGACGCTGGCGCTCGGAGAGGCAATGCGGTGCTACCGGAACATGCAGATTCCGGGAATGGATAATTTGGCTGACGCAAAGGAGTTTACTACAGCAAAGCAGGCGGTGAGCGTGGCGAGACAGAAAGGACGGGATGGCGTACTCAGTGAAATCTATGGGGCGACGCACTGGGACTTTGATTTTATTGGCCATAAGCTGCAGGGAGACTGGCAGGCGGCGCTGGGCGTCACAGTCCGCGTACACCATCTGGCTTTTATGTCCATGGCAGGAGAGGCAAAACGGGACTGGCCGGCTTCGATCAGCTTTCAGTCCCCGTGGTATCAGAAGTATTCGTATATTGAAGATCATTTTGCCCGTGTCAACACTGCGCTCACGCGCGGGAGGGCTATAAGCCGGCTGGGCGTGATACATCCGATTGAATCATTCTGGATCTCATACGGACCCTGCGATCAGACGCAGGCGCTGCGCGACAGGCTTGACGAACGATTCGTAAATCTGGCGGACTGGCTGCTCTATGGACTGGTGGACTTTGACTATATCAGCGAATCCCTGCTTCCGGAACTCTGTGCGGAAGCAGACTTTCCGATGCACGTGGGAGAAATGCGCTATGAAGCAGTATTGGTACCATCTCTTCGCACCATCAGAAGCACAACGCTGGAACGGCTGGAAAAATTTGCAGCCCGGGGCGGAAAAGTCATTTTTGCAGGAGAGATTCCCCATCTTGTGGATGCCGTGCCGTCCGACCGTGCTCGCGTGCTGGCCGGATACTGTACATGTGTAGAATACGACCGCTGTTCTATTCTGGATGCGCTCTCCGATATCCGTGATGTTAAGGTGTACCGCGGGGACGGTCATGCTGCAGAGGAACTCGTATATCAGATGCGCTCGGAGGGGGAGGAGAGATGGCTCTTTCTCTGTCATGTCAACCGGAAAGAAAATCTGGCGGACAGGGAACAGGAATATCGCGTGAGCATCCGCGGAAGCTGGGAAGTAAAATTGTACGATACCCTCAAGGGGACAGTAAAAGCTCTGAAATGTCCGCAGGATAATGGCTGGACGCGTTTTGTATGGAAGGCGTACGGGCAGGACAGCCTGCTGCTGCATTTGTCTCCGAGGGCAGTAGCGATACAGAGACAGGAAACTCTTCCAGCAATTTGTCTTGCGCCAAAGACAGAGGAACAGCCGTCTGCGGTGATACATACTCCAAAGAGTGTGCATTTTTCGGAGCAGAACGTGCTGCTGCTTGACAGCGCTGAATATTCCCTGAACGGAGAAGAATTTTCTGCCCGCATCCCGATCCTGGAGATTGACAATGAGCTTCGCTCCCGGCTGGGATATCCGCGCCGCCAGGACGCGTACACACAGCCGTGGAGAGTTCAGGAACAGACAGAGATTCCGGACCGCGTAATGCTCCGGTACAGATTCCGGTCAGAGCAGGAGTTTTCCGGCATACGTCTGGCAGCGGAGAAGCCGGAAGAGATGGAGATTTTTCTCAACGGCATCCACATAGACCGCGCACCAGACGGGTGGTATGTGGATCCCTGCATTAAGACAGTATGGCTTGCGGATATTCGCCGCGGAGAGAACCTTCTGGAGATAAGTCTTCCGTTTGGAAGAAAGACAGATCTGGAATGGATGTATCTGCTCGGAAATTTCCAGGTTGAGCTGCGAGGAACGTATGCGGTGCTGCGGGAGTCAGGAGCGGTCGGATTTGGAGATCTGACCCGCCAGGGGATGCCGTTTTATACGGGAAATACCGTATATGAATTTGAGTTTGACGCTCCGGAAACCGCACGGTATGTGCTGGAAGTCCCGCAGCATGCCGCTGCGGTGCTGAGTGCATCGGCAGACGGAGAGGAGGAGAAGACATTCTGCTTCGCGCCGTACCGGATTTCACTGGGAGAGCTGAAGCAGGGCAGCCATACGATTGCAGTTACAGCATATGGAAACCGCTTCAACGGCTTCGGGACACTGCACAATGCGGACAGTGATTACCGCTGGTACGGGCCGGATTCTTACAGGACATACGGCAGTCAGTGGACAGACAGCTATCTCGTAAAGCCGCTTGGAATTTTGAGCTCCGTGTATCTTTACAGGGGAAAATGAGAGGAACAGGATATGGGAAAAGAAATGAAAGTGACACAGCAGGAAATGCAGGAGGTCTATCAGGAAATGCGCACGCCCGTAAAATATGGTATGGTGCTGTGTGAGGAGGGCGCGGATATCGACTGCCCGAACGTATTCCGTGTAAAAGACGGGACATGGCGTATGATCTTTGCGCGCCATGTCCCCGGCGTGCAGCGCGAGGGATATGAGACCTGGATGGCAAAGAGCAGAGATCTGCTCCACTGGGAAGTGGAAGGAAAACTGCTTTCACAGAAAGAAGAGGGCTGGGACTGCCTGCAGGCGGACGGCGGGCTTTGCCTGCTGGATCCGGAGTGGGGAGGAACACAGGATGCTGAAACGTATGATGGAAAATACTGGATGACGTATATCGGGGGGAGCCTTCCCGGTTATGAAACGGATCCTCTGCAGATTGGGATCGCCTGGTCTGAGACGCTTGCTCCGGGTTCCTGGACGCAGGCGCCGGAACCGATTCTGCGCATGGATGACCCGGATGCGCGCAGCTTTGAGCGCGCAACGCTATATAAGAGCACAGTGCTTCATGACCCTCAGGAGAGACTGGACTATCCGTTTGTAATGTACTATAATGCAAAACAGAAGGGCGTCTGGGTAGAGCGCATCGGAATGGCAGTGAGCCGGGACATGATACACTGGGAGAGATATGGAACAGGCGCAGTAATAGATCAGGGCATCGAGGACCGCTGGAATATCTCAGGTGATCCGCAGATTATTCGCTATAAAGATCTGTGGGTTATGCACTATTTCGTGGGCGTGGATGCCAAAGCGTACGATACGTTTGCCTGCTCGCGCGATCTGGTACACTGGACGAAATGGGAAGGTGAGCCTCTGATCCAGCCTTCCGCGGAATTTGACAAAACGTTTGCCCACAAGCCGTATGTGCTGAAGTATAAAGGAAGGGTATATCATTTTTACTGTGCGGTGGGAAACTGCGGAAGAGGAATCGCAGTGGCGGTATCGGAAGAATAGTCTGTCCCGGACAAGATTTCGCACTGCTCGAATCCCGCCCGGTTTTGCCGGTACAGAAATCCGGAGAGAAGAGGAGTAAAGCAATATGGTACATCAAAAATGGAATGTGGAAGTTAGGGAAGAAAAAGCAGTTCTGGAAACGTATTTTTTAGATACACTGCAGGGGAATCCGGGAAGGAAGCGCCCGGTGTTGATCATCTGTCCGGGCGGCGGATATGAATTTCTGTCTGACCGGGAGGCAGAGCCGATTGCTGTGCGGATGAATGCGGCGGGATTTCATGCCTGTGTGCTGAAATACAGTGTAAAACCGTCTGTATTTCCGCAGGCACTTCTGGAGCTTGCGCAGGCAGTGCGGCTCATAAGAGAAAGCGCTGCACAGTGGAACGCGGATCCGGAGAAAATTATAATCTGCGGCTTCTCGGCCGGAGGTCATCTGGCATGCAGCCTGGGGAAATTCTGGCAGGAGCCGTGGATTGCGCAGGAGCTGGGAGGAGAAAAGGATCTGTATCGTCCCAACGGGCTGATCCTGAGCTATCCGGTGGTTACTGCGGGAGCTCTTGCACACGAGGGATCTATCCAAAACATTACCGGCGGCGATGAAAAAATGCGGGGAAAGATGTCCCTGGAGAACCAGGTGACGAAGGATATGCCGCCGGTCTTTTTGTGGCATACATATGAAGACAACGCTGTGCCTGTGGAAAACAGCATTCTGTTAGCACAGGCGCTCTGCAGAGAGAAGATTCCCATGGAACTTCATATCTATCCGCACGGCGCTCACGGACTGTCTCTGGCAAGCGAAGAGACCGGAATGCCCGACGGCACAGGCGGCGTGGAACCCCACTGCCAGGGCTGGGTGGACCTGGCAGCTCAGTGGGTGAGGGAGCTGTAGGGAGTGTCATAGAAGCTCTGCGGTTTTTCCGGCAAGATAGAGGGGAAGATTGGTAATGGCACCATTCTTCAGATTCCCGCATCCGGAAAATCGAAGAGCGGTTTCGGGCTGATATTTGTCAATAAAACGTTTGAAAGACGGTGCGGAGCGATCTGCGCCGCCTTTTAGAGGGCGTAAAATTTTCTGTGTCTATGGGGAAAATTCTTCTTTGATAAGAAACAGATATGTATAAATGTCTTGTCGGAACTTCT
>CAKNMY010000045.1 GCA_930989745.1 uncultured Lachnospiraceae bacterium | reverse complement strand
CAAGTATGCCGGCAGAATTTATGCCTCTGCTCTTCGTTTAAGCACGCCCAGAAGCTGGGTCAGGCCGCTGTTCAGAGCCGTGTTGATGGCTCCCATCATGGGTTCCACGGCAAAGTTCATGATCAGTCCCATTGCAAGAATGCCTGCCACCGGGAATATCAGAACCGGAGCAATCTTCTCAATCGCCTCAGGCAGCTTGTCACAGAGCTTTCTCAGCAGCACGATCAGATATCCTGCCACAAAGCCCGCCACCAGAGCGCCCAGGAATCCCGATTTGCCCTGCGACGCGAGCATACCGCCCACAAATCCCACGGCAAGAGCCGGACGGTCTCCGATCGCCATCGCGATAAATCCCGCCAGGACCGGAAGCATAAAGCCGAACGCCGTGTCACCGATTCCCTTTAAAACGGCCGCCGCCGAAGTGATTGTACCAAAATTCGCACGTTCTTCCACTGACAGGGAATTGATATCCACGCTCAGGCCATCGATCAGGAACGCCAGGGCGATCAGGATACCGCCTCCCACCACGAAAGGAAGCATATGCGAAACGCCGTTCATAAGCTGCGTATAGATTCTGTGCCCTGCGCCTCCTCCCTTCTTCGCGCCGGCCGCCTTTGCGGGAGCATTTTCCGCACGGTAGACGGGGACGTCTCCGGATATTGCCTGCTCTACCAGAGCGTCTGCCTTGCTGATTCCGTCGGATACGGGACAGATTATCACTTTTTTGCCGTCAAACCGATCCATAGGAACCTGTGCGTCGGCAGCTACAATGATACAGTCCGCCTCCTCAATATCCTGATCCGTGAGTACGTTCTTCGCACCGCCGGATCCGCGCGTCTCGATCTTGACATAGCAGCTGTGCGCTTTTGCCGCCTTTTCGATTCCCTCCGCAGCCATATAGGTGTGGGCAATTCCCGTGGGGCAGGACGTCACTGCCAGCAGCTTCTTCTGACCTGTCACAGCGCTCCCCGTATCCGCGAGCCGCTCGTCGATATCCGCCTTTTCCTCATCAGCCCTGTCCACGATTTCCAGAAATTCCTCCACACTGGATGCGTTCCTCAGATTCTCGGTAAACTCCTCATCCATAAGCATGACGGACAGCTTGCTCAGCACGTCCAGGTGTACATTGTCCTTTGTGTTGGGAGCGGCGATCAGGAAAATCAGCGTAACAGGCTCGTCGTCCAGTGCCTCGAAGTCCACGCCGTTCTTCACCACCATCGCCGCCAGACCGGGACGGCTGACCGCGCTGCATTTTCCGTGGGGGATTGCAATACCCTCTCCGATTCCCGTCGTGCTCTCCTCCTCACGGGCATAGACCTGCGCCCGGTAGGCTTCCTCATCCTGAATCTTTCCGCTTCTGACCATCAGATCAATCGCCTGATCCAGCGCCTCTTTTTTGGAACCCGGCGCGGCATCCAGGCTGATACTTCTCTTATCCAGCAAATCTGTGATCCTCATCCCTTACTCCTCCTTCATCGTGCGGTAGACTGTTCTTATTTCCTCTTCCGTCGCCAGATAATCAGAAAACGCGCTGGCGCTTCCGGCAGAGATTCCCATATAAAACGCATGGCTGTAATCTTTTTGTTCCAGCCAGCCGGCGAGAAATCCCGCCACCATGGAGTCCCCGGCTCCCACGCCGTTGACCAGGACTCCTTTCGGAGCCGGAGCTGTGTAAATTCTTCCGTCCGCGGCTGCCAGAACAGCTCCCTCGCCTGCCATGGATACCAGCACATTCGCCGCTCCCTGCGCGCGCAGCTTCTCGGCGTACGGTATGACCTCCTTGCGTGTCGTAAGCTTCGTATTAAAGATCTCCCCCAGCTCGTGGTTGTTCGGCTTGATCAAAAACGGATGGTATGCCAGTACATTCGTCAGCAGATCCTTGGTAGCGTCTACCACTACCTGCACACCACGGCTCTCCATCTCCCTGATAATATCCCTGTAAATGCTGTCCGGCAGGGAGGGCGGGATACTGCCCGCCAGCACCAGGTAGTCCTCGCTTCCCAGCCGTTTTAAATATTCCATCAGCCGGCCTACCTTGTCCCCGCGGATGACAGGACCGTTTCCGTTGATCTCGGTGCCCTCTATATTCTTTATCTTCAGATTAATCCTGGAGAATCCCTCTTCGATCCCGATGAATTCTGTCCGGATTCCGATTTCTTCCACCCTGCGCCGTATCTCCTCTCCGGTAAATCCGGCGACAAATCCCAGCGCTGTATTCTCAATTCCCAGATTTTTGAGAACCGTGGATACGTTGATGCCCTTTCCGCCCGGAAGCATCATCTCCGTTCCGGTGCGGTTCGTCATGCCCATCCGGAACTCAGGAACAGTGACGATATAATCCAGGGACGGGTTAAATGTGACGGTATAAATCATATGCGCGTTCCCCTTTCCTTTTGATAGCCTTATTGTACATTCAAATTCATTCAAAATCAATCAAACTTTTTCACTAACTTTCCGCTCTGTTTTTGTTGATTTTGCACATTTTTGAATTAATTTGATTGTTTATTTGCCTATTTATACATTTTCAATCACGAAAAAGCACGCATGCGGCGAGCATACTCTTTCATTCCAGCCATATTCCACCAGTCAACACCGTTCAGACCGCCAGACGCACCACGGAAAAAGGAGAGCCGGAAACTCCGGCCCTCCCGCATGCATACAGCTTTGCTGTTACTTCATTTTTTCTTTTTTCCGAAATTCAATCCGCTCGATCTCAAGCCCGTCTGCCCCGTAGTACAGCTTGATATAGTGGTTGCTGCCGAATATATCTCCCAGGTCTCTGACTTCCTCGATACTTGCGCCCTCACTTCCGTGGAACGATATCGTCATTGTCAAAGCATTGTCAAAGTAGACGGACACCGGAAGCTGCGCCAGAGCGTTCAGCTGAGACCTCGCTGTGATCTTGACTTCATAATCGCCCATTTCACCCAGGCTGATTCCGAAAATATCGCTGTTTCCGGCCGACGGATGCAGATTCGCTCCGTCGATCACAAGCGTCTGCGCCCCCTCTTCTGCCGCATAGACCACAATATCCGACGGAAGAATCTCATTATCGCCCTTCTTCTCCATTTCCCGAAGCTCCTCCGGGGCGATTCTCCCGGTTTTGTGCAGAATTGAGGGGCTCTTCAGAATGAATCCCAGGATATTTTTGGCATTTCTCTGCAGATCTCCTCTTGTCAGCCAGCCTTCCTCGAGTTTTGCAAGCATATCGTCTTTTTCCGGATTTGCCGCGCTGTCAGAGACGCACATATACAGATCATTCTGCGCTGCCGCCATCGGGGCTTTTGCTGTCTGCTCGGAAGTTCTTCCCGGGTAATTCGCCTCTGCCCACCAGTCAGTCATAACGATACCCTCAAATCCCCACTCTTTTCTCAAAACCGTAGTGCACAGATCATAATTTCCCGCGGTCCACAGACCGTTTACCGGTCCGTAAGTGGTCATCACAGAACGGGCGTGCCCCTCCTTCACGGCGATTTCAAATCCCTTCAGATAGATTTCACGAAGCGCTCTCTCGGAAACCACCGCCTCCGCAAACCGTCTGTTATACTCCTGATTGTTCGCGCAGTAATGCTTCACCGTTCCCGCGATGCCGGATGTGTCCAGACCGCGAAGCTGCGCCGCGGCTATCTTTCCGGTTACGAGCGGGTCCTCGGAGATGTATTCAAAGTTTCTGCCGTTGAGGGGACTGCGGTGGATATTCATGCCCGGTCCCAGCAGCGTGTCAATCTTGTTCAGCCGCAGTTCGCGCCCCGTCATACGGTACAGTTCCTCCGCCAGCTGCTCGTCAAAGGTACATCCAATCGCCGTTCCGTTCGGCAGGGAAAATGCTTTGGTTCCGCAGTCCATTCGAATGCCGGACGGTCCGTCCGCGCAGCACGCGGCGGGAATTCCGAAGTATTCCAGGCGCTCTGTCAGTCCGCCGAACGCGGAGGCTGTACCGGGCGTCACCTTCGGGCTGCACATTCCCTCTCCGCGGAACAGACAGATGAGATCCTCATCCGTAAGCTGCGCCACAAACGCGTCCATGGTAACTTTTCCATCCAGTACGTCCGCGAGTTTATATCCCTGATCTCCGGTAAAGGCAATCTCCGGATCGCGGTTTTCCTCGAGTCTCCTGCGCATGTCCGCAGCTGCAAGCGGCGCCGGTTCCCACGCCGGAACAAATCCGCCCTTTCCGTCCGCTGCGGGATGCATTCTGGAAAACGCTTGCACAGGCGCGCAGATCTCCTCTAACTGCTCTGTCACCGTAAATTCCTGTTCAAAGCTTCCGGCCTGACGGGCGTCTCTCACGTTCGCTCCCACATAAATCCGGTATACACCCTCCTCCAGCACATAGCAGGACTTATGTCCGGTCACACCGCTGTCATCGTAGGATGCGAGCAGCTTCTTCGGGATTTCGACGCACACGCGCTCTGTATTCCCCGGCGCGATCTCTCCTGTCTTGGCGAATCCGATCAGTCTTCGCGCAGGCTGTCCGAGCTTTCCCTGCGGAGCTGCGGCATATACCTGAACGACTTCCCGTCCCGCTGTCTCACCCGTGTTTTTCACCAGAGCTTCCACGCGGAGCACTTCTCCCTCCTCTCCGGCGAGCTTCGCCTCCGTCTCAAAGGAAGTGTATGACAGCCCGTATCCGAAGGGATAGAGCACCTTCTCCGGCGCAAACGTCTCAAAATACCGGTATCCAACGTAAATGTCCTCGGCGTAGATATTCTTCACCGGATCCCCGAAATGTCCCTCGCACGGGTAATCGCTGATATCTCCGGCTATCGTATCCGTGAGCCTTCCGCTCGGATTCACTCTGCCGGTCAGGACGTCCGCGGCGCCGTTTCCGCCCTCCTGTCCGCCCTGCCATACGCAGAGCACCGCCTGGGGATGATACTTCTCCACCCACTTCATATCGATGATATTTCCGACATTCAGCACCACGATGGTGCGGCTGCATGCGGCGCAGACCTTTGCGATCAGCTCTTCCTCCGTCTCTGTCAGAAGATAGCTTCCGGGAGCCGCGGTATTATCCTGATCCTCCCCCGCAGTTCTTCCGATTACCACGAGCGCGGCGTCCGACTCACGCGCGATCTGCACCATCTCCTCGGTCACAGGCATCTCCTTCTGAGACCACGGAACTTTTCCCCAGCCCTGGCCCTCGTCGTACGGATTCTCCGCAATCCAGTCCCGGTAAATCTCCAGAAGCCTTTCGTCCAGCTGTATTTGACTGTACGCCTCAAGTCCGTCCAGAATTCCGGTCACATATCTGGTATTTACCAGGCCGCCCGAACCGAGTCCGCTCTTATAATAGCGGAATGCGGAGCGGCCGAATACCGAGACCTTATCTCCGTCTCTCAATGGCAGCGCATGATTTTTATTTTCCAGAAGCACGCAGCCTTCCGCTGCCGCGCGGCGCGCAAGTGCCTCATACTTTTCCAGATCCAAAGCGTAAGTGTTCATACTTTTCCTCCGTTCTCCGCCGCTGTACGGCGGTTATTTAATCTTATTTTTTCCTGTTTTCAAAATATATGAATCTCTCGATTCCATCCAGAATATCCCGAAAGTCCTCACGCGGAGCCTCCTCAATATAACGCGTCAGGATCTCCTCCTCCTGTTCTTTAAATCTTCCGTAGAAAATGTCGTACAGGTTATGGCCGCGCATATGAATCCGAATCTCCTCCATATGGTCTCTGACATCGCCTTCCGTCTCCAGGTCTTTGCCCAGCACTTCCAGAAGGCGCCTGCCGCTGCGGATGCGGTAAAGGTATTCCTTCCATTTTTCCAGAAAGATCCGGTAAAATTCCTGCTCCGATGAGATAACGCCGATCTTTGCCATGACCTTGGGATCGAGAAAATAATTTTCAAAAGAGTAATACTTCAGGATCAGCACATTTTTTTCCGTCACTCGCGGAAGGCGGTCGACGTCCTCCAGGCTGCGCTCCTCATAATATTTGCAGAGCTGTCTCTTCAGCTTTGTGCTGTCCTCCCCGTCGCCGTCGCGGATCATCAGAAAGCGGTCCTTTAAGTAAATCTGGTTCATGTACTTCAGGTTCGCGTACGTCTTGATGTTCGTACAGCTGTTGGTCGTAATGATCGCAATGCGGAACAGCCGTCCCTCCTCATCGTAGACTTCGGAATAATATTTCTTCAGAAGCAGCGGCAGCCGGCTCTTGTCCTGTTTTCCCTCCACGATGAACACGAAATCCACATTCATCAAATCGCTGGCCGTATATCCGAGGTCGTCCAGGATCACGCTGATATCCGTCTTTTCTCTGACCTGTGAGCAGCCGTCCCGGTCCTTTACGATCTGGCGGATCTGCCGGGTGTTAAAGTTCGGCAGCAAATTCGGGGAGTGTGTGGAAAAGAGCACCTGATTCTTCTGGGAGAGCCGGTAGAGGATATCCCCGGATATCTTCTGCATCTGCGGATGCAGAAAAATTTCAGGTTCCTCGACGAGAATAATTCCCGGCGGCTGCGTCTCCTCCTGGGCGCATGCCTCCAGAAGCGAGAGCATATAGATGCTGCGCATCCCCTTCCCCATCGTCTCGATCGGCTTCGCCGGCTGACGTCCCAAACCGCACAGCTCAGCGGTGACGGAGAGCATCCGCTCCACGTCCCGGTTCATGGAATAGCGGATTTCCTCCTGACCTCCGTTCCTGCGGAAAATGCGGTTTACTCTTCTCGAAAATCCGTCGAGATTCAGCTGATACAGTTTATAATCCAGAAGCTTTGCAGCCTCAAAGACATTCAGCTGTTCCGGCTTCTTCTGATTGATGAGCCCGATACAGGAAAAACAGTGGCTGCATTCCCTGCTCCGGTCAAAAATACAGCAGCCGGAACGCATATACTTCAGGAGTTCATCCTCCTGCATCATCAGCAGAGAGCTCTGGAACTGATTCAGGTTTCTCTGGATGTCAATATAGTACATCTGAGGAAAAATCTCCTGTATGTACAGGTTATGTTTCCGCACTCCATCGCTGCAGCGCACCTTGCCCTCCCGGTTTGCCACATACTCAAAGGAGAGCTGTCCCTCCTGAAAGGACGGAAGCTTTCTTGAGAAATCCCCGAGCCAGGCCTCATATCTACGGTACTTGCTCACCATACCTGCGCTGTGCAGGGCTTTCAGGTCCTGTTCCCCTATCTGCAGCGTGACATGAATCTCTATGTTCGGGAAATTCTCCCGAAAATCTTCGGTTCGTATCCGGTAGCTGCCTGCCACAGCCCGCACGGCGTCCAGAACCGCCGTCTTCCCCGTGCTGTTTTTGCCCACCAGGATCAGGGCATTCTCAATCCCGTCAATCTGCATATCCCGGATAGATTTAAAATTTTTGATTCGCAGCTGGGTGATTCTCATGATTCCTCCTCCGGAAACAACTCCTGATAAAAAATATACTGCTGCATCACACCCTGAACGGCTCCGTACCGCTCATGCGGAAATCCGTCCGGATAGTGGTTCTCAAGCGCCTGCCGGATATGGGTATCCACCGGAAAGGCTTCCAGCTGGTGCAGCGCGAACAGGCAGATGCAGTCCGCCACCTTCCCGCCGATCCCGTAGAGCTTTAACAGCTCCGTCCGTGCTTCCTGATAGGGCATGGCACTCACCGCGCTGAGGCTTACTTCCTCCCGCACAATACTCTGCGCCGTGCGCAGCACATATTTGCTCCGGTATCCAAGATTACAGGCGCGGAGCTCCTCCTCCGAAGCGTCCGCGAGAGCGCGCGGCGACGGAAACGCATAATAGGAAATGCCTTCCGGCGTATACTTCCGTTCTCCGTACCGCTCGCAGATATTCCGGACGCACCGGCGGATGCGGACGATGTTATTCTGCTGAGAAATCAGGAAGGTCACGATCATCTCCCAGAGATCCTGGCGCAGAATGCGGATTCCGCTGCCCCGGCGCGCCGCGCCCGACAGGTAGGCATCCTCCGGATCAATCTGCGAAAGAAAGTTCCCGTAATCCGTGTCCAGGTCAAAATACTGCCGCCAGAATGCGTCAAATTCCCGGTCACTGCAGGAGAAGGTGCAGACTTCTCCATCCTGACATACTTCCACATACCGGTCTGCCGCGGTCACGCCGTACCTGCCTTCTTCCAGTTCCTCCATGCGGAAGCATTGGCCGGAACGGTCGATCTGGCGGATGCTGAAATTTTTCAGTGTTTTTGTAATCATTCGTATCCTCCCGTATTTATCCTGTAATCTGTACGCTGCTTCCGACACCGTCCCCACCCCGGTTCTTTGTCACAATAATCTTACTGTCAATCCGTTCCTTCAGTTCGGATACATGAGAGATGATTCCAACCATACGGCTTCCCTCAGCCAGGCTTTCCAGCGCCTTCATCGCCTGGCTGAGCGATTCTTCATCCAGAGAGCCGAAGCCCTCGTCCACAAACATGGAATCCAGCCGGATCCCCCCGGCATTGGACTGGATTTCATCGGCAAGCCCCAGGGCCAGAGACAGCGACGCCTGGAACGTCTCTCCTCCCGAAAGCGTCTTGACGCTTCGCTCACTTCCATTATAATGATCAATCACCGAGAGTTCCAGTCCCGCCTTCTCTCTGCGGTTTGCGGTCTCCTCCTGGCGCTTCAGCTCATACTGTCCGCTGCTCATCGTAAGCAGACGCAGATTTGCCCGGCGCAGGATGCGGTCAAAATACGTCATCTGAACGTACGTCTCGAGCTCCACCTTGCGCTTTCCCGCAAGGGTTCCGCCCGCTGTATCCGCAAGGCTTTTCATCCAGACGTACTCCCTCTCCACAGCCGCGAGCTCCTCCTGGCTGTCCAGAACAGAGCTGTAAATCGCCCGGTTCGTCCTGACAGCCGAATACTGCTCATTGATACGCGCCTGCAGCTCTTCCTTTTCCTGCCGCAGCGTCCGGATGCGCTCCGAGATCGCCTCCTCATCCAGCGTTCCAAACGTATCGAGCTGTTCCTTCAGCGTCTTCACCGCAGCTGTGCATCGCTCAAGCTCAGTGCGCACCGACTGAAAGGCTTTTTGCGCGGCTTCCTCCTGCCTGAGCAGCCGCGCGCTTTCCTGCTGCCATTTCTCAATTTCTTCCTCTATCTCCTTACGGGTCCTGCCTTCCAGTGAACCGCGGATCCGGTCGGATTCTCTCTCCAGGCTCTCCTTCTCAGCGGCCAGGCGCGTCCCGCTAACTTCCTGCGCGTGAACATTATTCTCCAGTTCACCCACCCTGCGCTCCAGGCCGGGAAGTTCTGACTCCAGAGCAGCCTTCTCTTCGAGTTTTCTTCGGACGGATTCCAGCGACGCATCCAGGGCATCCAGCTTCGGACGGGCGAATGCATCAGTGGCTTCAGCGCTCTTCAGAAGCTCCTCCGGGGACATCTCTTCCGGAAGCTGCACCGCACCGTTCCACGGCGCATCCGCGCGCGTAAGCAGTTCTCTTAACTGCCCCGCAGCGTCCTCAGCGCGGCTCTCCAGCACCTTTTGGGCTGCCGCGAGCTCCGTGAGCTTTTCGGCGGATTCTTTCAGCGCGGCTTCCTCGCCGGTAAGGATACTCTGCAGCTCGCCGCGGCGCTGCGACTTCTGCTCCAGTTCCCGCACAGCCTCCTCCGCGCCGCGGCTGTCCGCAAGCAAAATCTTCCAGGCAGACTGTATAAATCCGGACTGCTCCGGGCGGTCCCAGGAAGTTTCCTTCAAACCGCTGTCATCCTGCGCCTCCCCGCGCTGCGGCTGATACGTCTCTCCCGACGTCTCCTCCGCCCACTTCTGAAGCTGCGCCACGATTTCTCCCCTCTGGCTGGCAGCAGCCGCAAGCTCCTGTCTTGCCCTGCCCAGATCTTCGGCGATCCGCTTCAGGTTCTTCTCATCCTCCGCGCGCAGCTCCTCCAGCTGACTGCACCGTTTTTCCGCATCCTTCTCACGTTCGATCAGCGCCAGGCAGTTCTTTCCGCGGGTATTCACGCTCTGCAGCTCTCTGCGCGCCCGATCAAACCATTCCACTGTCTGGTCTTCGGGATACTCCCCGCTGTCCGCAAAAAGCTCCCGCGCCGTATCCAGAATCTTTTCCTTCTGCTGCTCAATCTGCCCGCGCGTGGCATTAGCCCGGGCACTGAGCTGTTCCGTTCTCGATTCACTGGCCGAGAGCCGCTTCTTTTCCTCCTCCAGCTCCTCCCTGGCCGGCACATCCTGATCGGGCAGTTCTGCCGGCGACGGGTGGTGCACAGAACCGCAGACCGGGCAGGGCTTTCCCGTCTCCAGGCCGCGCGCCAGCATTCCCGCCTGCGCGTCCAGAAAGAGCTGCTCCTTCTCCTGATAAGCGGCTCTCAGAAGATTTCTCTCTCCGGCGGCGCGAAGATACTCCTCCTGCTCTCCCGCCAGCCGAGCTCCTAGCCCGTCCAGTTCCTCCGAGAGCTTCAGAAATGACCTGATCTGCCCTGACCTCGCGAGCAGCTCACTCTTCTCCTGCTCCAGGCGCGCCAGCCTGATCCGGGCATCCTTTACCTCTTCCCACTGCTCTGTGCGCGTCTTCTCTTCCCGCTGTGCCTTTTCCTGCTGTTCCAGAAGTCCGCGGCATGTCTCCTCCGTCTGCGCTCCCGCGGATGAAATGGTGCGCAGTCTGTCCCACAGGGCCTGGAAATTCTCCCTCTTTTGAGCCAGCTCCCGCTTTCTGACTGAGGCAGCGTGCATCTCGACATCGAGATCCTTCAGTTCCTCCAGTTCTTTCCGGGCCGCTTCCAGACGCCCCGAGATCTGTCCCTGCCGCACCTCTTCCTCCGCCTGCGCTGCGCGGTTCTCTCCTGTAAGCCGCGTCACCTCCTGCAGCGTCTCCCGGAGCGCGCAGAGCTTCTCGCAGAGCCGGCGCATCGTCTCTCTGCGGTTCTGAAGCCGCTCCCGCTCTTCCCCGGCAGATGCCAGCGCTTCCAGACGGGATTTTCCATCCGCTGCCTTCTGCCGCAACGCAGCGGCGCTCTCTGCATGCCGCGCCTTCTGTTTTGCGCACTCTGCGATCTGCCGCTCCTTCTCGCTCAGCCCGCGGCTCAGCTCCTCCAGCTTCTGACACTGCTCCAGCAGCCCGTCTGCCTCGCGGATACGTCCGGCGATCGCCTCACGCTCCTCTGCCTGCTCCTGCGCCTCCCGGTACGTTTCCTCCTCCTTCGCCGCGCGCAGCGTAAGCTCCTCCATCCGGACACGCTCCTTTTCCAGCTCCCCGGCGACCTGACGGCTCTGCCGCGCCTGTCCCAGAAGCTGATCCTCCCGGCGCATCTCCTCTTCCAGAGTCCGGCTTCTCTCCTCCAGATCACTCTGGCGCTTTTCATCCCTCTCCAGCAGCTCCTCCAGAAGCTCGGCAGCGCGCGCCGTCTTTCCCTCGAACCGGATCTTTTTCAGCTCTTCCAGTTCCTCTGCGGTTTCTCCGTCCTCTGTGCACACAATCCCGTCCATGTATTGGACAATGCTCCTTCGCAGCTCATCATACGACTTCCATCGCGCCTTTACCGCGTCCCGCAGTCTGTTCTGCAGCTCCTGATACAGCCCGGTATGAAAGATCTGACGGAAAATCTCGCTGCGCTGTGCCGTTCCCGCGAGCAGCAGCTTCTGGAAATCTCCCTGCGCGATCATCGCGATCTGTGTAAACTGACGGTAGTCCAGCCCCATCAGCTCCGTGACTGCCTTCGTCACCTCCCGCGCCTTCGTAACCGGCTGCCGCCCGTCCGGATAGATCAGCTCCGCGTCAGCCTTCTGCGTGGTGTAGCCAGCCCCTCTTCCCTTCGGGCGCTGATACTCCGGATTTCTCCTGACGCGGTACTGCTTCCCCTGATAGGAGAAAATAAACTCCACATAGGTGGGCGTGTCCTCCTTCGCATATTTGCTCCGGAACATCCCGGACTCCCGCACTTCCCCGCTCGCCTCGCCGTAGAGCGCAAAGGTGATCGCGTCAAACAGCGTTGTCTTTCCCGCCCCAGTGTCTCCTGTAATCAGGAAAAGGCCTCCGTTTCCGAGCGCGGAAAAGTCAATCTCCGTCTTCCCCGCGTAGGGTCCGAACGCGCTTAATGTCAGCTTAACAGGTTTCATATCGTCACTCCTTCAATTCCCGGATCAGCGCTTCCGCAAAGGCGCGCTGCTCCCCGCTCATCGGCTGATTGTTCTGCAGTTCAAAAAATTCTTCAAAAAGTTCCAGCTCGGACTTCTCCTGCGTCCGCTGCACGCTTTCCAGGCTGCGGTTTTCCCGGGTACGGCGGTTGTCATACTCCAGGCGCATCAGATTCGGGTAAATAACGCGAAGCTTCTGCATCCCGTCAGGAATGTCCTCCTCATCTGTGAGCGTAATCTGCAGATAGTCCTCCGTGTTCGTGTTTTCGTAAAACGAGCGCGCCGTGACTTCCAGATACGTCCCGCGAATCCTGCGAAGATCGCGCAGCGGCTTTAAAGGGCGCGCGGTGATCCTGACGTCTCCCTTTTCTCTCAGTTCCACGACTGTCACCGACTTTTCCTGCTCCGCCTCGGAAAACGAGTATTTCAGCGGCGTCCCGCAGTAGCGAACCTCCTCGCGCCCAATGTGCTGGGGGCTGTGAATATGCCCCAGAGCCACGTAGTCAAACTCACGGAACACGGCCGCGTCCACGTTGTCAATGCCGCCCACATTGATTTCCTCGGACTCGCAGCGGGAGGCTCCCGTCACAAACTGGTGCGCCACCAGCAGATTTCTCCTGTGCGTGTCGATCTCCATATGCTCCACGGCAGTCCTGACCGCATCCTGATACGTATGGATCTCCTCATCCTCAAAGGCCCGGCGCACCACTGCGGGCTTCACGAACGGAAGCAGCCAGACGCATACCTCACCCCACTCGTCGCAGAGCATAAAGCCGGAGATCTTCCCATCATAGACCGGAGATAAAAAGACCTTCCTCTCGCTCATAATCTGTGCTCCGAAGGCGATGCGCTCCGCGCTGTCATGGTTTCCGCTGACGGCAAAGACCGGAATCTCTCTCTTTGCCAGCTCGGTCAGAAAGCGGTCAAACACCTGCACCGCTTCCGCCGGCGGCACCGGTTTATCATAAATATCCCCTGCCAGCAGCACCGCATCCGCAGCCTCCCGGTCAATCAGGGACAGGATCTGTTGCAAAATATACTTCTGATCCTCGATCATGGAAAATTCATTCACACGCTTTCCAAGATGGAGGTCAGACAGATGGATAAATTTCATTCAATTTCCTCTCTTTGCTTTACTGCGGATTGATGCATTTTAGAAATGCTTCTCCATACTTCTGATATTTCATCTCTCCCACGCCCGATACCTGCAGCATCTCCTCCCGGTTCGCGGGCTTCACGCTGCACATATGTACCAGAGTCTTGTCGGAAAATACGATGTAGGGAGGCACTTTCTCCCTCTTTGCGATCTCCAGCCGGAGCGCGCGGAGCTTTTCAAACAGATTCCTGTCAACTTCTCCTTCCGGACCGGCGGGCAATTTCTTCTTTTTCTGCTTCTTCTCCGCGGATTTCGGCTGCTCTTTCGCCACCTTCATCGCGACGCGCTCTCCGCCCAGAACCGCCTCGGAGCGTTCATTCAGCTCAAGTACCGGATATTCGTCGTCCGTCAGACGGATATATCCGTTAAGCACCAGATAATTCATCACCTGCCGAAGCTGATAGACCGGAACCCGCGCGCATTTTCCGTAATAAGGATTCTCTTCCATTCCCGCGCGGACGATCTTCGTGTTCCGGCTTCCGTGAACCGTGTCCACGATCATCGTCATTCCGTAATGCCAGCGGCATGCTTTCACGCACCCGAGGATTGCCTGCGCGGTTTCCGTCACATCCTTTTCCTCAAACTGCGTCAGGCAGTTCGAACAGTTGCCGCAGTAATTGGAACCATACTCCCCGAAATACCGCAGGATATAATCCCGCAGGCACTCGTGAGTAAAACAGTAAAAGGTCATCTTCCGCAGCCGCTCTTTCTCCCGTTCTCTGATCAGTTCTGCCGTCCCGGCGTCCGCTCCCTCGGGCGGCTCCATCCGGTCAATGAAAAACTGGTTCGTCACCACATCCTGCCCGCCGTAGAGAAGGATACACTCTGAGGGCAGCCCGTCGCGCCCCGCCCTTCCGGCTTCCTGATAGTAGCTCTCGATATTCTTGGGCATGTTATAGTGGACGACATAGCGCACATTGGATTTGTCAATTCCCATGCCGAACGCGTTCGTCGCCACCATAATCTGCTTCCTGTCGAAGATAAAGTCCTCCTGGTTCTGCCTGCGCTCCTCATCGCTCAGTCCCGCGTGATACCGTGTCGCCGGATATCCCTCAGCCTGAAGCCGCGCGCAGACCTCCTCCACAGTCTTGCGTGTCAGGCAGTAGACGATGCCGCACTCCTCCTCATGCTCCCTCACATACATCAGCAGCGTCCTCATCTTATCGCCCGGGTGCTGCACTGCAAACTTCAGGTTCTTTCGGTCAAATCCTGTGGTCAGCGTCACTGGGTCCTTCAAATCCAGCAGCGCCAGAATATCTTCCCGCACCTCTTTTGTCGCCGTGGCGGTAAACGCGCTGAGGACAGGACGTCTCGCCAGGCGATCCACAAATTCTCCGATATGCAGATAGCTTGGCCGAAAATCCTGTCCCCACTGGGAAATACAGTGCGCCTCATCCACGCTCACCATTGAGATCTCCATCTCCTGCGCCGCTGCGAGAAAACTCTCGGTCAGCAGCCGCTCCGGAGCCACATAGACAATCTTATACTGCCCGTTTCTCATATTCCGCAGGGCCGTCTGAAACTGTCCGGCTGTCAGGGAACTGTTGAGATATGCGGCATGGATGCCCGCCTGATTCAGTGTTGTAACCTGATCCTTCATCAGGGAAATCAGCGGGGAGATCACCAGCGTGATCCCGGGCATCAGAAGCGCCGGAATCTGGTAGCACAGAGATTTTCCCGCGCCGGTGGGCATAATGCCCAGCGTATCTCTTCCCTCCAGGATGCCGTCCACCAGCACCTCCTGTCCGGAACGGAAGGAATCGTATCCGAAATATTTCTTTAATGCTTCCTGTTTTGTCATATTATTACCTGTCATTCAGCCTTTTTACAGCGGCTGGTTCTCTTCCATTTTTCTAAGACTTATCTTATCATCCCCTCCCGCTCTGCGCAAGATTTGATTTCAGGCTGCCGCCTATCCCTTGAGTCCTGAAGTGCTGATGCCCTCCACCAGGTATTTCTGGAAGAATATGAAGATACAGACTGCCGGCAGAATCGACAGTGTGGCCATTGCGAACATTGCCCCGTAGTCTGAAGCGGAACCCGGATCGCAGAACAGCTTCAGCGCCAGGCTGACCGGATACCTGCTGGATTTATTGACATACAGGAGGGCTGAAAGGAAATCGTCCCACCGCCACATAAAGGAGAAAATACCTCCCGTGACAAGCGCCGGTTTCATAAGCGGAAGAATAATATTGACAAAAATTCCCCAGTAAGAACATCCGTCAATCTTCGCGGCCTCATCCAGCTCTCTGGGAATTCCTTCGATAAAGTTTGTCATCAGATATACAAAGAATCCCTGTATCGCGAAAAAGTACGGAACAATCAGCGGCACATACGTTCCGATCCATCCCAGCTTCTGATACCACAGATACTGCGGAATCAGTACCCAGATCGCAGTCCTTTTATCTCCCAGCCAGGAAAAATTCGTCTCGATTCCGATTTTCCCCAGCAGCGCGTTGACGACTCCGTCGATTGCGAACATTCTCTTCCAGAGGATCGCTACGGCGACAGATCCGCCGATAATAGACGGCAGATAATACGCTGCTCTGTAAAATCCCGTCACCTTTGTGGTCCTCAGCAGAATCAGCGCCACGATCAGCGCGAACACCAGGCGGATCGGAACCGATACAAAAGCAAAGAAAAATGTCACCTTCAGGGATGTCATATAGACCGCGTCATCTGTAAACATCTTTACGAAGTTATCAATCCCTATAAACTTCGGTTCTGAAAGTATATTATATTCACAAAATGAATAATAAAGAGATATTCCCATGGGTACAATCATAAACATAAGAAATCCAACCGTAAACGGCAATGTGAACAGCACTCCTGCCGAGCTTTCTTTTGTCAGCAGGCTGTGTCCGAGCCTTCTCTTCGTTTTCGCCATTCGTAATCCTCCTCCTTTTTGCAAAACGCCGTATGCCTTATTTCCCCCGGAGCGAAAACGGGCTGCAGCATCACACCCGGATGCGGCAGCCCTGCTTTATCATTTATCGGCATTTGCAGCCATGATCTCATTTCCCTGATCAAAGATTTCCTGCGCTGCATCTTCCGCACTTATTTCCTGATAGCAAACCCTCTCTATCATTTTCCCGATTAAGGAAGACACTTCACTGGAGCCCTCCGGAGGCGCCGGATTCACCTGTGAGCTTGTGGGAATGATAACATTATTTGTAAATTCGATGGCCTTTTTGTCAGCATCGCTTAATTTCGGAATAATCGCCTCACCCATCTTCGTGTTTGTCAGAATTCCTCTCTCGCAGAGAAGGATCTCATTACATTCCTGAGAATTTACAAGGAAATCAATGAATTTTACGGCTTCTTCCGGGTTCTTGCTGTCAACCGTGACGCAGAACAGCTGGCTCGGTTTCAGGAAATTACATTTTTCCGCATCCGGTGACGGGTAAGTTACCATATCCAGCTCCATTCCGGATTTTAGCTGGAACTATATGTGCCTCGTTCCCTATGATACGATTCGGAATCCGCAGCAGGCCACTTTGCTGCTCTGCATGGCCACCCTTGCGGTCTTCGCGGCGACAGGGCTTCTCCTGTCGCGCAGAATCATTCAGTCTATTACCGGACACCTGCGCCGGCTCATATGGAAAATGAAGGAATTCGGAAAAGATGAGGAGACCCTTCCGGTTACAGCCTACGATTACAGCCTGCGCCATGATGAAATCGGCGAGCTTCACCAGCAGTTTGACCATATGGCGCAGAAGATCAAGAAGCTCATTGAGGAAAATTACGTCCAGGAACTGCTCGCCAAGGAAGCGCGGCTGAAAGCCCTTGAGAATCAGATCAATCCGCACTTTCTGTATAACACTCTGGACGCCGTGTACTGGCGCGCGATGGCAAGCGGCGAGGAGACGATCTCCACAATGGTGGAATCTCTCGCAGTCCTGCTGCGCTCCACACTGAGCCAGAAGAATTCTGACGGAACGGTTGCGCGTGAACTGGATCTGGTCCGCCATTTTATGACCATACAGAAGATCCGGTTTGACGACCGTCTTCAGTATACGGAAACCATTGCGCCGGAAATACTGAACATAAAGATGCCGCATCTGATCATCCAGCCTCTGGTTGAGAACGCGATCAGCCACGCGCTGGAGGAAATGACGGATACCTGCTTTATTCAGATCAGCGGCGAATGCAGAGACGGAAAGGTATACATACAGGTCGTCAATAACGGGTCTCAGTTTGAGGAAAACCTGCTTTATAAGCTGGAGACGAATGAAGTTACGCCCAGAGGATTCGGTATCGGACTGCTGAACATTCACAAACGCCTGCAGCTGATCTACGGTTCCGGCTATGGCCTGACTCTGTTTAACCCCGACGACGACCACGCGGCAGCCCAGATCTGCATTCCGCTTGACGGAACCGGCCAGTAAACCTGTCCAGGCAAACGCTTCACTTTTCTATACAGGGAGGAAATTATGATTAAACTGTTGATTGTAGATGATGAACGCTTCATACGCGAGACCATTGCCAGCATTATAGACTGGAAATCCCTCGGTGTTGAGGTTATCGGCCAGGCAGCCGACGGAATAGAGGCCTACAATATCATCCTGGACGAGTACCCGGATATTGTAATGACTGATATCAAAATGCCCGGTTTGTCAGGGCGAAAGAGCTCCTCAGCAATTCGGACACCTCCAAGATCCAGTACGTTGCGGAAAAAGTCGGGTGCGGAAATAATCCTCAGTACTTCAGCCAGCTTTTTAAGCGCTGTACCGGTATGACTCCGAGTAATTATATCAAGTTAATCTCAGGAGACAAGTAAGCGAAAAAGGCATCCAACCGGATACCTTTTTCGCTTACTGCTCAATTTTCTCAAGTATTCTTCTCTTATACCTCAGGAATTCATCCGTCAGGTTAAAATCCTCTCTTCGCGGCTTCGCCTCCGCGATGCGGATCTCATCGACGATCCTGCCGGGCTTTCCTCCCAGAATATAGATACGGTCGGAAAGCAGGATCGCCTCGTCAATATCATGCGTGATAAATACTGTAGACAGATGAATCTGCTCCATAACATTCAAATACCACCTGTGCATAGCGCTCTTTGTGAGCGTATCCAGAGCGGAGAACGGCTCGTCCAGAAGTGCCAGGCGGTCCGAGAACATATAGGTGCGCAGAAGGGCGGCTCTCTGGCGCATACCGCCTGAGAGCTGCGCGGGATACTTTTTCTGCGTTCCCTCCAGACCGAACTCCGCAAAGTACGGCTGCACCTTTTCCCTTGCCGTTTTTTTCTTCTCACCGCGGATCAGAAGGGGAAGCGCCACATTGTCCTCTACAGTTCGGTAGGGCAGCAGCAGGTCCTTCTGAAGCATGTAGCTTACATTTCCCGGCTTCGAGGTGATATCCTCTCCGTCCAGAAGCACGCTTCCGCTGTCCGGCGGGATCAGGCCGGAAATCACATTAAACAGCGTGGTCTTGCCCCCTCCGCTGACTCCGAGAAGGCTCACGAGCTCTTTTTCATGAATCTCGATCGAGATATTCTCAATGATCTTCTTCCCGTCAAAGGACTTCGTCACATTTGATACTTTTAATTCCGCCATATCACTTTCCCCTTATTCCGGCAGATAATCATTGGAGAATCCCGTATTTTCCGGTATCTCCGTCGCAGACAGGCCGTTCTCGTTCAGCCAGTTATAAAAAGCGTTCCAGCGCTCCGGGTCAATGTATCCCCACTGCTCAACCTCAGCCTTATACTGATCCTTCAGATACTCCTGGCTGGCCTGCACAAGCTCTTCGTCCAGCTCCGGAGACGCCTCACAGAGGATATCCGCAGCCTCCTCAGGATTTTCGATTGCGTATTCATATCCCTTCTTCACTGCGCGGAGAAATGCCTTCGCAGTGTCCGGTTCCTCCTCGAGGAACGTATTGTTTGCGATAATAACCGGTGTATAGTAGTCAAATACCGGGTTAATGTCCTTAAACGCGAAGTAATCCGTCTCCAGTCCGGCAACCTCAGTCGCCACGCCTGCCCATGCGTAGAAAATCCAGATTGCATCCACGGACTTGGACTGCAGCGCGGATACCTCATCGGTGACTGTACTCGGAATCAGCTCCACCTTGCTGAAATCTCCGCCGTCCTGCTCGACCACATTCTGAAGCATCGCTTTCTCGATCGGCGCGTCCCAGGTCGCATACTTCTTTCCTTCCAGTCCCTTCGGGGTATCCATACCCTCTCCCTTTCTGGAAATAATTCCTGAAGTGTTGTGCTGTACGACTGCCGCAACCGCTGTTGTCGGAAGCGCGCTGTCTCCGACTACGCCGGGAGCCATCGTATCCTGAAAAGAGATTCCGAACTGAGCTTTTCCGGATGCCACCAGGGCGTCCGCTCCGTCCTCCGGCGGCTGCGCGATCTCCACATCCAGCCCTTCCTCTTCAAAATATCCCTTCTCCTGCGCCACATAAATACCTGTATGGTTCGTATTCGGCGTCCAGTCCAGGACAAATGTGATCTCTTCCTTCTTTTCAGAATCCGCGGACGCGCTGTCTGTCTCCTGTGTCTCTGTACCGCAGGCCGCAAGTCCTGACGCCATGGCAAAAGCCATCGCGACTGCCAAAATTTTCTTTTTCATAACTGTCTCCTCTATTTTTTATTTTCCCAGGGCATACATTTCTTCTGGATAAGATCCACCAGCTTCATCAAAAGCAGGCTGATCGCGGAAATCAGAAGAATGACCGCGAACATCTTGTCAAAGGAAAATGCCTTCTTTACCCTGGTCATATATACTCCCAGCCCGTTAAAGCCTCCCAGCCACTCGGAGATCACCGCGCCTACCACCGCATAGGACGCGGAGATGCGCAGGCTGGCAAAAAAGTAGCTCATGGCGCCCGGGAGCTTAATATAGCGGAAAATCTGAAGATTCCCCGCGCCCATGGACCGCATGAGGTTCATCATATCCTTATCCGCGGACTTAAATCCGTTGAGCAGTCCGACTGTAATGGGAAAGAACGTCACGATTACGATCAGAATAACCTTCGGCAGCATCTCATAGCCGAACCACAGAACCAGAAGCGGCGCAATGGCAACTGTGGGGATCGTCTGTGTAATGACGATCAGAGGATATAATGCCTGATACAGCCGCCCGAACCGATCCATCAGAACCGCCATGATAAATCCGAGCACTACGCCGCTTGCCAGTCCGAGAAACGCCTCCGCCAGTGTCACCTTCGCATTCTCCATCAGCAGCGGAAATTCGCTCACAAACGCTTTCACCACATCCACAGGGGATGGGAGCATATAGTTTGGGACCCATCCCGCGGCGGATACGATCTGCCAGACTGCCAGGAGAATCACAATGGCTGCGGCTGACCACAGCTTACTGGTGGTGTTTTGTAACTTTCTTTTCAATTGTCAGCACGTCTCCTTCCGGGTGGTAGCTCACCTTGATATAAGCCATAACGGACGGAGCGCCCGCGCGGACCGCGATGTGCTGGCATTCCTTCACAATATCCATCAGTTCATCGTAATCACCCTCAATTGTGGTCTCAAACGGTCCCACATAATAGTTGAGGCCTGTGCCCTTGATATAGGCGATCACCTCGTCCACGATCCGAATCAGTTCCTCATTATTCTCTGCCGCTGGCAGTGACTGAATTGCTACGCTTGCGTTCATCTTTTTTTCCTCCTCAATAAAGACTGTATTTTCTCCGCTCCGCAGGAATTTTACAAATAAAAAATCCCGGCAGGCTGTTACCTGACAGGACGTCTGTGCTGCGGCATAATTTTGCCATCTTCCCTATGCTCCCTACGCCGGCATTATCCGTATCAGGTCCCAGGGTCAAAGAAGCTCTGTTCTTACTCTCAGCCGGACTGCTCCAGCTCCCCTTTTTTCCGTGTATCAGTTTACTCTGTTTTCAACAAAAAGTCAAGGACTGCCGAAGCAGTCCCTGAAATATATCGGGCGCGATTATCCCAGCTTCACCGGGTTGATCTTCACACCAGGTCCCATTGTCGGAGCGACTGTTACGCTTCTTAAGAACTGACCTTTCAGTGTGGACGGTTTCGCTTTGATGATTGCTCCCATAAGCGTCTGGAAGTTGTCCGCTAACTGCTCCTCTGTGAAAGAAGCT
>CAKNMY010000044.1 GCA_930989745.1 uncultured Lachnospiraceae bacterium | reverse complement strand
AGGCAACGGACTCTGACTCCGTCATTTCAAGGTTCGAATCCTTGTAGCCCAGTTTGGAAAGTCCTAAGCAAGCGCTTAGGACTTTTTATAATATCTTATTTTTCACATCATATGAGAGCGGATGGGAGGCAAGAACACAGATGAAGTATTCATTTGAAAGCAGGGTACGCTACAGTGAAGTGGGGGAAGACGGGTATCTGACTCTTTTCGGACTTTTAAATTATTTCCAGGACTGCACGATCTTTCATTCTGAGGCAGTGGGGCTTGGCATGTCCCATCTGGAAAAGGCGAAAAGGGCGTGGGTACTCCAGAGCTGGCAGATCGACGTGGAGCGTTATCCGAAGCTGGGAGAGCATGTCAGGGTATATACCTGGCCGTACGGATTCAAAGGATTTTTCGGCGACCGCAACTTTGTCATGGAGGACGGAGAGGGAAACCGTATTGCCTGGGCGAACTCTGTCTGGGTATTTATGGACCCGAAAACCGCAAGGCCGGTCCGTGCGACGGAGGAGGAGCTGGCAGGCTATGAGCTCCATGAGAAACTGGATATGGATTACCAGGACCGCCGGGTGCGCGTGCCTGACGGAGGCAGGACGATGGAGCCGTTTCCTATATTAAAGGAATATCTGGATACAAACCATCATGTGAATAATGGGCAGTATGTGCGCCTGGGACAGCTCTATCTGCCGGCGGATTTTACCGTAAAAAGACTGAGGGCAGAGTACAAGGCGCAGGCAAGACTTGGAGACGTGTGTATTCCCACTGTTCTGGAGGACGGGGATGTAACTTATGTGACTCTGAAGAATGAACAGGGCGCCGCTTATGTAAATATTGAATTTTGCCGGGAACGGCAGTAACAGACAGGACGGATAAACCGGGAAAGGAAAAAGTATGTTGAGATTAGGACAGAAGCAGAAATTGCTGGCAGTAAAGAAGGTGGATTTTGGAATCTATCTGGGAGAGCGCGCGGACGCGCAGGAGAAGGAGCGCGTGCTGCTTCCGGCAAAGCAGGTGCCGGAAAATATAAAGATAGGGGATAAACTGGACGTATTTCTCTATAAGGATTCCAGGGACCGACTGATCGCAACCACGAGAGAGCCGAAGATTTCCGTAGGGCAGGTGGCTGTCCTGGAAGTCCTGGAGGTGGGAAAGATCGGAGCGTTTCTGGACTGGGGGCTGGAGAAGGACCTTCTGCTTCCGTTTCATGAGCAGACCCGCCGGGTCAGGAAGGGCGACCGCTGTCTTGTAGCGATGTATGTGGACAAGAGCGGGCGGCTGTGCGCGACGATGAAGGTCTATCATTATCTGAAGACAAACTCCCCGTATATTATCGGAGATATGGTAAAGGGCACAATCTATGAGATCAGCAATAATTTCGGTGTGTTCGTCGCGGTGGACAACCGGTATACGGGTCTGATCCCGAAGCAGGAGGCGCAGGGCAGATATGAGATCGGAGCCGAGATGGAGTTCCGTGTGACTGCGGTGAAGGAAGACGGAAAGCTCAATCTCTCCGCGAAGCAGAAAGCATATCTTCAGATTGAGGAGGACGCCGAGGCAGTGCTTCTGGGTATCAGAGAATTTGCCGGTGTTCTTCCCTTTGACGATAAGGCTTCACCGGAAGTGATCCAGCGTGAGTTCGGACTGAGCAAGGCGGCGTTTAAGAGAGCGGTTGGCCATCTTCTGAAGGAGAAGAAAGTGGAGATTAAAAACGGCAGAATTTTTATGCTGTAAACAATAGATTTTACCGGGCACTTATGCTATACTTTTGATGTATACAGTAAAAAATCAGAGGATGATTGACGAACATTAAAGGAGGGTTTTTTAAGTGGATTCGATTGACTATTATAATCGGTACGCTGCGCCTTATTACGAAGCCACTGTCGATTTAGATATGTCAGAGATTATGCAGCCGTTTATTGATCTGCTGCCGGAGGATGCGGAAGTTCTGGATCTGGGCTGCGGTTCGGGAAGAGATTCTCTTGCTCTGGAAGAGCATGGATTTTATGTGAGCCCCATGGACGGTTCCGAGGAAATGTGCAAGCTGGCAAGTATTTATCTGGATAAGGAGGTCCTTCATCTCACTTTTGAGGAGATGGACTTTGACGAGGTGTTTGACGGTATCTGGGCATGCGCCTCGCTGGTGCACGTTCATCCCGAGAAGATGCCGATGATCCTGAAGAAGATTTTCCATGCGCTTAAGCCAGAGGGTATTTTATATTTCTCCGTGTATGAGGGCGACAGGGATGGCGTCTACAAAGGAAGATATTACCACGACTATACGAAGCAGGAACTGCGTGAACTACTGGGAGCTTTTGACAATATAGAAGTACTGGATATCTGGCGGACGCAGGATGTGCGCCAGGAAAAGGGCGACCGGAAATGGCTGAATGTATTGGTGAAGAAGGTATGAGCATGAAGTTTGCCCATTTGCATGTGCATACGGAGTACAGTCTTCTGGACGGCTCCAATAAAATAAAAGAATATGTGGCCAGAGTTAAGGAGCTGGGAATGGACAGCGCGGCAATCACAGACCATGGAGTCATGTTTGGATGCATTGATTTTTACCGCGCTGCCAGGGAGGCGGGCATCAACCCCATCATGGGATGCGAGGTGTATGTGGCGCCCGGCTCCCGCTTCGATAAGGAGCAGGGAAATAATTCAGAGCGGTATTATCACCTGGTTCTTCTGGCAGAGAATAATACGGGATACGGTAATCTGATGAAGATCGTATCCCGTGGCTTTACTGAAGGTTTTTATTATAAACCGAGGGTAGATCTCGATCTGCTGCGCAAATACCACGAGGGTATCATAGCGCTGTCGGCCTGCCTGGCAGGAGAGGTCTCGAGGAATCTCGTGCGCGGGATGTACGAGGAGGGAAAGAAAGCTGCTCTGCGGTATCTGGATATTTTCGGAGAGGGCAACTTCTTTCTGGAACTTCAGGATCATGGAATTCCGGAGCAGCACATGGTCAATCCGCAGCTGCTGCGCATGAGCCGTGAGACGGGAATTCCGCTGGTGGCAACGAACGACGTTCACTACACTTACAAGGAAGATGTGGTGCCGCATGATATCCTGCTGTGCCTGCAGACCGGAAAGAAGATCGGCGACGAAGACCGGATGCGCTACGAGGGCGGCCAGTATTTTGTGAAGTCTCCGGAGGAAATGGAGGAGCTGTTTTCCTATGTCCCGGAAGCGCTGGAAAACACCCAGAAGATCGCGGACCGCTGCCATGTGGAGATTGAATTCGGAGTGACGAAGCTTCCCAAGTTCGATGTGCCTGAGGGCTATACCGCATGGGAATATCTGAATAAACTGTGTTTTGAGGGGCTGAGGGAGCGGTATGAGACCGTGACGCCCGAGCTCACGGAGAGACTGAACTATGAGCTGAATACGATCCGCGAGATGGGGTATGTGGATTACTTCCTGATCGTGTGGGATTTTATACGGTATGCCCGGGACCACGATATCATGGTGGGACCGGGACGAGGTTCCGCTGCCGGAAGCCTTGTATCGTACACGCTGGGAATCACGAAGCTGGACCCGATCCGGTATAACCTGCTCTTTGAGCGTTTCCTGAACCCTGAGCGTGTGTCCATGCCCGATATTGATATTGACTTCTGCTTCGAACGGCGGCAGGAAGTCATCGACTACGTGGTGCGCAAGTACGGAAAGGACCGGGTCGTACAGATCGTGACCTTCGGTACGCTGGCGGCTCGAGGAGTGATCCGCGATGTGGGAAGAGTGCTGGACATGCCCTACGCGGCTGTGGATACGATCGCGAAGATGATTCCCACAGAGCTCAACATCACGATCGACAAGGCGCTGCAGATGAACCCGCAGCTCAGAAAGACGTATGAGGAGGACGATCAGGTTCACTATCTGATTGATATGGCTAAGCGCCTTGAGGGACTGCCGCGCCACACGTCCATGCATGCGGCAGGCGTCGTGATCAGCCAGAAGGCAGTGGACGAGTATGTGCCGCTGTCCAGAGCGTCTGACGGTTCCATCACCACCCAGTTTACGATGACGACACTGGAGGAGCTGGGCCTTCTGAAGATGGACTTCCTGGGACTTCGCACCCTGACTGTGATTCAGAATGCGGTCAAGATGGCGGAGAAGAATAACGGCATTAAGCTCGATCTGGATCATGTGGACTATAATGATCCGAAGGTCATGCAGATGATCGGAGCGGGAAAGACTGAGGGCGTGTTCCAGCTTGAGAGCGCAGGCTTTAAGAGCTTTATGAAGGAGTTAAAGCCGCAGAATCTCGAGGATATCATTGCCGGAATTTCCCTGTACAGGCCGGGGCCTATGGACTTTATTCCGCAGTATATCAAGGGTAAGAATCATCCTGAGGAAGTGGTGTACGACTGCCCGCAGCTGAAGCCGATCCTGGAGTCTACCTACGGATGTATTGTCTATCAGGAGCAAGTCATGCAGATCGTGCGTGAACTCGGCGGTTATACGCTGGGCAGAAGCGACCTGGTGCGCCGCGCCATGTCGAAGAAGAAGGCTGCGGTGATGGAGAAGGAGCGCCGCAATTTCGTCTACGGAAATCCTGAGGAGGGCGTGCCCGGCTGTATTGCCAACGGGATTGACGAGAAAGTGGCGAATAAGATCTACGATGAGATGATCGACTTTGCGAAGTATGCGTTCAACAAGTCCCATGCGGCAGCGTACGCGGTCGTGTCGTATCAGACCGCGTATCTGAAGTGCTATTATCCGGTGGAATTCATGGCGGCTCTGATGACATCCTGTATTGAAAATCCGGGAAAAGTCTCCGAGTATATCATGAACTGCCGGCAGATGGGAATAGAGATTCTGCCGCCGGATGTAAATAAAAGCACCGGAGTATTTTCCGTGGAGGGCTCTTCCATCCGCTACGGCCTGACTGCGATCAAGGGCATTGGAAAGCCTGTCATGGAGGCGATCGAGGAGGCGAGAAAGGACGGTCCTTTCACATCGCTGCGCGATTTTCTGGAGCGCATCAGCGGAAAAGATATCAATAAGCGCAACGTTGAGAACTTTATCAAGTCCGGCGCGCTCGACGGGCTGGGAGGCACCCGGCGCCAGTTTATGATGATTTATCTGCAGGTCATGGATGATGTGGCGAGAGAGAATAAGAATTCCATCAGCGGTCAGATGAGCCTCTTCGACCTCGTTGGGGAGGAAGAGAAGAAGGAATTTCAGGTGCAGCTTCCGGATGTGGGAGAGTATACGAAGGAGATGAAGCTCGCCTTTGAGAAGGAAGTGCTGGGCGTATATATCAGCGGCCATCCGCTGGAGGAATACGAGGAGCGCTGGAGGAAGAATATCACAGCGACCACTGCGGACTTCCAGCCTGATGAGGATACGGGATTTCCCCATGTAAGAGATGGGGAGAAGGTGATCTGCGGCGGTATGATCGTGGATAAGACAATAAAGTATACAAAGACAAACAAGGTTATGGCGTTTCTCACCCTGGAGGATCTCGTGGGAACCGTGGAAGTCGTGGTGTTCCCAAGGGATTATGAGCGGAATATGGGCCTGATGGAGACGGACGCAAAGGTATTCATTCAGGGACGTGTGTCTGCAGAGGATGAGAAAGCGAGCAAGCTGATCTGTGAAAAGATCATAGATTTTGAAGATTCTCCTAAAGAAGTATGGATACAATTCCAGGATAAAGCATCGTATGAACGCCAGGTTCACGGACTTTACGAAAATTTAAAGGAGTCCGACGGCAGCGATCAGGTCGTGATCTATCTGCGCCGTGAAAAGGCTTTAAAACGGCTTTCTGCGAGCAGAAATGTAAGCGCGGACGAGGCGCTGCTGACGCGTCTGAGAGCGCTTTATGGCGACAGCAACGTGAAAGTTGTAGAAAAGAGTATTGAAAAACTTGCGGGAATGAATTAGAATAAGTATGGATTTGGAATAATAGCCGGTAAGAGGCCGGAGGTTATGAAGGTTGGAATAATATATTTTGGAATAGTGTAACCATTAATGGAGGGAAGAATATGTCTACAGCAAGTAAAATCAAAACCATTGGTGTTCTGACAAGCGGTGGCGACGCGCCGGGAATGAACGCGGCTATCCGTGCGGCAATAAGAAGAGGCTTGGGCTGCGGAGTTAAGATGAAAGGTATCCTGAAAGGTTATGACGGTCTCATGAACGAGGAGATCATCGATATGTCCGCAAGAGATGTGTCTGATACCATCGAGCGCGGCGGTACGATCCTCTATACCGCACGCTGTGCGGAGATGCGTACGGAGGAAGGCCAGAAGAGAGCTGCTGAAGTATGCAGAAAGCACGGTATCGACGGACTGGTTGTCATCGGAGGAGACGGCTCCTTTGCCGGTGCGCAGAAGCTGGCGAATCTGGGAATCAATACAGTCGGAGTTCCGGGTACCATCGACCTGGATATCGCATGTACAGAGTATACCATCGGATTTGATACCGCAGTGAATACAGCGATGGAAGCTATTGACAAGGTCCGCGATACATCCACATCCCATGAGCGATGCAGTATCATCGAGGTTATGGGAAGAAATGCCGGATATATTGCGCTGTGGTGCGGTATCGCCAACGGAGCGGAGGATATCCTGCTTCCGGAGAAGTACGATTACGACGAGCAGAAGATCATCAACAATATCATTGAGAATCGTAAGAAGGGCAAGAAGCACCATATCATTATCAACGCGGAGGGTATTGGACATTCCACCAGTATGGCAAAGCGTATCGAGGCTGCGACCGGAATCGAGACCCGCGCAACAATCCTCGGACACATGCAGCGCGGAGGAAGTCCGACCTGTAAGGACAGGGTATACGCATCCATTATGGGAGCTTATGCTGTAGACCTGCTGATCGCAGGAAAGACAAAGAGAGTTGTCGGTTATAAGAACGGAGAATATGTGGATTTTGATATCAACGAAGCGCTCGCTATGACAAAGAGCATTCCGGAGTATCAGTATGAGATCGCAAAAGCTCTTTCCCATAACTACAGCAAGAACGACTGAGAATAAAAGCATATACAGAGGCTGCCGCATAATCGCAAATTGCGGCAGCCTTTTTGCAGTATCAAACGGCTGAAAGGAGATTTCATGATAACAAGCAGCAGTAATGCGCAGGTGAAAAATGTAATACTATTAAATAAGAAGGCCAGGGCGAGACGGCAGCAGGGAGTGTTTGTCGCTGAAGGCATTAAGATGTACCAGGAAGCGCCCAGAGCGTGGATCAGAAAGGTCTATGCCGCGGAGAGCTTTGCCGCGGATCCGGAGCATGCGGCTCTTTTGGATGGAACAGACTGTGAGATCGTAGAAGACCGGGTATTTGCTCAGATGTCTGATACGCAGACGCCCCAGGGGATTCTCTGCCTGGTGAAGATCCCGTCCTACAGTCTTGAGGATGTGCTGGCAGGGGAGAATCCCCTGATCCTGGTGCTGGAAGATCTGCAGGACCCCGGAAATGTAGGAACCATCCTGCGCACCGGAGAGGGTGCTGGCGTGACCGGCGTGATTATGAGCAGAAATACGGTGGATCTTTTCAATCCCAAGACCATCCGGTCCACCATGGGTTCCGTGTACCGGATGCCGTTTTTCTGCGCGGAGGATATGGGAGCGGTTATGGATGCGCTGAGCGCCAGGAGGATTTGCACCTGTGCCGCGCATCTGCGGGGAGAGCGCTCGTATACGCAGGAAGACTACCGGCGTCCCTGCGCATTCCTGATCGGAAACGAGGGAAACGGGCTCAGCGACAGCCTTGCCGGACGCGCGGACCGGCTGGTGCGCATTCCGATGGCCGGAAAGGTAGAGTCCCTGAATGCGGCGATTGCGTCCGCTGTACTCATGTATGAGGCTAACCGCCAGAGAGGTACAGGCAGATAACTCACGGAATTTTTACGAAATACTTAAGATTACGGAAGAAATGAGAAACCATATTGTTGAAAAGCGTAAGGCGTGATAAGATATGCCTAATACCACGTAAAGGAGCAGGAGAATGGAGAAAAAAGGAAATTCCAATTCGAAAAAGAAGCGCAGCAGAAAGAAGCGCAAGCAGCAGGAATTGATCCTGAAAGCATCCCTTGTGGGAGCACTGGCAGTGATTCTGGCAGTTATTCTCTTCTTTGCTTTCAAGGGGGGAAGCGAAAAGACTCAGAACGCCGGGAAAGACGCTGAAACTCAGGAGGAACAAAAAGAGACGGATGAAAAGTCTGAGGAAGAACAGAAAGCACAGCAGCGTCAGACGCTCATCGCGCAGGCGGATCTTCAGGCCGCTCAGTATGACTACGACGCCGCGATGGCAACGCTGAATTCGATCGAAGGCGCGGCGGAGGATCAGGAGATCCAGCAGAAGCTCGCGGAGATTCAGCAGACAAAGGACAGCTGTGTACCGGTGAATATGGATGAGGTCACGCACATCTTCTATCACTCCCTGGTAGTGGATCCCGAGAAGGGATTTGCGGGCAATGACAGCGTAGCGGCAGGCTTCAAGCAATGGATGACAACAGTAGATGAATTTAATAAAATTACCCAGTCCATGTATGACCGGGGCTATGTGATGGTGAGCCTTCACGATCTGGTGGAACAGACTGTGGACGAGAACGGAACCGTGCATTTCAAACCCGCAACAATCATGCTGCCGCCGGGCAAGAAAGCGTATGTGCTCTCTCTGGATGATCTGTGCTATTACCATTCCTATGACAACAGAGGAATTGCCTCGAAGATTGTGCTGGACGAGAATGGAAAGCCCACCTGTGAGTACATCCAGGACGACGGGACTGTGGTGACCGGGGCTTACGACTGTGTGCCGCTGATGGATCAATTCGTCGAGCAGCACCCGGATGCCTCCTACCGCGGAGCAAAGGGCATCATTGCTCTGACAGGCTATGACGGAATTCTGGGATACCGCACGGACGGCGTATATAACACCGCAGTGCCGGAGGAGGACCCGGAGCACTTCTATCTGAGCAGCGACCAGCAGAAGTGGCTGGACGAGCATCCTGACTTTAACTGGGAACAGGAATGCGCTGAGGCAAAGAAGGTGGCGGACGCCATGAAAGCGGACGGCTGGGAGTTCGCAAGCCATACCTGGGGACATCAGCATGTGGCGGATATCTCTTATGACAAGCTAGTCCGGGACACAGAGCGCTGGGCGAAGTATGTGGCTCCGCTTGTGGGAGGAACAGATACGATTATTTTCGCTCACGGGCAGGATCTGACCTCCGGTCCGAACTATACGCCGGACAATGAGAAGTTTAATTATCTCAAGAGCCAGGGCTTTAATTTCTACTGCAATGTAGATTCCACGCAGTACTGGCTGAAGATCGAGGATAATTACCTGCGTATGGGAAGAAGAAATCTTGACGGTTATCGTCTGTGGAAGGATGCTCATGGGACGGAGAGCAGAACGAGCGATCTGTTCGACGCGAAGGAGGTTCTGGACCCAAGAAGGACGGATGTTCCGGAATTATAAGAAAAAAGCTGTGAAAAACAGCCGGGAAATTATGGCAGAATTCGTGCATAATCTCCCGGCTGTTTTTTTGACGCATTTTCCCGAAAACGGGGACGGACAGGATGTCCGGATCCGCTCTTGATGCCTGAAACAGCGCAGTATGGCAGAAAGATGGCTTTCAGGCGCGCGCGGTTTTTACGGGAGCATGATTATGCACAGAATTTTTATTTTTATACAGGATCGCAAAAGGAGTGTCAAAAAAGCGCGCACGGTTTTGATTGACAAAAAAACTTAACAATGATAGAATCACTCCGTAATAAAAAATTAATAAGTTTGTAATAATTACAGGCGAAAACAAACAGGAGGTAAGTATGAAACTAAAAACCATCACGACGATCCTGGGGGGAGCGCTTGCGCTTTGCGTACTGGCTGTTTCACCGGTGAAAGCAGAAGCCATGGATGCAGAGGTTACGAATGAGAGTGAGGCAGAAGATTATACAGATATCTATACATGGGAGAATATGGCCGCGGCAGATGTGCAGACATGCGCGAATATCCGCACAGCTCCGTCCATTGATGCAGAGCGGACTGGCGTGCTGAACAGCGGCTGCGCCGCAGAGGTAACAGGGGAAGAGAACGGCTGGACAAAAGTACGTTCCGGAGACGTGGAGGGATACATAAGAAGTGACCTTCTGGCATTCGCGGAGGAGGCATATAACCTCTACAGTGCCAAATACGATCCGGAGCAGGAACTTCAGACGGCAACGCCTATAGAGGAACATCTCGGAGGGGCGCAGGCACAGCAGGCGTACACAGCGGCGGTGAGCAGCAGTGAACTTGACCTGCTGGCTGCAATCATACAGTGTGAGGCAGGAGGCGAAAGCCACCAGGGAAAGGTAGCCGTAGGCGCTGTTGTTTTAAACCGCGTTCGCAGCGAAAGCTTTCCTGATACGATTACCGACGTCGTCTATCAGAGCGGACAGTTCTCTCCGGTGGCGAGTGGAATCCTCTCCGGAGTCCTGGCCCAGGGCGCGCGCAGCGACTGCTATCAGGCAGCGCAGGATGCTCTCAGCGGACAGAATCCCGTCGGAGATGCGCTGTATTTTAACAGCGGATATGGAAGAGGAATCCAGATCGGAAACCAGCATTTTTATTGATAAGTCATATGCCCGAATCCCCCGCCGGTCCATCCGGCAGGGGATTCTTTCTATGGTAAGTGCTGGAATCTTTTAGAAAAAACGATGCGTTAAGAAAAATGAAAGATATACTTTCTGCAAATCAGTTGTATTTTCAGATAAAATATAGTATGATTACTGCAAAGAATCATCAGAGAAAGGAGAGGTAATTATGGTAGCTGTAATCTGGCTCAGTGCCTTAGTAGTATTGCTGGTCATAGAAGCTGCTACAATGGGGCTTACGACAATCTGGTTTGCCGGCGGAGCGCTGGTTGCGTTTCTGGCAGCATTGCTGGGAGCTCCGATCTGGATTCAGGCAGCGCTGTTTGTTGTAATCTCTCTTGTTCTTTTGATCTTTACGAGGCCGGCGGCTGTGCGGCTGATGGAACATTCCAAGACGCAGACCAATGTGGACAGTATCCCGGGCAGAACGGGAATTGTCACGGAGGACATTGAGAATCTTGCCGCAAAGGGCAGTGTCCAGGTGGACGGCATGGAGTGGTCAGCGAGAACAGAGCAGCCGGAAGATAAGATTTCAAGAGGGGAAGAGGTGATCGTCCTCCGCGTAGAGGGCGTGAAGCTTATTGTGGAAAGGAAAAGGTAAGAAGTATGGAGAATTTTGGAATCGTTATTGCGTTTATAGTGTTTATCATTGTGCTCCTGTTTGTCCTGGCGTCCTGTGTCAAGATCGTGCCGCAGGCGCAGGCAATGGTTCTTGAACGTCTCGGCGCATACCGTGAGACCTGGAGTACCGGTATCCATTTTAAGGTGCCGTTTATTGAGCGTATTGCAAAGCGTGTCAACCTGAAGGAGCAGGTAGTGGATTTCCCGCCGCAGCCCGTGATCACGAAGGATAACGTGACTATGCAGATTGATACGGTTGTATATTTTCAGATCACAGATCCGAAGCTGTTCGCGTATGGTGTGGAGAATCCCATTATGGCAATTGAGAACCTGACCGCGACCACACTGCGAAATATTCTCGGAGAGATGGAACTGGATGAGACGCTGACATCTCGAGAAGTCATCAATACGAAGATGCGTTCCGCGCTTGATGTGGCGACCGACCCGTGGGGGATCAAGGTCAACCGTGTAGAGCTTAAGAACATTATGCCGCCAAAGGCGATCCAGGAAGCGATGGAGAAGCAGATGAAGGCGGAGCGTGAGCGAAGAGAGGCAATCCTGATCGCCGAAGGAGAGAAGAAGTCGACGATCCTGATTGCGGAAGGTAAGAAGGAATCCGCAATCCTTGACGCTGAGGCGGAGAAGCAGTCTGCGATCCTGAAGGCGGAAGCTGAGAAGGAGAGAAGGATCCGCGAGGCGGAAGGTCAGGCAGAAGCGATCCTGAAGGTGCAGCAGGCGAATGCAGACGGTATTCGTTTCCTGAAGGAAGCGGGAGCTGATGAGTCAGTCCTGACACTGAAGAGTCTGGAGGCGCTCGGAGTCCTGGCAAACGGAAGAGCTACGAAGATTGTCGTACCGTCAGATATTCAGGGCCTTGCAAGTCTTGCGACATCGCTGAAGGCAATTGTGGAAGATAAGATTGAAGCATAACATCAGAATACAGATGAGGGGGAGAGACTGCCGCACAGAGATGGTGCGGCGGTTTCTTTCTGTTTCCGGGAGCTTTTTTGAGATGAGAGGAGTGAAGGGATGAAACCTGTAATCGATTTGAACCGGGAATATGGGATTGTTCTTGAGGGAGGAGGAGCGCGCGGAGCATATCAGATCGGAGCCTGGAGGGCCCTTCGGGAGGCAGGCGTGCGGATCAGCGCTGTGGCGGGAACCAGCGTGGGCGCGCTCAACGGAGCGTTTATCTGTATGGACCGCCTGGAACAGGCGGAGGAAATCTGGAAAAATATTTCCTTCTCCAGGATTATGGATGTGGATGACGCGCAGATGCGCAAGCTTTTTGACGGTGAGCTGCCGCTCAAAGAGGCGGTGACCGGCATTCTGCACCGTCTGGGAAGCGGCGGAGTGGATGTGACGCCTCTGAAGGAATTGTTGGCGAACTATGTGGATGAGGATGCGATCCGCAATTCTCCGATTCCGCTCTATATTCTGACCTTCAATGTGGACGCGTTTCAGGAACTGGAACTGAATATCAAGGACGTGGAGCCCGGGATGATCAAGGATTATCTGCTGGCGAGCGCCTATATTTTCCCGCTATTTAAGAATGAGAGGATCAACGGAAAGAAATACATTGACGGAGGAGCGATCAACAATGTTCCTCTGGGAACTCTGATTGACCGCGGATACAGGGATATCATTATGGTGAGAATCTTTGGACCTGGCAGAGAAAAGAAGGTGAAGCTGCCGGACGACGCCAATGTGCTGGTCGTCGAGCCGCGGGTACACCTTGGCAACTTTGTAGATTTTGATCCGAGGAAGAGCGTCAGAAACATGAAGATCGGGTACTACGACGCCATGCGCATGCTCTACGGGCTGAAAGGGAAAATATATTATATTGAAGAAAACCGGGAAGAGTGTTATTATTTAAATCAACTGGTAAATGTGCCGGATACGGTGAAGACGGCGGTGATGGAAGCGTACCATACGGGGACAGAGACTGACCGGTGGATACGCCGCCTGACGGAGATTATCGCTCCTGCCGCAGCACTGGAGCTGAAGCTTCCCGCCGGCTGGAATTACCGGGATTTATATCTTGCCATACTGGAAGCGGCGGCTAAGATTTACCGGATTCCCAAATACCAGATTTATACGGCAGACGAACTGAGGAACCGTATCGTAAGCAGGGCAGCGCAGGGAGATGCAGGCGTGCTTCCCGCATTTGTGAGACTGATCCTGAAGGATGACATTTCCGGCTGAGAGCCGGGTATGGGACTGTGCCGCCCCAGGAAAAGCACACGGAGAAATCCGGGAAAGAGGAGGAAGATTATTATGGATTTGAAAGGAAGAAATTTTCTGACACTGAAAGATTTTACACCTGAAGAGATTACTTATCTGGTGGATCTGGCAGCGGAACTCAAGGAAAAGAAGCAGAAAGGTATCCCTGTGGACACCCTGAAGGGTAAGAATATCGCCCTGATCTTTGAGAAGACGAGTACGAGAACGAGATGCGCATTCGAGGTGGCTGCGCACGACCTGGGTATGGGCGTGACTTACCTGGATCCGAAAGCATCCCAGATCGGAAAGAAGGAGAGCATCAAGGATACTGCCCGTGTGCTGGGAAGAATGTTCCAGGGTATCGAGTACCGCGGATACGGACAGGAAATCGTGGAGGAGCTGGCAAGATACGCGGGCGTTCCGGTGTGGAACGGTCTGACCAATGAATACCATCCGACGCAGATGCTGGCGGACATGCTGACGATCCGGGAGCACCTGGGGCGCGTCAAGGGCGTGAAGCTGGTTTACATGGGCGATGCCCGTTATAATATGGGAAATTCTCTGATGATCCTGTGCGCAAAGATGGGCATGCATTTCGTTGCGTGCGCTCCGAGCAAGTATTTCCCGAACGAGGAGCTTGTAGCGCAGTGCCGGGAATATGCCAAGGAGAGCGGAGCGACGATCACGCTGACTGAGGACGTGAAGGAAGGCACAAAGGGCGCGGATGTCATCTATACGGATGTCTGGGTATCCATGGGCGAGCCGGAGGAAGTATGGGAAGAGCGTATCCGCGATTTATCTCCGTACAAAGTGACAAAGGAAGTTATGGAAAACGCGGGAGAGCAGGCGATCTTCCTGCACTGTCTGCCTGCATTCCATGATCTGGATACAATCATCGGAAAAGAGATGGGAGAGAAGTACGGACTTACTGAACTTGAGGTGACGGACGAGGTATTTGAGTCCGAGCAGTCTGTTGTGTTTGACGAGGCGGAGAACCGTATGCATACCATCAAAGCTGTGATTGCAGCCACGCTGGGAGCATAAGCGGATGGAAAATATTGAGATGCGCCGGCGTCTCGCGGCGCTGCTGCCGGAGGAGATCGAAGGCTTCTGGGAAAAGAGCGTGGACTCTACGAATGCCGCGGTGGTACGGCTCGCAGAGCAGACGGATGCGCGGATGGTGCTGGCCGCGGCAGACGAGCAGACCATGGGAAGAGGGCGCAGGGGCAGAAGCTGGAGCTCTCCGATGGGAGAATCGCTGTATATGTCCCTTTTGATGAAGCGTCCCGCTATTGCTCCGGAGAATGCCTCCATGCTGACACTGGTCATGGGGCTCTCCGCGGTGCAGGCGGCAGAGGAGCTGACAGGATGCAGCGTAAAGATCAAATGGCCCAACGACGCGGTCATAGGCAATAAAAAGATCTGCGGCATCCTCACCGAAATGCGGGCATCTGCGGAGGGCATCGGCCATGTAGTCATCGGAGTCGGCGTCAATGTGAATGCGGAAGCGTATCCCGAAGAGCTGAAGGACAGGGCGACCTCCCTGTATCTGGAGACCGGGAAGAAGTATGACCGGGCCGAGACTGCGGCCGCGGTGTGCAGACATTTTCTGGAGAACCTTGGGATCTTTCTGAGGACCCAGGATATGAGCGGGCTGATGCAGGATTACAACAGCGCGCTGATCAATCTCGGACGCCAGGTAAAAGTTCTGGATCCTGCAGGGGAATATACCGGGACTGCAGGCGGGATCACTCCCCGCGGAGAGCTGCGCGTAACGCGCGAGGACGGCACCGTGGAACTGGTCTATGCAGGCGAGGTATCTGTCCGGGGACTGTACGGATACGTATAGGATAAAAGGCGATTCAGAAGACAGAAAGGCTGCCTTAGGCAACCTTTCTGCATATCTGGAAATAATAAGAGAAATGCCGCGCGGGCGGCGATGGAGGTAAGAATGTATTCTGACAGAATTGTATTATGCGGCGCCAGCGCGTATGAGCAGAAGTACTATTTTAACAGAGATTTTTCCGCTCTTCCAAAGGAGGTGCAGGATGAGCTTCATATCATGTGCGTACTCTTTACCGAGGATGTGGGCGGAATTCTGACACTGGAATTCAGCGAGGAAGGGAAGCTGGAATTCAAAGTCGAGGCGCTGGACGCGGACGCCCGCTTTGACGAGATCGGAAGCGCGCTCAAGATCAAAGAGCTGCAGAGGACAAAGAGGGAACTTCTGGAATCCCTGGAGCTGTTCTACCGGGTATTTTTCCTCGGAGAGGATGTAGAGGAATGAAGATGAGAGAACTGAAGATCGGAAATGTCGCTCTGGAGAATCCCCTGGTGCTGGCGCCCATGGCGGGGGTAACGGATCTGCCCTTCCGTCTGCTCTGCCGGGAGCAGGGAGCCGGGCTTCTGTGTACAGAGATGATAAGCGCCAAGGCGATCCTGTACAAAAACAGGAACACGGAGCCGCTGATGGCGATCCACGAGCGAGAGCATCCCGTATCTCTGCAGCTCTTTGGATCTGATCCGGAGATTCTTGGGAAAATTGCGGCACAGATTGAAGAGAGGCCCTTTGAGATTCTGGACTTTAACATGGGCTGCCCGGTACCGAAAGTTGTGAACAACGGCGAGGGCTCCGCGCTGATGAAGAATCCGAAGCTGGTGCGTGAGATCGTGACCGCGCTTGTAAAGGCGGTAAAAAAGCCGGTGACCGTAAAGATCCGCAAGGGTTTTGACGATGAACATGTAAATGCTGTAGAGATCGCAAAGATCATAGAGGACTGCGGAGCTGCCGCGGTCGCTGTCCACGGGAGAACGCGCGCCCAGTACTATTCCGGAAGCGCGGACTGGGAGATCATCCGCCGCGTCAAGGAGGCTGTATCAATTCCGGTTATCGGGAACGGTGATGTGGTTTCTCCGGAGAGCGCGGAAGCGCTCATAAAAGAGACAGGCTGCGATGGAATCATGATCGGAAGAGGCGTACAGGGAAATCCATGGCTGTTTTCTCAGATCCTCACGTATTTTGAGACGGGCAAAGTACCGCCGAAGCCCACGGTGCGGGAAGTTCGGGAGATGATCCTGCGCCACGCGAGGCTGCAGGTGGAATTTAAGGGCGAGTATATCGGAATGAGAGAGATGCGCAAGCATGTGGCATGGTACACGGCGGGTTATCCTCACTCGGCAAAGCTGCGCGCAGATGTAAACGAGGTGCAGACTATGGAGGAGCTGGAGCGACTGCTCGAACGCCTCGGAGAGGATGCGCAGATTTGATTTTCTGGATATACTAAGGGCATGGAGCCGGAGATACAATCAGAACCGGGGTGCTGCAGGATGCAGCGCCTTCTTGTATTTTGCGGCGGAAAGGAGCCAGATATGCAGAAATTATATGTAAATGGAACGATTCTGACAATGGAGGCAGAGAACGATACTGCGGAAGCGGTGCTCACTGAGGACGGATATATTCGCTGCGCGGGAAGCAGGGAAGAGGTTCTCAGAGCCGCCGCGCCGGACGCGCAGGAAATCGACCTGCAGGGAAGGACCATGATGCCGGCCTTTATTGACGGACACAGCCACATCACGATGGCGATGCAGATGTCTCAGGCCGCGGATCTGACGGAGTGCGAAGATTTTGATGAAATGATCCGGCTGCTTCGGGCATATAAAGAAGAAAACGGGATTACCTCAGAGGGCCTGATCAGCGGGTTCGGATATGACCACAACTTCCTGCCCGGAGGCAGCCACCCGGTGAAGAAATATCTGAATCAGGTATCTGCGGAGATCCCGGTTTACGTATCCCACGTCTCCGGACACATGGGATGCGCAAATGACGCGGCTTTAAAGCTTGCAGGCATCACCCGCGATACGCCGGATCCGGAGGGCGGCAGAATAGGAAGGCTGGAAAACGGCGAGCCGGACGGCTATCTGGAGGAAAACGCAGCCATCCTGCTGCAGCGCGCGATCGGGGCCCGGGCATCCTTTGATCCGGTGAAAGCGCTGGAGAAGGCGCAGCAGCTCTACCTGGAAAACGGTGTCACTACCGTACAGGACGGAGCCAGCGCCGCGCAGACCGTGGAACTGCTGAAGAGCATGGCGCAGGCGGGACTTCTGAAGGTTGACGTGGTATCCTATCCGCTGGTGACCGATCACGCTGACCGGATTTTTCAGGAGAATCCCGAGTATGCGGGAAAATACTGCCGCCGGCTGAAGCTCGGCGGATACAAGGCGGTGCTGGACGGCTCTCCCCAGGGCAAATCGGCCTGGCTCTCAAAGCCGTATGAGAACAGTCAGGACTACTGCGGATATCCCTGGTTTTCCGATGAGCAGACAGAGGAATTTATGCGCCGGGCGCTGGAGGACGGCAGACAGATCCTCGTACACTGCAACGGAGACGCAGCCAGCGAACAGTATCTGAATGCCTGGGAAAAGGCGCTTCAGAAGAGCGGGCGCGCAGATGGAAAAGCGCTGCGTCCTGTGATGATTCACTGCCAGACAGTCCGGGAGGATCAGCTTGACAGGATGAAAATGTTTGGCATGATCCCGTCCCTTTTTGTGGGACACGTCTACTACTGGGGAGATGTACACCTGAAGAATCTCGGGAAGGAGCGCGCCGAGCGAATCAGTCCCAGCCGTTCTGCGCTTGACCGCGGGCTGAAGGTCAACTTCCATCAGGACACGCCGGTTACAAAGCCGAACATGCTTCACACGGTATGGTGCGCCGTAAACCGTATCACGCGCGGCGGAAGAGTTCTGGGAGAGGATCAGTGCTGTACGGTCTACGAGGCGCTCCGCGCGGTGACGGCCAGCGCGGCATACGCTTACTTCGAGGAAGATACAAAGGGAACCATCCGCGCGGGAAAGGCCGCGGACCTGATCATTCTGGATAAAAATCCCATGGAAGTTCCCAAAGAGGAAATTCGGAAAATCCGTGTGCTGGAGACGATCAAGGACGGGGAAACCGTGATGAAAAGAGACTGATGAGAAGAGCCGCAAACCTGCTGAAACAGCGGGTTTGCGGCGGCAGTGGGACTTGACATTTGAACTTAGATTTCGTATAATACATTGATTCAAAAGAGAAGGTTCGGGAATTCCTGAATCATATCGCCAGATAATTAGCAGGAAATATAGAAAGGGTGTAGTAGAATCATGGATGAGAAGAAAAATATACTGACATATGCCGGATTAAAGAAACTGGAGGATGAGCTTCATGACTTAAAAGTCGTGAGAAGAAAAGAGGTCGCAGGCAAGATCAGAGAGGCGAGAGAGCAGGGCGACTTATCCGAGAACGCAGAGTACGATGCGGCAAAAGACGAGCAGCGCGATATTGAGGCGCGTATCGAGGAGATCGAGAAGATCTTAAAGAACGCGGAAGTTGTAGTGGAAGATGAGGTTGATTTCGACAAGATCAGCATCGGCTGCAAGGTAACCGTATTTGACATGGAGTTTGACGAGGAGATGGAGCTGCAGATCGTAGGTTCCACAGAGGCGAACAGCCTTCAGGGCAAGATTTCCAATGAGTCTCCGGTAGGCAAGGCGCTGATCGGCGCGAAGACCGGCGATGTGGTGGACGTGGAGATGCCCACCGGAATCATGCAGTATAAGGTACTGAACATTCAGAGAAACATCTAATAATACTGGAATAAGAGGAGAGAGAGAACAAATGGCTGAACAGAGAAAGCAGGCACAGGAACAGGACATTAACCAGCTTCTGAAGGTGCGCCGTGATAAATTAAAGGAGCTTCAGGAGAATGGCAAGGACCCGTTTGTAATTACAAAATATGACGTTACACACCACAGCCAGGAAATCAAAGACCGTTTCGACGAGCTGGAGGGTCAGATCGTTTCCGTGGCAGGACGCGTAATGTCCAAACGTGTGATGGGAAAAGCTTCTTTCTGCAACATTCAGGATCTGCCGGGCAACATCCAGTCCTATGTGGCAAGAGACAGTGTCGGAGAGGAAGCCTATAAAGACTTTAAGAAAATGGATATCGGAGATATCGTAGGAATTAAAGGAGAGGTGTTCCGCACAAAGACCGGAGAGATTTCCATCCACGCAAGCTCTGTGCAGCTGCTCTCCAAGAGCTTACAGATCCTCCCGGAGAAGTTCCACGGACTGACCAACACGGATCTGCGCTACCGTCAGAGATACGTGGATCTGATCATGAACCCGGAAGTAAAGGATACGTTTGTGAAGCGTTCCCAGATTATCCGTGAGATCCGCAGCTTCCTTGACAGCCAGGGCTTCATGGAGGTAGAGACTCCAATGCTCGTGGCCAACGCCGGAGGCGCTGCCGCAAGACCGTTTGAGACCCATTACAACGCCCTGGACGAGGACGTAAAGCTGCGTATTTCCCTGGAGCTGTACTTAAAGAGACTGATCGTAGGCGGCCTTGAGCGCGTATACGAGATCGGACGCGTTTTCAGAAATGAGGGAACCGACGCGAGACATAACCCGGAGTTTACCCTGATGGAGCTCTATCAGGCATACACAGACTATAACGGAATGATGGATCTGACCGAGAATCTGTACCGCACTGTAGCTGAGAAAGTCTGCGGAACCGCAGTTGTGCCGTACGGTGATGTAATGATCGACTTATCCAAGCCGTTCGAGCGTATTTCCATGGTAGATGCCGTGAAGAAGTATGCTGGCGTGGATTTCCGTGAGATCAAGAGCGACGAAGAGGCAAAAGCGATCGCTGACCAGCATCATGTGGAGTATGAGGAGAGACATAAGAAGGGCGATATCCTGAGTCTGTTCTTCGAGGAGTTCGTTGAGGAGCACCTTGTACAGCCTACTTTTGTAATCGACCATCCGGTTGAGATCTCACCTCTGACCAAGAAGAAACCGGACGATCCGGAGTACACCGAGCGCTTCGAGTTGTTCATCACAGGACGTGAGATGGCAAACGCTTATTCCGAGTTAAACGATCCGATCGACCAGAGAGCCCGCTTTGAGGCTCAGGAAGCGCTGCTGGCGCAGGGCGATGAGGAAGCGAACCACACTGACGAGGACTTCTTAAACGCGCTGTCCATCGGTATGCCTCCGACAGGCGGTATCGGATTCGGAATCGACAGAATGGTAATGCTGCTCACAAACTCCGCAGCAATCAGAGACGTGCTGCTGTTCCCGACAATGAAGTCACTCGATCCGAAGAAGGGCGAGGCCAAGGCTGAGAAAGCAGCTGCTGCAGAGGTAAAGGCAGAGGAAAAACCGGTCGAAAAGATTGATTTCTCCAATGTGAAGATCGAGCCTCTCTTCGAGGAGACAGTTGATTTTGATACATTCAGCAAGTCCGATTTCCGCGCTGTGAAGGTAAAAGAGTGCGAAGCCGTTCCAAAGAGCAAGAAGCTCCTGAAGTTCATCCTGGACGACGGAACCGGTACAGACCGCGTGATTTTAAGCGGTATTCATGAGTATTATGAGCCGGAAGAGCTGGTTGGAAAGACCTGCATCGCGATTGTAAACCTGCCGCCGAGAAAGATGATGGGAATTGATTCCTGCGGTATGCTGATCTCAGCAGTGCATGAAGAAGAAGGTCAGGAGAGACTGAATCTTCTGATGGTGGATGACAGAATTCCGGCAGGGGCGAAGCTGTATTAGAGAGTGTAATAGAATCTGTGTAAGTTCCGTTAACCTGCTCTTCAAATCATATCAAATCCCAAAAATGTCAGTCAAGGCTGGAACCCTTACCTTGACTGCATTTCCAGGATTTAAGACAAGGTAATCAAGCAGGTAATAGCCGAATTGTCAGATAATTTGCTTACACATTTTTTTAGACAAACCCCTGTATTAATAAAAGAGGAAGGTGTTTTGCTCATGGGAGCAGGCATCTTCCTCTT
>CAKNMY010000043.1 GCA_930989745.1 uncultured Lachnospiraceae bacterium | reverse complement strand
TAGAAGAAGACGCCCAAAAACGCGCCGAAGAGATTCTAAGCGAAGCGCAAAAAGAGAGCCAAGCATTAAAGGAGCGTCTGAAATCCCAGATCGACAAGGACCTGGAAGACAAAGGCATCCGCCTCATGGCTGCAAAATACAAGATTGAAGCTTACCGCAAGGAAATTAATTCCACGCAGCAGAAGCTCTATAACCTCTATTCCGATATGGGAAAGATGGTGGACAATATGCCGCAGAGACTCGAACAGCTCTGGGATGGGGACGCTTATTCTGATCTTTTGTCCCAGGATGGTGAGACGGGAAAGTCAGAAGATAACAACACTGCTCTTGACACGGCCGGAGAAATCCGTTAAGTTATATAGAGGGCAAAACATATGTTCATCAAACGCAAAGACATCCTGCTGGCAGCTGCCGTACTTGCCGTTGCGCTTTTGTGCTATGTTGGATTCCGCCTGAGCGCAGGCGCGGATCCGGACAGGGCAGTGCTCACAATTACTGTCGACGGTGAGGAGTATGGGACGTACTCTCTGGCAGAAGACCAGCAGATCGAGATTAATGGAACGAATACCTGTGAGATTTCAGACGGTGAAGTGAGAATGGTTCAGGCAGACTGCCCGGATCAGCTCTGTATGCATCAAAAGGCAATTTCCGGTTCCGGAGGTACGATTGTGTGCCTGCCGAACCGTGTGGTGCTTTCGGTTGCGTCGGATTCGGAGCCTGAAGTGGATTCTATCACAGGATAAGTTCCGCAGGTTAGGTAAATTAATATGAAAAGAAAGACAGCATATCTTGGAATGATGGCCGCCGCAGCGATCCTGCTCGGCTACATCGAGAGCCTGCTGCCGCTTTATATTGGAGTGCCCGGCGTTAAGCTGGGCATTTCCAATCTTGCGACGGTTTTTGTGCTTTATTATTACGGAACAAAGGAGGCAGCGCTCGTATCCGCGGTGCGTATCCTGGTCGTGGGTTTCTTATTCGGGAACCTGTTCAGTATCCTCTTCAGCCTTGCTGGCGCCGCGCTGAGCCTGCTGGTTATGGCGGGGGTGAAGAGGATCAGAGGGTTCTCCGTCTTCGGCGTCAGCATGGCGGGCGGGATTGCCCATAATGTAGGGCAGCTCATCGTGGCGTCGTTTGTGGTGGAAAATTTTTATATCCTGTATTACCTCCCGGTACTTCTGATCTCCGGGATGATCTGCGGGTTTTTGATAGGTATTGCCTCCGGGGCAGTCATCCGCCGGGTGAGCCCGGAGAGTCTGAAGAATATGTAAGGAGTTTGAATTATGATTGGATACATAAAGGGCGAGGTCGCGCAGGTCCGGGAGGGCAGAATGATTGTCGACAATCACGGGATCGGCTATCAGATGCTGGTGCCGGGGTCTGTGCTTGACAGTGTGCGCACCGGCGACGAGGTGAAGATGCATACGTATTTACAGGTGAGGGAGGATGGCATACAGCTCTTCGGCTTTAAGAGCGAAGATGATCTGGAAGTGTTTCAGCTTCTTCTGGGCGTGAGCGGCATCGGTCCGAAGGCAGCGCTGGGGATTCTGTCCGGCCTGGGAACGGATAATCTGCGGTTTGCGGTGCTCTCTGAGGACGCGGCGGCAATCGCGAAAGCGCCTGGTGTCGGAAAGAAGACGGCGCAGAAGCTGATTTTGGAACTGAAGGATAAGTTCTCCCTGGAGGACGCTTTTGAGCAGAAGCTGGCGCATGTGCAGGAGGAAGCTGCCGCTGCCGGCAATGACGGGGCGCGCTCGGAGGCTGTGCAGGCGTTGGTGGCGCTCGGCTATTCGGGAAGCGAGGCCCTTAAGGCGGTTAACCGCGTGGAGGATGCCGGGGAGATGGATGTGGAGCAGATCTTGAAGGCTGCGCTTAAGAAGATGATTTAGGGGAGAATCTCATGGAAAAACGCATTATTACGACGGACGTGATGGACGAGGATCTGCGGATTGAGGGCAGTCTCCGCCCGCAGTCCCTGAAGGATTATATTGGCCAGGAGAAGGCGAAGAAGAATCTGAAGGTTTATATTGAAGCGGCGAAGCAGAGAGGGGACGCTCTGGACCATGTTCTGTTTTACGGCCCTCCGGGTCTGGGAAAGACGACGCTGGCAGGGATCATCGCGAATGAGATGGGCGTGCATCTGAAGGTGACGAGCGGACCTGCGATCGAAAAGCCGGGAGAGATGGCCGCGATCCTCAACAATCTCCAGGAGGGCGACGTGCTGTTCGTGGATGAGATTCACCGGCTGAACCGCCAGGTGGAGGAGGTGCTCTACCCGGCGATGGAAGATTACGCGATCGATATCCTGATCGGAAAGGGCGCTTCCGCGCGCTCTGTCCGTCTGGATCTGCCGAAGTTTACGCTTGTGGGAGCCACTACCAGGGCGGGGCTTCTGACCGCGCCGCTGCGGGACCGCTTCGGAGTGATTCAGCATCTGGAGTTTTACACAGAGCAGGAGCTGAAGACCATTATCCAGCATTCCGCGAAGGTGCTGGAGGTGGAGATCGATGAGAGAGGAGCCGCCGAGATGGCGCGCCGGTCCAGAGGTACGCCGCGTCTGGCGAACCGGCTGCTGAAGCGCGTGAGGGATTTCGCGCAGATCAAGTATGACGGTAAGATTACAGAGGAAGCGGCTAATTTCGCGCTGGATCTGCTCGAGGTGGACCGCTATGGGCTGGATGTCACAGACCGCAGGCTGCTGCGGACGATCGTGGAAAAGTTTTCCGGCGGCCCGGTGGGGCTGGATACGCTCGCAGCGGCGATCGGAGAGGATGCCGGGACGATTGAGGAGGTCTGTGAACCGTATCTGATCAAGAGCGGTTTTATCAATCGTACGCCAAGAGGGCGTGTGGCGACGGAAAAGGCGTTTCATCACCTGGGGCTTCCGATCCCGGCGGCAGAGTAAAGCGGCGAAGAGCGCTGCGGCAGGCTGACCGGGATCTGAGAAGAACGGCAGGATGTCAGCAGTTTTTCGGGCATTTGGGCGAATCATGTAAATTTACAGTTGTTTTTCTCACGATTTTGAGATAAGATAGATGGAAGAAAAGAAAACGTCTTCCGGGCCGTGAGCGCCGGGAGATGTCTCAGGATAAAATGATGGAGGAATTACCCGGATGCCAGCAAAGAATACAACACAGGTCCTGATCGCAGGCAAGATTGTAACGTTAAGCGGCTATGAGAGCGAAGAATATCTTCAGAAGGTGGCGGCGTATCTGAATGGGAAGATCGCGGAGCTTTCCGAGCTTCCCGGCTATAACCGGCAGCCCATGGAGACGAAGCACACGATGCTGAGCCTGAATGTGGCGGATGATTATTTTAAGGCGCGCCGGCAGGCGGAGTCTCTGGAGGAGGACATGCAGCTTAAGGATAAGGAGACGTATAATCTCAAGCATGACCTCATCGCTGCTCAGATTGAGCTTGAGAATGTGAAGAAGGAGCTCGAGAGCCTGAAGTCGTCCAAGGAGGAGCTCTCTGAGAAGTACGCCAAGCTGGAGCAGGAGCTGGACGATCTGTTAAAGTAAGTGGAACGGTAAATCAGATAAGGCTGATGTGGAAGAAATTTCTGTATCAGCTTTTCTTTTTGGGGCGGGTCGGCCCGCCTGAGTAAGGAGGAGCGAATGGTAGAAGTATTGGCGCCTGCGGGATCGTACGAGGCGATGACAGCGGCTGTGGCTGCCGGGGCGGACGCGGTATATATCGGAGGAGCCCGCTTCGGGGCGAGGGCGTATGCGGATAATCTGGATGAACAGCAGATGCTGGAAGCGATCGACTATATGCACCTGCACGGTAAGAAGCTGTATCTGACAGTGAATACGCTGCTGAAGGAGAGGGAGCATGAAGGTGAGCTGTACCGCTATCTGCTTCCTTATTACCGGGAAGGGCTGGACGCGGTGATCGTGCAGGACTTCGGAGTGCTGTCGCTGATCCGGAAGGAGTTTCCGGATCTCGCGGTCCATGCCAGCACGCAGATGACTGTGACCGGAGCGGAAGGGGCGGCTTTCCTGGAGCAGCTGGGAGCGGTCAGAGTCGTACCGGCAAGGGAGCTTTCCTTAAAAGAGATCGCGTCCATCCGCGAGCACACGAATCTGGAAATTGAGACATTCGTACACGGGGCGCTCTGCTACTGCTATTCCGGCCAGTGCCTGTTCAGCAGTATTCTCGGCGGCAGGAGCGGCAACAGAGGAAGATGCGCCCAGCCCTGCCGCCTGCCCTATGAAGTCTATGAGGGAAGCCGCAGGCTCAACGGCAGGAACAGTCAGTACGTTCTGAGCCCGAAGGATATGTGTACGGTTGAGCTGCTTCCTGAGATTGTGCATGCCGGTGTGACTTCGCTGAAGATCGAGGGCCGCATGAAGAAGCCGGAGTACACCGCGGGCGTGGTGCGGATTTACAGAAAGTATCTCGATCTGTATGAGCGCTGTCCGGAGAAGTTCCGGGTAGAGCCGGAGGATTTAAAGGAGCTGTACGCGCTGTATAACCGGGACGGCTTTAATCAGAGCTATTATCAGGTGCACAACGGCAGGGATATGATGGCGATGCGCAATGAGAAGAAGGCCGCGGACGGAACGGATAAGAGAAGCGCGCGGGACGAAGCGCTGTTTGCAGGGCTGAAGCGGGATTATGTGGAGAAGAAGCAGAAGCTGGCGGTCTGCGGAAGACTGCAGATGCGGGAGGGCGAACCCATGGAGATTTCTCTGTCCTGCGGCGGTTTTACTGCTGTCTGTCAGGGCGCGTGCCCGCAGCCTGCGCAGAGCCGGCCTCTGACTGAGGACCGGGTGAAGAGCCAGATGGAGAAGACGGGAAACACGCCGTTTGAGTTTGAGAGTCTCGATATTGTTATGGAGGGAGATTTGTTTCTTCCGATGCAGCAGCTGAATACGCTTCGCCGTGAGGGAATGGAGCGGCTGGAGCAGACGATGCTGGATGCGCACCGCAGACCGGAAGGCGCAGAGAAGAAAGAGGAGCAGTCTGACGGCCGGATGTCCGGCAGCGCGCCGGAACCGCTCGGCGCAGACGATCAGCAGAGCAGTGACAAACTGGTTCTGTTCGCGCTGGTCGAGACTGCGGAGCAGGCGGAAGCGCTGCTCAGTCAGAGCGATATCCGGGGAATTTATGTGAGCCTTGCAATGTTTCCCCGACGCGCTGAGGACCGCGGGAAGCGGATGTTATCGCTTTTGCAGCGTATCCGCGCGGCGGGCAAGGAAGCCATGCTTGCGCTTCCGCATATGATCCGGGACGGTGAGCTGGATTCGGAGGAATCTCTGCTTCTGGCGGCGCGGGACGCGGGATGCAGCGCTTTTCTGGCGAGAAATCTGGAGAGCTTTGCCGTTCTGAAGCGGCTGGGACTGGAGGGAATGGCGGTTCTTGACAGTTCTGTCTATACATGGAACAATCGCAGCGTCCGTTTCTGGAATTCCAGGGGAGTGCTGCGCACGACCGTCCCTGCTGAGCTTAACTCCAGAGAGATTGCAGGGAGAGAGAACCGGCGCAGTGAGATGGTAATTTATGGCTATCTGCCGCTGATGGTATCTGCCCAGTGCGTGAAGAAGAATACGGACTGCTGCACATGCAGAAATGACAGGCTGTTTTTAAGGGACCGCTATGGGAAAAAATTTGCGGTTCAGTGTTGCTGTGATTTATGCTATAATGTAATTTATAACAGCCTTCCCTATGGGCTGTTCCGGGAAGCAGACCAGGTGAAATCGCTTGGCTGCGCCGCGTACCGTATGAATTTTACGATTGAGGACGGTCGGACTGCGGCAGAGACTGCGGCCGCTTTCGCTGAGCGTTATCTGCGCGGCGCCGACACGGTGTTCCCGGAAGAACTTACAAAGGGACATTACAAACGCGGAGTGGAATAAGACATGGTAACAGTGATTGTGAATCTGTCAAGATATTTGATCTTGATCCTTATGCTTTTGTATACGCTGCAGTGTTTCAGCGTATTCGGCAGGAAGACGGATGAGGCCAAGAGGAACGTCATGCGCAAGCAGATCGTCTCCATGCTGTTTATGGATTTCGTGGCGTTTCTCGTTATGTACCTGCAGACGGAAGATGTCTGGATGGCCTACGGGTGTGCTGCCGTTATGGGTTATATCATTGCCGTGCAGGTGCTGTACCGTATTTTTTACCCGAAGGCATCGCTGCTTCTGGTCAATAATATGTGTATGCTCCTGAGTATTGGATTTATCATTCTGGCGCGTCTGGATATGGACCAGGCCAGGAAGCAGTATCTGATCGCGGTGGCGGGAACGCTGGTATCGCTGGCGGTCCCGGTGATTATCCGCAAGGTGCGCTCCCTGAAGAATCTGACCTGGCTGTACGCGGTGGCGGGCATCGGCATGCTGGGCGTGGTTCTCGTGCTGGCGACGGTAAGCCGCGGAGCGAAGCTTTCCATTGAGATCGGCGGCGTGACATTTCAGCTCTCCGAGGTCGTGAAGATCACGTTTGTGTTCTTTATTGCCGGAATTCTCAGAACGGATACGAGCTTTAAGAATGTCGTGATAGCCACCGTTGTATCGGCAGCCCATGTGCTGATTCTGGTAGCGTCCAGGGACCTGGGAAGCGCGCTGGTATTTTTTGTGGCCTACCTCGTGATGATCTATGTGGCGACAAAGAAGCTGCGCTATGCGGCAGCGGGGCTTGCCGGCGGCTGCGTGGCGGCCGTGGGCGCGTACTACCTGTTCTCGCATGTGCGCCAGAGGGTCATCACATGGAAGGACCCTTTTGCGGTATATAATGAGGTCGGCGGCGGCTACCAGGTGGCGCAGTCGCTCTTCGCGGTGGGAGCCGGCGGCTGGTTCGGCATGGGCCTGTTTGAGGGAACGCCGGAGAAGATCCCGATCGCGGAGAAGGACTTCGTCTTTGCGGCGATCTGTGAGGAGCTGGGCGGACTGTTCTGCATCTGCATGCTGCTCGTCTGCATGAGCTGCTTTTTGATGATTATCAATATTTCCATGCGCATGAATAACCGCTTTTATAAGCTGATCGCGCTGGGACTTGGAGCGGAATACGCGTTTCAGGTATTTCTGACCGTGGGAGGAAGCATCAATTTCATCCCGCTGACGGGAATTACGCTGCCGCTTGTGGCATACGGAGGAAGCTCCGTGATCGCGACGATTCTCGTATTTGCAATCATTCAGGGACTTTATATCTTAAGAGAAGACGAGGGTGAACAGATTGAAAAGCAAAAGCACAAAAAAGACAAACCAAAGAAGCCTGGAAAGCCGGGAAGAGGGAACCGCAGGAAAGAAGAGCGCGAAGAGTACGGCGAAAAAACCCTCGAAGAAAAAATCCGGGAGCAGACTGAAAAAAGTCTCAACTGGTAAAGAGTATGTTATTGTGGCGTATCTTTTCGTGGGTATCTTCCTGTCGCTGATCGGATATATGGTATATTTTAACGTTAAGCTGAAGGACGACGTTATCAACAGTCCGTACAACAGCCGACAGAACGCCTACGAGGAGCGCATTGTCAGAGGTGAGATTCTCGCGAATGACGGAACGGTGCTGGCAAGGACGGATACGGATGAAGAGGGTAATGAGACGAGAGTGTACCCCATGGGGGAGGTGTTTGCCCATGTGGTGGGCTACATGGCGAGCGGCAAGAGCGGACTGGAGTCCTCGGAAAACTATACGCTTCTGACATCGCACGCGAATCCTGTGGAGAAGGTAACCAATGAGTTCAGGGAAGAGAAGAACAAAGGAGACAACCTGGTCACAACGCTGGACGCGAACCTGCAGCAGGTCGCGTATGACGCCCTTCGGACGAACGGCGCCGTTGTAGTGATGGAGCCGGACACGGGGAAGATCCTCGCGTGTGTGAGCAAACCGGATTTTGATCCGAATACTCTGGCGGAGCAGTGGGATGAGATTGTAAATGATTCCGAAAACAGCAGCCTGGTGAACCGCGCGTTCCAGGGACTGTATCCTCCCGGATCCACGTTTAAGATCGTGACGGCTCTGTCGTATCTGCGGCAGAATGGAACTCTCGACGGATTTTCTTTTGACTGTGAGGGAGAACTGACCGCGGGCGGCTACACGATCCACTGCTATAACAGCAATGTTCACGGACACGAGGATTTTGCCGCAGCATTTGCGAATTCCTGTAATACGGCGTTTTCTCAGATCGGACTGGACCTGAACCGCACAGAGTTTGCCGCTACGGCGGAAGATCTGCTGTTTAACAGGGAGCTTCCTCTGGAGCTGCCGTACAGCAAGAGTTCCTTTACGCTGAACGAATCCTCGCCGGACGCGCTCACGATGCAGACTGCAATCGGACAGGGCGATACGCTGGCGACTCCGATTCACATGGCGATGATTGCCGCCGCAGTGGCAAATGACGGCGTGGCAATGACGCCGTATCTCGTGGACCGGGTGGAGACGTATGAGGGCACGAAGGTAAGAGAGACGGCTCCCGAGGAGTTCGATACGCTGATGACTGCGGCTGAGGCTGCGACACTGACTGACTTAATGCAGGGCGTAGTTGAGAACGGAACCGCAAAAGCGCTGCAGGACGTCGGCGTATCGATTGCGGGCAAGACGGGAAGCGCAGAGCACGGCGATCTGAGCGAACCGGCGCATTCATGGTTCGCAGGCTTCTCGAATGTGGAAGATCCGGATATCGTGGTATGCGTGATCGCGGAGAAGGCCGGAAGCGGCAGCGAGGCGGCAGTGCCTATTGCAAGACAGATTTTTAATGCCTATTACAATAATTAGCGTTGCGCTGAATAATAAAAAGAGGTATACTAAATACAGTTGAGACACACAACGCATAACAGGAGGAATTGCAAATGATTGAAGCAACGAGCTGTGGCGGGGTGGTAATTTATCGGGGCAAGATCCTGACTTTGTACAAGAGCTACCGCAATAAGTACGAAGGATGGGTACTCCCGAAGGGAACTGTAGAGGCAGGAGAAGAATATAAGGACACTGCAATCCGTGAAGTTATGGAGGAAGCCGGCGTGCAGGCTTCGATTATAAAGTATATCGGCAGGAGCCAGTATACGTTCAGCATCCCGGATGACGTCGTGGAGAAAGAGGTGCACTGGTATCTGATGATGGCAAACAGTTATTACAGCAGGCCTCAGAGGGAAGAATATTTCGTAGATTCGGGATATTATAAATTCCACGAAGCTTACCATCTATTGAAGTTTTCAAATGAACGACAGATTTTGGAAATGGCCTACAATGAATATTTGGATTTGAAAAAGTCAAATCTATGGGGGAATCGAAAATATTTTTAACAAAAGGGAGAGATGAATGTCTCTCCTTTCTTGGAATACAGGGCAAAGGAGGTAGTAGTATGTTGCAGCAGATTGACCTTACCAAGGAGATGCCAAAAGACGAGTACAAAGAGCGTATGGAGAAGATGATGCCGGAGCTCTCCGCTCTGCAGAGAGAGTGCAGGGCGCTCGGGATTCCGGTGATGATTGTCTTCGAGGGCTTCGGCGCCGCGGGAAAGGGCGTGCAGATCAACCATCTGATTGAGGCGATGGACCCCAGAGGGTTCTCTGTATACGCGGTTTCCAAGGAGACGGAGGAGGAGCGGATGCACCCGTTTCTGTGGCGGTTCTGGATCAAGACTCCGGAGCGGGGAAGGATCGCGGTGTTTGACACGAGCTGGTACCGCAGGGTTCAGAAGGAGCGCTTTGAGAAGAAGATGGGCCGTGAGGAGCTTCTCGAGTGCTGCGAGGATATTAATTCCTTCGAGCGGCAGCTCTCAGACGACGGCACGGTGATCATTAAGCTGTTTCTGTGCATTGACAGGAAGGAGCAGAAGAAGCGCTTTGAGAAGCTGATGGAGTCCAAATCCAGCGCGTGGAGAGTCTCTGAGGATGATCTGAAGCGGAATAAGGAGTTTGCCCGGTACCGCGAGATTAATGATGAGATGATCCAGAATACAGAGACGGCCTGCGCGCCCTGGACGCTGGTGGAGGCCACAGACCGGAGATTTGCGACTGTGAAGATTTATTCCGCGGTTATCAAGCGGCTGAAGGAAGCTGTAGAGGGAGCAAAGCGGGCGGCACAGGAGACGCCGCTGCGGGATCCCCTGCTGAACGCGGAGCAGGATATTCTCCGCACATCGCGCCTGGGAAGCGTGGACTTAAGCGTATCCTGCGAGAAGGAAGCGTACAGGCATGAGCTGAAGAAGCTGCAGGACCGCCTGGGAGAGCTGCACGGCGAACTTTACCGCAGAAGGATACCGGTAGTACTCGGATTCGAGGGATGGGATGCCGGCGGCAAAGGCGGCGCGATCAAGCGGCTGACGCAGGCGCTTGATCCGAGAGGTTACCAGGTAAATCCCACGGCGTCGCCGAACGACATTGAGAAGAAGCACCACTATCTCTGGAGATTCTGGAACAATATGCCGAAGGACGGCCATATCGCGATCTTTGACCGCACCTGGTACGGGCGCGTGATGGTGGAGCGCATTGAGGGTTTCTGCACAACCCAGGAGTGGCAGCGGGCGTACCGCGAGATCAATGATATGGAGCGGCAGCTGGTCAACGCCGGCGCGATTGTGCTGAAGTTCTGGATGCAGATCGACAAGGACGAGCAGGAGCGCCGTTTCAATGAGCGCATGGCCGATCCTCAGAAGCAGTGGAAGATCACGGACGAGGACTGGCGCAACAGAGAGAAGTGGGATGCCTATGAGGTGGCGGTGGACGAGATGCTGATCCGCACATCCACCTCCCGTGCTCCGTGGATTATTGTGGAGGGCAATTCAAAGTATTACGCGCGGCTTAAAGTGCTGCGTATTGTGATTGATGCGATTGAAGAGAGACTTAGACAGGAATGAGAACCGGAAAAGATTATAAGCTGAATTGGTATAAAAATCTGTATGTGGGGAATCATGCAGAAAAGGGCCTGAAAAAGACCATCTGGAGGATCGATCACGGGGCGGGCGTCGTCGGATATTATCTGATCACGCTGCCCGTGGGCGAGAAGAACCAGCTGGAGATCATCTCGCCTGCGTATCTGCAGCAGAAAGCGCTGCGGCGGATCTGTCCCGCAGTGGTGGGGATCGCGAAGGGATATGAGGAGGCGCTCCAGCTGGTGGAAGAGATTGTCACGGAGGTATATGAACAGACCGGGACGGCAGAGATTCGCAGTTATCTTGAGGAAAGGATTGGCAGGACAGGAAAGTAGAGGATGTTACATATCATACTTGCATTATTAAAAATCATCGGCATACTGCTGGGGACAATATTGGGGCTGATTCTGCTGGCTGTGCTCCTGGTGCTGTTCGTACCGGTTCGCTACCGTGTCAGTTTTCTGCGGAAGAAAGAAGAACTCGCTGCAGGAGGCGAGGTATCGTGGCTGTTCCGCCTGGTTCTGGTGAAGGTACAGTATGAAAAGGGCAAAGATCTGGACCGGGAGGTCTATCTGGTTGGAATCCCGGTTCTGAAAATGATGGAGAAGCGGAAACGCAGAGCGGCGGAGCGTGCCGCTGCCCCGAAAGCGGAGCGGCGCCAACAGAGGGCAGAATCGAATGCTCTGCCGGAACCGCCCGCAGCTGACAAAGCGCAGGAGTCTGCGCAGCCGATTCTTACGGCAGAAGAGAGCGGACAGAAGGAATCCATAGAATCCGCAGAGAAATTTGAGGAAGCTCCTTCCGTTTCACATGACACGTTCTGGGAAAAGACAGAACGGCTGCTGAGGAGTGCATGCAGAGCGGTCGGAGGGGTTCTGCGGAAGATTTTTTCAATTCCCTCCCGGATACGGAAGACGTTTTCGAAATTCCGGTTAACAGTGCGCAGAATCTGTGGTAAAATCAGACAGTGGAGGAGCTTTCTGAAGAGCCCTGAACTGCGCGCCGCTCTGAGAGCGGTGATGAGGAACGGGAAAAAGCTTCTCATGCACATCCGCCCGCGGAATATACGCGGAAGCGTGCATTTCGGCTTTGATGATCCCGCCCGCACGGGCCAGCTTCTCGCCGGTGTCAGCCTGATCTTTCCGGTACTTCCGAGAAAACTGGCGGTGATACCGGATTTTGAAAAACCTGTTCTGGAGGCGGATGTGTCCGCGCGGGGCAGAATCTACGGGATCATTATTTTGAAACTGGCGGTGCAGACCTATCTGCAGTCCAATATAAAAACGATTATAAAGCAGTACAAGGAGGCATTTTAAACATGGCAGAGTCAAATTTTCAGTCAACAGTGGAAGCGCTGTTTAAGGGTATGGACAGTTTTATTACAAGCAAGACCGTTGTGGGTGATGCGATCCATGTGGGAGATACCATTATCCTGCCGTTGGTGGACGTATCCTTCGGCGTTGCGGCGGGAGCGTTTGCGGAGAATGCCAAGAATAACGGCGGCGGCGGAATGGGCGGAAAGATCAGCCCGAGCGCGGTTCTGGTCATCAACAAAAACGGTACAAAGCTTGTAAATGTCAAGAATCAGGATGCCATCACGAAGATTCTTGATATGGTTCCGGATCTGGCGGACCGTTTTGCGAAAAAAGGTTCTGAGGAAGAGTCTTTTTCTGACGCGGATATGCATATAGTAAATCAAGAGGAGAAAAAAGAGGAATAGTCTGGTATGAACCGTGTAATCGGTTTTATGATGTTCTGGATCGGCTTTGGTATCCTGATCGGGCTGCTGCTTTCAGATGCAGTGTGCTGTGTGCTGATTTCCGCGGCATGCCTGCTCCTTGGATATCTGCTGTTCTGCCGGGATTGAGCTTTTTATTTACGGCGTAAGAAAATCTTAATGAATGTTAAGAAAAATCAGATAGAATTTTCTGTAATGCTCTGGTATTATAAACTCATAAAGAACAGATTACAGACTAACAGGTTTGCAGTATATATCAAAGGTGGAGCAGAACATGGCGGCAGACGCCATTCTTCTACTTCGCCTTTACGTTTTTGCGGAAAATAGAAAACAGCCCTCCGGACGGTGTGATTCGGAGAGCTGTTTTGTGCTGCGGGCGGTTTACTGAAGGACTATGGCAAAGCGCCCGATTTCATCATAATATGCTTCAAAGGCAGCGAGATCGCGTTCCACAATACCTTCCAGCGGGTCGTTGATATAGACAACACCGCGGTCAAGGTCATAACCGGAGAGCACAACGCAGTGCTCAGTGTTGTACCAGCGGTAAGTAATGCCGTTCAGGTCGAACTCTTCCCCGGTGAAATTGGGCTCGGACATGTACATGGTATTCCAGACGATCACAGGCATGTCCCCGGCAACATAGAGAAACAGATCCTGTAAGCTGACGCCGGTCAGATCTACACCCCGCAGGTCGGACTGCTGGGCCTGCAGATAGAGATCGGCAGTCTTTATCAGGGCAGGAGGAAAGCAGCCTGCTCCGTTCTCGGAATGAGGGTCGCCGTAGTAACCCTCAGCGAGATTGTCATTTTCCGTATATACGAGATATTCGTCAGCGATTGTAGTTTTCTCCAGTGAAAAGCCCTCATACATCAGGGCCATTGTCAGCGCGACGGATTCGCAGCCGGTGGGAAGCTCGGGATTCTGCAAGATATCCGGGACATCCAGACGAAAGGAAGAGGGAAGCTGGTCAACGGTTACGGGCGTCTTGCCGACAGCGGCCTTTGACTCCTCGGAGGAGGCGTCTCCATCCGTAATCTGCAGCTGGGAGGATTCTTCCGGTTCGGCTTCCGGCGATGGTGTCGCTGTGGCTTCAACAGTATCTTCAACAGAGGCTGCGGGTCTGTCTGATCCGCATGCGGACAGAAACAGGACGGCGGACAAAAGAAGGGGCGCGGCTTTCAGGCGGCGCATGAATTTATAATAGGTCATCTGGTCAAGTCCTTTCTTTTGCGTTTTGTAAAGATTCAGTAATAATTATAGCAGATCTTTTACAATTAGAAAAGCAAAAAAAGAAGCCATCCCTCACAGGAACGGCTTCCTCAGAAATTCCTTAAGCTCTCTCTACTCTGCCGGATTTTAAGCAAGAAGTACATACATACATCTTCTTGGATGCTCCGTTATCAGTCTTCACTCTTACGGATTTCACGTTGGATTTCCACATTTTGTTTGTTTTTCTATTAGAATGACTCACATTGTGTCCGAAGTGAGCACCTTTTTCACAGATTGCACATTTTGCCATGATTGCACCTCCTCTACCTATATTAACCTATGAAGATATAGGTTTGCAACAATAGCTATTTTAACAGATGATCTCTGATTTGGCAAGTGAAAAAAATAATTTTTTTGAGGTTTTCTATTTTCTTATTTCTTTTTTATGTAAAACAGGGTATAATAAACATGATAATCAGTGCCGGACTGTAAAGTTTCGGTAAATAACCTTATCTATGGGGTTATGAGCAAGCAGCGAAGCGGGTGGCGAGTATCCGCTTTGACTTATAGAAGTGGAGGTATCCAGACATGAAAGGGCGTATGAATACTGGATTGGGAGAGATCACGATCAATACGGACGTAATCGCCACTTATGCGGGAAGCGTCGCGGTGGAGTGTTTCGGAATTGTGGGGATGGCGGCAGTGAACATGAAGGATGGCCTGGTAAAGCTTCTGCGCAGGGACAGCCTGAAGCACGGGATTAACGTCACCGTCAATGAGAATAAGATTTCTTTGGAGTTTCATGTGATTGTTTCCTACGGCGTGAGCATTCAGGCAGTGGCAGACAACCTGATCAGCAATGTAAAGTATAAGGTAGAAGAATTCACCGGTATGGAGATCGAGGACATTCATATCCTGGTGGAGGGCGTGCGCGTAATAGATTAGTGATTTAAGGAGGAGCTTGTAGTGAATACAATAGATGCGAAGCTGCTGGCAAAGATGTTTCTTGCCGGAGCGAAGAATCTGGAAGTAAAAAAGGAATGGATCAATGAGCTGAATGTGTTTCCGGTTCCGGACGGTGATACCGGTACGAATATGACACTGACGATCATGTCAGCGGTGCGGGAGGTCAACAGTCTGGAAGAAGTGACATTTAGAAGCCTTGCCAAGGCGATCTCTTCCGGTTCTCTGCGCGGTGCGCGCGGCAACTCCGGCGTTATCCTGTCTCAGCTTCTGCGTGGATTTACGAAAGTAATAAAGGAAAAGGAAGAGATTGACGCGCTGACGCTGGCGGATGCCATGGAGAAGGCTGTGGAGACCGCGTATAAGGCGGTTATGAAGCCGAAGGAAGGAACGATTCTGACCGTAGCGAAGGGAGCTGCGGACAAGGCGAGGGAGCTGTGCGACGAGTGCGAAGATCTGGGAAGCTTCCTGGAGGATGTCATAGCATATGCCAACCAGGTGCTTGCGCAGACGCCGGAGATGCTTCCGGTGCTTAAGGAAGCAGGCGTTGTGGATTCCGGAGGACAGGGGCTTGTGGTTGTCCTGGAGGGAGCGTTTGACGCGTATCAGGGCAAGGAGATCGATCTGAGCTTTGACGTGCAGGACGCCAAAGCGAATGTGACGAAGATTTCCCGTGAGGCTGAGGCGGATATCAAGTTCGGCTACTGTACGGAATTTATCATTATGCTGGATAAGGAATTTACAGAGCGGGATGAGGAGAATTTTAAGGAGTATCTGCTCTCAATCGGTGATTCCCTGGTGGTAGTCGCGGACGACGAACTTGTGAAAGTCCACGTACATACCAATGACCCGGGGCTTGCGATCCAGAAGGCGCTGACTTACGGCGCGCTCACCCGCATGAAGATCGACAATATGCGCGAAGAGCATCAGGAGCGCCTGTTTAAGGACGCTGAGAAGCTGGCAAAGCAGCAGGCGCAGGAGCAGCAGGCGCCGCCGAAAGACGTGGGATTTATTGCGGTGTCCGTGGGCGATGGCATTGCGGAGATCTTCCGTGAGCTTGGCGTGGATTACCTGATCGAGGGCGGTCAGACGATGAATCCCAGTACAGAGGATATGCTGAACGCGATCTCCAGAGTGAATGCAAAGACCATTTTTATCTATCCGAATAATAAGAACATCATTCTTGCGGCAAATCAGGCGCAGGCGCTGACGAAGGATAAGGAGATTATTGTTATTCCGACAAAGACGGTTCCGCAGGGCATTACGGCTGTCATCAACTATGTGCCGGAGAAGTCCGCGCAGGAGAACGCCGAGACGATGCTCGAGGAGATCAGGAATGTGAAGACCGGGCAGGTGACCTATGCGGTGCGCGATACGCACATTGACGACAAGGAGATCCGTCAGGGCGATATCATGGGCATCGGTGACGACGGCATTCTCGCCGTGGGGCAGGATGTGCTCTCGGTAGCGGAAGAGATGACCGACCGGATGATGGATGAGGATGCCGAGCTGATCAGCATTTATTACGGAGAGGATCTCTCCGAAGATGACGCGCAGAAGCTTGCGGGCAGACTGGAAGAGAAGTATCCGGACTGCGACGTGGAGCTGAACTGCGGCGGACAGCCTATTTACTACTGCATCGTATCTGTAGAGTAAGCGGCGAACATGAGGGCATTGTGGGGAAGGAAACGGTTTTTCTGGACTTGCAGTGCCCTTTTGAAATTCTGAGACTTGGATGGTGAAGCATGAAGAGAGAAGATTCCCTGCGCTGTATCAAAGGGATCGGCGAAAAGACAGAAAAATTATTTCAGAAGCTGGGGATTTATACAGTCGGAGATCTGCTGGAGGCTTATCCGAGGGATTACGACTGCTGCGAGCCCCCTGTGAAGCTGGATCAGCTCAGGCCTGACACAAAGGCGGCAATTCAGGTGATGCTTCCTCATTCGGCGGAGGCAAAGGGATACCGGAATAAGTCTGTGGTTACACTGTCGCTCTCCGATGGGGACGCAAGACTGACGGTCACCTGGTTTAATATGCCGTTTCTCAGGAGCACGCTGAAACGCGGCAGCGTTTTTGTGTTCAGAGGAAGGGTGGTGAGGAAGGGCGGACGGCTCGTGATGGAGCAGCCCGAGATCTTCACACCGGCAGCCTATGAGGAACGGCTGCACGCGCTGCAGCCCATCTACGCGCTGACTGCGGGGCTTCCGAACAAGACAGTCGTCCGAACAGTGCAGGAGGTGCTTAAGGGACGCACGCTGGAGCCGGAATTTATGCCGGATGATATCCGGGAGAGATACGGACTGGCGGAATATAATTACGCGGTCAGCCAGGTGCATTTCCCGACAGACCGGGAACATCTGCTCGCCGCGAGGCGAAGATTGATTTTTGATGAATTTCTGTTCTTTATTCTGGCGCTGCAGCAGCTGAAGGAGACGCAGGAAGTACAGAAGAACAGCTATCCGATGAAAGAGGTATGGAAGACCGAGGAGGTTATGGAGAATCTTCCCTACCGCCTGACCGGAGCGCAGATGCGGGTATGGACGGAGATTGAGAGAGATTTAAAGGGCAGCACGCTGAGCGCCCGGCTTGTACAGGGAGACGTGGGAAGCGGAAAGACAATCCTGGCGTTTCTGGCAATGATCATGGCGGCGGAGAACGGTTATCAGAGCGCGCTGATGGTGCCTACAGAGGTGCTGGCAAAGCAGCATTTCGAGTCGCTTCAGAAGCTGCTGGAGGAGCATGACCTCCGCTCGTACGCTCCGGTGCTCCTCGCAGGATCCACGCGGGCGAAGGAGAAGCGGGAGATCTATGAGAAGATTGCCGCAGGGGAGGCCAAAATGATCATCGGCACACACGCGCTGATTCAGGAAAAGGTGGAGTATCAGAGCCTGGCGCTTGTGATCACGGATGAGCAGCATCGTTTCGGGGTGCGCCAGAGAATTACTCTGTCGGATAAGGGAAAGCAGCCGAATGTGCTCGTTATGAGCGCCACGCCCATTCCCAGAACGCTTGCGATCATTCTGTATGGAGATCTGGATATTTCTGTGGTGGATGAGCTTCCGGCAAAGAGGCTGCCGATTAAGAACTGTGTGGTGGACACCTCCTACCGTCCGAATGCATACCGCTTTATGGAGCGGGAGATTGCCGCGGGACATCAGGTATATGTGATCTGTCCGATGGTGGAGGAGAGCGAGGGCATGGAGGCGGAGAACGTGACGGACTATACGCAGAAGCTTCGGGAAGTCTTTCCGCCCTCGATCACAGTGGAAGCGCTGCACGGACAGATGAAGCCGGCGCAGAAGAATGAGATCATGGAGCGGTTTGCCGCAAATGAGATCCAGGTCCTGGTATCCACCACTGTTGTTGAGGTAGGGGTAAATGTTCCGAATGCCACGGTGATGATGGTAGAGAACGCCGAGCGGTTCGGGCTTGCGCAGCTTCACCAGCTCCGCGGGCGCGTGGGAAGAGGAGACGCTCAGTCCTACTGCATTTTTATGCAGGGAAGCGGCGCAAAGGAGACGAGCAGGAGGCTGGAGATTCTCAATAAGTCCAACGATGGTTTTTTTATCGCCTCGGAAGATCTGAAGCTGCGCGGCCCCGGCGATCTGTTCGGCGTCCGCCAGAGCGGGCTGATGGAGTTCGCGATCGCGGATATTTACCGGGACGCTCCGCTGCTGAAGCAGGCAAGCGACGCGGCGCGTGAGCTGCTGGAGCTGGATCCCGACCTGTCGCTTCCTCAGAATCAGAAACTGAAGGAAAGGCTGGACACGTACAGCAGGCGCAGGCTGGAGGATTTGGGACTGTAAAAAGGGAGTTTTACAGGAGGTAACAATATGAATGAACATGGCGAAATGGTCTGCCTCAGGGACGTCCGCAAGACATATCACATGGGCGAAGTGGAGATCCATGCGGTGGACGGGCTCTCTCTGGAGATCAGGGAGGGAGAATTTGCCGTGGTGGTAGGCCCCAGCGGGGCCGGCAAGACCACGGTGCTGAATATCCTCGGGGGGATGGACAGTGCCACCTCGGGGGAAGTGTGGATTGACGGGGTGGACATCAGTAAATATAAAGAGAAGCAGCTCACCTCCTACAGGAGAAATGACATCGGGTTCGTCTTTCAGTTTTATAACCTGGTACAAAACCTGACCGCGAAAGAAAATGTGGAGCTTGCCTCCCAGATCTGTAAAAATCCGATGGATGCGGAGCAGGTGCTCAGAGACGTCGGACTGGGGGACCGCATGGACAATTTCCCTGCGCAGCTCTCAGGCGGAGAGCAGCAGAGGGTGGCGATTGCCAGAGCCCTTGCCAAAAATCCCAAGCTTCTGCTGTGCGATGAGCCGACAGGAGCGCTGGACTATAATACGGGAAAGGCGATTCTGAAGCTTCTGCAGGATACCTGCCGGGAACGCCATATGACGGTGGTGGTGATCACGCACAATTCTGCCATTGCGCCTATGGCAGACCGGATCATCCACATCAAGAACGGAAAGGTCAGCCGGATGGAAGAAAATCCGAATCCGGTGCCTGTGGAAACGATAGAATGGTAAGGTGTTGAGGATGAAGAAGAGAAATGTTCTGATAAAAGAATTTTTCACAGAGGTCTGGAAGACCAGGAACCGCTTTCTGTCCATCCTTCTGATTGTACTCCTCGGCGTGGCGTTTTTCTCAGGAATCCGGGCGGCAAGTCCGGATATGCGGCTGTCGGCGGACGCTTATTATGACGAGAGCCGGCTGATGGATATTCAGGTCATGGGAACTCTGGGGCTCACCGATGACGATGTAAGAGAGCTGGAAACTGTTGAAGGTGTGGAGAACGTCCAGCCCGCCTACACAGCCGATGTGCTCTGCCGTCTTGAGGATACCCAGGCGGTGGTAAAACTTATGTCCATGACCGAGGATATGAACCTGGTGAAAGTGGCGGAAGGAAGAGTTCCCGAACAGGCGGGCGAGATCTTCATGGATTCCGAGTTTATGAGTACATACGGCTATGAGATTGGAGATACCATTGAGGTGTTTGCCGGGGACGGAGAGGATATCCTGGATACTCTTTCGCAGGAGACGTTTACAATTGTGGGATACGGCAGCAGCCCGTTCTATCTGAGCATTGATCTGGGCACCAGCACGGTCGGAAACGGAACCGTGGAAGGCCTGGGAATTGTGACGGCTGAAAATTTTTCTCTGGAAGCATATACGAATATTTATATCCGGGTAAAGGATGCGGCACAGGAGACCGCGTATACGGATGAATATATGGATATTGTCGGCCGGGTGACCGACCGGATTGAGGAGATCTCCGGCGAGCGGTGCGACGCGCGCTATGAGGAGATCCAGGCAGAAGGAGAGCAGCAGATCGCGGACGGTGAGCGGCAGATCGCGGACGCACGGCAGGAGCTTTCGGATGCGGAGGCAGAGCTTGCGGACGGGGAACAGCAGATAGCAGACGCTAAGCAGGAGCTTGCGGACGGCGAACAGGAGCTGGAGGATTCCAGACAGCAGCTCGCGGACGGCGAGCGGCAGATCACGGACGGCGAACGGGAACTTGCGGATGGCGAACAGCAGATCATCGCAAATGAAAAGACCATACAGGACGGAAAAAGCCAGCTCGCGGCAGGCGTCAGCCAGCTCAATTCCGCCAGAGCGCAGATCACGGAAGGACAGAGGCAGCTGGACGCGGCCGGAGCGGAACTGACGCAGCAGGAACAGCTGCTGCAGAGCCGGCTTGCCGAATACCAGCAGAGAGTCCAGGCGTGGGAGAGCGCGGACGCTGAGGTAAGCCAGGCAGAAGAACAGCTCGCAGCGGCCAGAGAGCAGCTTGCAGCTCAGAAGCCGCAGGTGGACGCGGCGCGTGAGCTGATTGCCCGGGGCGAGGAGCAGCTGGCAGCGCTCGAAAGTCAGGCTAAGGCCCTGCGGGAGCAGATTGACGCGCTCATAGAAGCAGGGGAAGATGCAGGCAGTGAGCTGCTTGCAAAGCTGCAGGAGCAGCTTGCGCAGGTTGAACAGCAGCGGGCAGCGCTGAATGAGTCGCTTGCGGCTGCCAGGGAACAGGTAGCGCAGTACGATGAGACGGCAGCGGCTCTCGAGGCGCAGGGCGAACAGCTTGCGGCGGCGAGAACTGAGCTGACGCAGCAGAAAGCGCAGCTGGACGCGGCAGCACAGGCGATCCAGGAAGGACAGGCGCAGATCCAGAGCGGAAGGCAGGCGCTGGAACAGAAGCAGCAGGAGTTAAACGCGTCCGCGGCGCAGATTGCGGCGTCGCAGAATACGCTTAACCAGAAGTCTGCCCAGCTTCAGGCCGGAGAGGCGCAGATATCCCAGGCGAGAAGAGCGCTGGAAGAGGGAAAGGCAGAGCTTGCGGCAAGCAGGCAGGAGCTGGAGGAAGGCAGGCAGAAGCTTGCGGACGGCGAACAGGAAATTGCGGACGGAAAGGCAGAGCTTGCCGAGAAGGAACAGGAACTTCTGGATGCGCGCGCTGAATTTGACGAACAGTCCGCGGATGCGCAAGCCGAGATCGCGGACGCTGAAGCTGAGATCGCGGATGCCAGGGCAGAGCTTGATGACATGGAGGTGCCGGAATGGTATGTTCTGGACAGAGAATCCATTCAGAGCTACGTTGAATACGGACAGGATTCGGAGCGCATAGAGGCAATCGGCGCTGTATTCCCGCTGATCTTCTTTCTGGTGGCGGCGTTGGTCTGCCTTACCAGCATGACGCGTATGGTGGAGGAGAAGCGCACGGAGATCGGAACGCTGAAAGCGCTGGGATACGGCAAATGGCAGATTGCGGCGAAGTATATGGGTTACGCGTTTTTCTCAAGCTGCATCGGAAGTATTATCGGCGTTCTGCTTGGACAGAAGATCCTGCCGGTAGTGATCATCCAGGCGTACGGGATCCTGTATGTGAATCTGCCGGAGGCGCTTTCGCCGCTGCATATGTCCTATTCGGTGAGCTCCACGGCAGCAGCGGTGGTCATCACAACGCTCGCGACAATCGCAGCGTGCCGCCGCGAGCTGGCGCTGGTGCCAGCGCAGCTGATGCGCCCGCAGGCTCCGAAGTCCGGGAAGCGGATTCTGCTGGAGCGAGTGGGATTTATCTGGAACCGGCTGAATTTTACAGGCAAGGCGACGATGCGCAACCTGTTCCGGTATAAGAAG